>NZ_NIZW01000002.1:345904-691809 GCF_002727185.1 Rhodopirellula bahusiensis
GAGCAGTTGGAAAAGAGCAATGACGATCTGATCGTCTCGAACCTGCAGTTAGAAGCTCGCGAAGCGCAACTGAGCAATCAGCTTTTTATCTCTGATATGTCACTCGCCTTCAAAGCCTACGCAGGGAACAACCTCTACACGACGAAGCAGTTGCTGGACAAGCATGGATCTCAAACCAATCCCTATGGTGCTCGAAGATTTGCATTCGAGTTGCTGGACTATCTCGCGGAGCCGCCGTCTTCGACCGTGCTGACCCAGCACAGTTCTCCTGCCACCGGACTGGCTGTATCCGAAGATGGCAAGCTTGTCGTTTCGGTTTCGGAGGGAGGCGAGGTGCATGTGGTGGACCTCGAGTCACGCGAATTGCTTGCTCAGTACCAGTTGCTTGGGCGTCTCAATTCCGTCTCGCTCAGTCCCGATAATCAGTTTTTTTTGACCGGCCTGAATGATTCCATTGGGTTCAGCCCGATCAAGCTGCATCGCGTCGACAATGGCGAAGAGGTTCTGGGTTTGCTCGGCCACTGGCACTCGATTGAGTCGACCGCGATATCGCCAGATGGAAAGTTGATCGCGACAGCGGACCGCTATCGACAGATCCAGATTCACGATGTTGAAGGCAATTTAATTGAATCTCTCGATGCGGGAACGCGGAACGAGTCATTGGATTTCATCGGTGACGGCCATCGTTTGGTCTATGTCAACGATTCGAAACCAGATCGCGAAATAAGAGTTCGAGATTTGGATTCCAAAGAAGAAGTCACTCTCCCGATCGATGTGATGGCGGCTCAATTTGCGATGTCGAAACCGGATCCTGAATCGGGCCAGTTCCGAACCGTTGCACAGGGATACGGTTCTCTTTCCGTCTGTGATTTCGATCAACCACAGCCGTTTGTTCAGATGGATCTGTTTGATGCGACGTTCCGATGTGTGGCAATCAGCGATGACGGAGAACTGGTCTACTCGGGAACCGACGAAGGGTCTGTCTACATTTGGCGTTTGAAAGACCGGGACTTCTACAACCAATTGTTTCGTCCGCTCTTGGTGCCGGCCGCGAATGGTCGGATCTATGACATCGAGGTTTTACCGGAAGATACCGAAACACCTTGCTTTGTGACGTCTTCTGAAGATGGCAATGTCACTTTGTGGGACACGCAAGAGAAGATGCCAATTCGTCCGGCTCACCCGAAGGCAGCTTATCCGAGCACTCCCACGAAACAGATCGCGTCGGCACACTATGGATCGTCCGATGTTTTTCTTAGGCTCAATGGCGGCGTGGTGGCTCACTACAATCCAAAAGAGAGCCACTGTGAGTTATCTGTGATCGCTCTCCACGGCACAAAAATCAGTGACTATATCGCGGCGACGAAGGATGCCTCGGTCGTTGCGGTGTCGTCTGGGACCGAGCTGAATCTTTACGATGTTGAATCGAAAAAACTCATCAAGAATATTCCCGAGCATTACTCGGAGAAGCAATGTCGCGGCCTTCATTTCTTGGGGAAACGATTGTATGTCCTCTATACCGAAGAGGTGCTGGTCTACGAATTGCCGGACTACTCCTTAGCCGGTATTATCCAGCTTCCGATTGACAATGCGGTTTACATGACGCGGATTCCGTTCGAAGACGCTTTGATGGTCGTCACCGAGCGAGCGCTGTGCAAAGTGGAAGGAATGTCAGCCAGTTTCTACGAGAAGGCTGGGTCCGCTGCGGAGTATTTCAAACGTGTCGTTTTTGATTCTCGCGGAGACCAGATGGCAATCATCCGGAAGAACCGTCTCGTCGAAGTTCGAACGTTCCCAGAAGGCGAAACCGTTGCCGTATTGCGAGGGCATCTCAAGCAACCGAGCGATTGTTTGTTCATGGACGACGACATGACGGTCGCGACCACGAGCGAAGAAGGAATCGTTCGGTTTTGGGACATCGAAAGCGAACGCGAATTTGGATCGCTTGCGACCGGAAAAAGCCAGGACAACTACCTGCACTACTTTGAAGAAGCCGACATGTTGATGGCAACTTCTGCGGCGGGGCCAATGGAGCTTTGGGTGACCGATCGCGGTGCTGATTGGTTGGCTTCCGAATCGCGTGATAGTTCCAACGCACTGATGGCATCGACAGCCGACGAGACGAAATAGCACGGTCTGTGCTCGTCAACGCTTTTCAACACTCCTCGCGATCTCGACAAAGACGGTTCAACACGAAGTGGATCTCCAATCTGACAATCCTAAGGATGCGGTCGCGACGGAAGTCGGTGAAATGAACCTGCCTCCGCAGCACATTGGCAAGTACCAAGTCATCCGGACGCTGGGTGCCGGTGGGATGGGCGAGGTGTATTTGGCCGAGGACACGACGTCGGGGCAACGTGTCGCGCTGAAGTTGCTGCAGCATCAGGCGTCCAAGAAGCCACGGATGCGTCGTCGCTTCGAACGTGAATCAAATGTGATTCAGGACTTGCAGCACGACCACATCGTTCCGCTGCTTGACGCCGGAGTCGAACAGGGGATGCAGTACCTGGTGATGCGGTACATCGACGGCCAAACCTTGGCCGAGCGAATTGCGGTCCCTCAAGGTTGTGGTCAGACCGCATCGTTATCGATCGGGAACAGCCAGGATACGACAGCGGCGAGTGCGGGCGATCCACTGCACGAGGATCATCCTGATTCGTTTGAGTTTATCGCCACTTCGATCGCGAACATCGCCGATGCGTTGCAGGTCGCTCACGACGAACGAGTCATCCACCGCGACATCAAACCCGCCAACTTAATTTTCGATCAAGACGAGAAAATCTGGTTGGCTGATTTCGGCCTCGCGTTCACGGAAGATGACCGCACCGCGCTGACAATGACCGGCGACGTGCTGGGAACTCCGGCGTACATGAGTCCCGAGCAAACGCTTGGCTCGCAGACCGACGTCACACGACGTTCGGATGTATACAGCTTGGGTGCGACGCTCTACGAATGGGCCACGTTGCAACGTCCCTTCAGTGGCAATCGGGAACAGATCCTGGTCAACATCGCGAACGGGAGTGTTGCCACGCCTCGAAGCCTCCGGGCGGAGCTGCCACCGGCACTCGAAGCCATCATTTGCACGGCGATGTCGCGATCCCCCGAGGCTCGTTATCCGACGGCTGCCGCGTTCTCGGACGACCTTCGGCGGTTTGCCGCTGGTCAACCTGTTCGAGCCAAAATGCCAGGCTGGACGGAGAAATTGGCGCGTTGGCGACGACGCAACCCGATGGTGGCGCTCGCGTCGTTGATCGGAGTTATCACTACGATCATGGCGGTTTTGGGAATGCAGGCGATGCACTCGGATCAGCTGACGCGAGTCAATGCACAGCTTGCCGAGAGCAACGATGAGCTGATCAAAACCAACCTGGAACTTGAATCACGTGAAGCTCAGCTGAGCAAACAGTTGTACGTGTCCGACATGTCGCTGGCGTTCCAGGCTTACAAAGGAAACAATCTCCGGACGACCAAGCAATTGCTCGATAAGCATCGACTCGAATCGGAGGAAGCGACGCCGCAACGGTTCGCGTATCGATGCCTGGATTACTTGGTCACGCCGCCTCCTTCGGTCTTGCTCACGCAACACAATGGCCCGGCAACAGAAGTGGCGATTTCAAATGACGGGAAGATCGCCATTTCGGTCAGTCACGACGGCGAGGTTCACGTCATTGACTTGGCGACGAAGCAGCGAACGCATCAGTACAAGCTCCCCGGACGACTCGATGCGATCGCGATCAGCCCTGACAACCAGCATTTCCTGACAGGTCTCAATGGTGACGTCGGATTCAATGGCATCACCGTCCGCGAAATTGCCACCGGGAAAGAGACTTTGGAACTGCTGGGCCACTGGCATAACGTTGAGTCCGCTGCGTTCTCTTCCGACGGAGAGATGTTTGCGACGGCGGGCCGCTACCGCAACGTCCAAGTCCACGATCGAGAAGGAAGAGTCGTCAAGACATTTTACGGTGGCTCACGGAACGAGTCAGTGCAATTCGCGGGTGATGGTCACCTCATTGCCTATGTGAAAGAAGTGGACTCAAAGCGACGATTGAGTCTCCTGGATCTCGACTCTGGGAAAGAGATTGAAGCACCGGTCAATGACGAAACCACACACTTTTCAACAGTTGATTTGGGCGATGGCATCTTCCGAATGTTCTCGTACGGAGCGAAGGACTTCAAGATTGCTGATTCCACGAATACTGAATACTTTGCGAAAGCATTTGCGATGGACACGCCCGTACGCTGCGTTGGAATTGCTGCCAATGGAGAGGACTTGTTCAATGGCACGGACGATGGAACTGTGTATGCATGGACGCTGACGAACCGTGCAGAGGACGGGTTTTTGCAGGCTCCTTTGGTGTTTCAAGCGTCCAAAGGCCAAGTCAGCAGCCTTCAGGCGTTGCCAGATCCAGCCGATTCCGCCCGGATAGTCACAGCAGGCGAAGACGGCTCGGTTCGGCTTTGGGACCTCAAGGACAAATTGCCCGTTCGTCCCAACCCGCGGGGACGCACGTTCCCGTCCGCACACGTCACCAATATCTATTCTCCCGACGACAACCCGTTTGATGTCTTTGTCAAACTCAGCGACAACACGGTCTGGCACTACGACCCCAGACGTGACCTGCATCAGATGCAGCCAATCGAGAGCGAGCTGAAGGAATGGGGGACCAGACTTGCGAGCAACGCCGATGCTTCAATGCTTGTTGTGACATCCGAAGTCGAGGTGGAGGTGCGTGACTTGCAAGCGAAAAAACTCCTCGCCAAAATCGTGCCCCCGCATCGAGGCGAACCAATCAACGACGCAAAGTTTGTGGATGGCAAATTGTGCGTGCTGCTGCCGAAGCTTCTGTTGGTCTATGACGTGGAAAACTTCGAGCTGATCGAAACCCATGAACTTCCAAGTGACAACTTCGCTTTCTTGTACGACATTCCAAACCGTGATGCCTTGATGCTGAGTTCGTCGAGTATGCTTAGCATCTATGAAGATTCGAGCGTTTCAATTTTTGAGGCCACTGCGTCAACGGCGGTGCGATATTCGCACGTGAGCTTTGATTCAACCGCGAAGCAAATCGCGATCGTCTTTGACGACCGATTGGTCGAGATCCGAAGCTTCCCTGAGAACGAGACGACCGCAGTTCTACGAGGGCATTCCAGGCCGATTGGTGATTGCATTTTTTTAGACCGTGGTCGAACGGTCGCCACCACCGGGGATGAAGGCGTGGTTCGATTCTGGGACCTCGCCAGCGAACGCGAGCTGGGGGCTCTTCCAACTGGCGAGCACTATCAAAATCAGCTTCACTACATCGAAGACGCAGACATGCTGATGCTGACCTCGATTAAGCGGCCCACGGAGATGTTGATGACCAAAAATTCTCGCGAGAAGTTGGCTCGGGCGATCAAGTCCGCCAATGCGGAACAGGTCGAGTGATCCCTCGTGGTCTGTCACGACTTATTCTTAGGGTAGTGGACGAGGCGACGAGTCCTGGACTGGCGTCAAATCCAAGGACTCGTCCACTACGATCAACCCTGGATTTTAGCTGTGACAGACCACTAGTACTACAGCGCTAAGTTTTCGCCCATCGACATCGTGTGATGGTGTCGGGATCGATTCCAAGCGTAGCGTATCTCTCGAGCTTACTTCGTGTGTGGCTGACGCGGGCCGCGGCATTGCGAGATTGATGGTAATTGATTCGCGAGGCGACCTGTTCAAGCAAGGTGCGACGACTCTCGCGAGGAAGCGACCAGCTGACAACGATCGCGTCGACCGCGTCGCGAATTTGCTGAATCGTCCACTCCGTATTTTTTTTCCCACGCCTGCTGACAGGTTTGCGACAAGAACAAGTAGCTCAGCGACGTGATGATCAGGTGACGCTTCAGTCCCAAGTAGCGACGTCCCTCGTAGCAGTCCAAGCCGACCTCCTGTTTCTGATCTTCGAAGCAACGCTCGACTCGCCAGCGTTGGAAAGCGAATTGCAGAAGCATCGCCATCGAAGTGAATTGGCTCGCGTTACTGACGAAGAATTTCAGTTCGCCATCAAGCACGTTTCTCGCCACCACCAACCACAGTGACATTCCCGGTAAGCCGTCGCTGCCTTTGAGTGTCACGCGAACCCGCTTGGCTTCCCAGATGATCGGACCTTTCTCGCCGTCTTTGACGCGGTATCGTTTCCAGCGTTTCGCTTTCATCGCTTCGCCGTGCCAGAACACCGTTTCGACACTTCGCGGCAAGCTTTCCCCACTCTTGATGCGGGGCGTCTTGCGACCTCGACCCCGGCCTCCCTTGCGGTAGGGCTGCTCGGTCACTTCAGGCGGCTTCTCCCAAACCGAAAATGTTCGCGGTACTTCGAGCACAAACTTCTGGTCACGACTAGCCAGGCCTTCCAAAAAGCCAGGTTTGCCGCCGTAGCCTTCATCGGCGGTCAGCCATGGAAACACGATCCCCTCGCCTTCGCTTCGGTCAAGCAATTCCAACGCGATCTGCCACTTGGGGCGATACACCATTTCGTCAGGGATGCCAGCGGCAGCACAACGCTGTCGATCGTTGCTCCAACTCTCAGGAAGAAACAATTCGCCATCGACCATACAGTGAAAGTCCTCGGTCGCCGCGGCGAGATGAACCGTGACGATGCAGTTCTCTTGCTTGCCAACTTTGCCGCACCATTGTCGCTGCACGCCGGGCGTCTTATCGCCTTTTTTGACGTCACTGGTTTCGTCGATGATCGCGACCGTGTTGGCGGTGACGTGCTCATCACGGACGATGTGAATTAGCCTCCTGCGAAGAGCGTCTTCGTTCCATCGATGTTGAGCGAGAAACTCTTGCAGAGTTCGCACTGGTGTGCCGGCTTGCAAGGCAATCGGCTCGACGCTTTTGGCATCCAGATCCGACAGCTGCCCACGAACGTAAGTAGTCAAATGGGCTCGAGTATCGCTCCGCCCAAAACAGTCGCCAAAGCGAGCCAGATAAGCGTCCAGCCGATCTTCAAGTTGCTCCAAATCATCGACGTCCATGCCTGAACCTCCGTGCGGCAAACCAAATCTCAAACCGCTATTCTCAACCAAAACACCGAACCGTTACAACTCCAGTTAGCGCTGTAGTACTAGGCGATGGTTTGAATCGTGAAATCTGCCAGCGAACAGACTCGATCGTCCTGCGGGGAATGTCGGCCCTAGCTATCATTGGGAGGCTACTGACCTGTGATTGCATGGAGTGCGATCACGTTCGGGGTGAACGTTCTCCACCAATGCCAATGCCGCTATCGAAGCCGACGGTTCTACACGACGTGAGTCTACCACCTGACAATCCGACCGAGGCTGCCGGCACAGAGGCGGGTGGCTTCAACGAGTCTCTTGAACACTTTGGCAATTACCGAGTCATCCGGACGCTGGGCACGGGCGGGATGGGCGAGGTGTACCTGGCCGAGGACGTCACCACGGGGCAGAAGGTGGCGCTCAAACTGCTGCAACATCGCGCGTCGAAACAGGCTCGTTTACGACGCCGGTTCGAACGCGAGTCCACGCTGATCCAGGATTTGCAGCATGACCACATCGTTCCGTTGCTGGATTCCGGAGTCGACGAGGGAACGCAATACCTCGTCATGCGTTACATCGACGGACAAACCCTGGCCGATCGAATTTCGCAAGAGTCCGGCAACGACGACACTCGAACGTGTTCGCCAGGACCAAGCAGCGAAACAGTCAACACAAGGATCAGCGTCGAAGCGGGAAGTGCGTCGAGCGACTCGTTTGAGTTCATCGCCGATTCGATCGCGAATGTGGCGGATGCGTTGCAAGTCGCTCACAACGATCGCGTGATTCACCGTGATGTCAAACCCTCGAACTTGATGTTCGACAGTGACGGCAAGATCTGGCTCACGGACTTTGGTTTGGCGTTCACCGAAGATGAGAACACCGCGCTGACGATGACCGGCGACGTGCTGGGGACTCCCGCTTACATGAGCCCCGAGCAGACTTCCGGTGCAACCGCGGCCACAACGCCTCAGTCGGACATCTACAGTTTGGGCGTCACGCTGTACGAATGGGCGACGCTTCAGCGAGCCTATTCGGGTTCCCGGGAACAAATCCTGAATCAAGTTACCCAAGGGGCTCACTCGCCCGCGGGTTCCGTGCGTCCGGAACTGCCTCGGCCTTTGCAAGCGATCATTGGCAAAGCAATGTCGCTCACGCCAGCGAACCGTTACGCCACCGCAGCAGAGTTCGCAAACGATCTCCGGCGGTTCGTAAGTCATGAACCTGTCACTGCGAAGATGCCGGGATGGAGCGAACGGTTGTTCCGTTGGAGCGAACGCAATCCGATGGTCGCCTTGGTGTCCTTGATCGGAATGGTGACGACCATCATCGCTGTGATTGCAACTATCTCGATTTACTCCGGTCGTTTGATGAGCATCAACACGGCTCTCGATGCCACCAACGAAGAACTTTCGCGAACCAACGTCGAACTTGCCACTAGCGAGGAAGAACTGCGGCAGTACTTGTACGTGGCGGACATGACGCTGGCCTATCAGGCCTATGCGTCACACAATTTTGTCGAAGCGAGAAAGTTGCTTCAGAAGTACAGCCCGAAGGAGAAGTCCAACCTCAATCGAATCGGCGAGGACGCGAAGCCGCATTTCGCTTGGCAATTGCTCGATCGCCTGACGACAGAACTGCCATCCGTTTTGCTGACGACGCACGAGGGCAAAGCGAATGAGGTAGCCGTTTCGGACGACGGGAAGCTGGCTCTTTCCGTCGGCGAAGAAGGGCAGTTGCATGTCATCGACCTGGAGACGCAGGAGGTTCTGCATCGCCATCAAGTCGGCAATCAACTCAATGCCGTCGCTCTCAGTCCCGACAATCAGCGTTTTGTGACGGGTCTGAATGGCAGCCTCGGTTACAACTTGGTCATGGTCGGTGACGTCCAAACTGGCGAGGTGGTGGAATCGATGGTCGGACACCAGAACACCATCGAGTCCGTGGCCTACTCGTCAAACGGCAAATACGTTGCCTCAGCAGAACGATATCGCAGCGTGCAGATTCATAGTGTCGATGGGGACCTGGTTGAACGCATTGAAGGTGGGAGTAGAAACGAGTGTCTTCAGTTTGTAGGTGACGGCGTGAGTGTCGCTTCGCTGAACGACCCGGACGAGGGTGAAAGACGAGTGTTCGTTTGGGACAAAGATTCGGAGAAGTCCTTTTCTCTGCCAATCATCGTGGCATCCTCTTCCTTTGCGTTTTCCAAACCGTTGCACGAAAGCGGTGAGTTGCGTTTGGTCACCTGCAATTCCGACAAGGTTCAGGTGGTTGATGGCAAAGAATGTGAATTGGTTGCGTATTTCGAAGATATCCCGGGCCGGATCCGCTGCGTCGATATCACGGATGACGGGCGTTATGTCTGCGCGGGTGTTGATGAAGGAATGATTCTCTTGTGGGATCTCTATCAGACAACCAATGGCAAGAGACTTATTCATACCAATGTGTTTCAGGCGAGCGAGAAGGGGATCTCGAGCGTCAAGTTTGTGGCTAGCGATCAAGGCGTTCCCCGAATCATCACATCGAGTTTGGATGGGACGGTGCGATTGTGGGACGCATCGGATCTCATTTGGAAGACGCCGGGCAGCGATCTTTTCGCGAGTGAGAAGTATCGACTGCACAATAGTTACACACCAAATCATGGCGATTCCAATGTGTATGTTCGATTCCGTGGTGGCGTTGTCGGGCACCACAACCATCAGTCCGGCGTCGACGACATGCGACACATCGGAAACTACCCTTGCGAATTTGGACTCGCGATCGCTCTCCATCCCGACGGCCGGCGGATGGCAATTGGCAGTTCAAATGGGGTTGTGATTGCGGATTCCATCACCGGCGAAGTTGAGACCACGATTGCCCCTCCTGAAGCAGAGAAAACCTGCCGAGGTCTACTTTTTATCGATGGTTTGTTGGTCACGCTTTTCAACGATCGTATGCTCCTCCATCGCGCCGACGACTTTTCCTTCGTGGACGAGTTTGATACGGGGGACGGGAATCTATTGGAGCTATGCCGAGTTCCCAATGAAGACGCCTTGATCGTGATGGGGGCAAGCCATCTCTACCGTTTCGCCGATCAGAAGTTATCGTTGTTGGAACGTGTGGATGAGTCCGAAGCTTATGCGGGAATTTGCTTTGATTCGAAGGGGAAGCAATTCTTGTCGTCACATCACAACCGCGTCATCCGAATTCGGTCTTATCCAGAGCTTGAGCCCATCGCGACTTTAAAAGGGCACCGTCACAATGCGATCGATCATTTGTTTTTGGATGACGACCAGACGGTCGTGACATCGATGGTTGACTCGACCATCCGGTTTTGGGATCTGAAAACCGAACGACAGTTCGGGAACGTGGGGCTTGGGAAACCTGCTTTTTTTAGCCTTCAATACATCAAAGAGAAGAACGCGATCTTCGCTGGCCATACGGATTCACCCGCCGTCGTATTGAGTGCATCGGCGGAATAGCCTTGGTGATTCACCGGGCGGCTTGCGCAGCCCTGTTAAGAGCTGTAGCACGATTCGTTTGGTGAAGTGCTCGTAACCGGGAGCTAACGCTCGGCGGCTGATTTAGTTCGTTGCGTGGTATTGTTGCGAGTGCTGCGGCGTATCAGTGTCCTTCCAGCGTGAACACGCTGTGGTAAGCACCAGCGTCTTCGAAGTAGCCAAACAGTTCGGAATAGAAATCGTGGCTGCAGAGCGTGGCGCTGTCTCCAACCACAATCAGTTTCCGTTTGGCTCGCGTGAGTGCCACGTTGCTGCGGCGTTGATCGGATAGGAATCCGATTTCGCCGTCGGGGTTGCTGCGAGTCATGGTGATCAGCACCACTTCTTTTTCACGGCCCTGGAATCCGTCGACGGTGTCGATTTCGATGCCGTCAAGATCCAACCGCATGCGGAGGTTGCGGACTTGCGCGGCATAGGGAGCGATGACTGCAATTTGATCGCCGGTGACTCCCATGTCGGCGAGTTGTTTGACGAGCTGCAGGATGACCTTGGCTTCCCCGTGGTTCAGTTTGCTTTGGCCGTCGGGTTCCAATTCTTCTTCGTAGCCCGCACCTGCGGTGTCAATCAACAGCAATGGTTCGGTCGTGAAATCGTTTTCCTCGACGTTGGGCAAATCGCACAGGCGATGCCGTTTGACGGAAGCGTCCGCGATCAGGGTGCCGTCGTAGAAATGATCGCTGCTGAATCGCATGATCGATTCGTTCATGCGGTACTGAACGGTGAGTCGGCGATAAATCCGTTCGCCGTAGCGATGCACGAGACGCTGCATCAACGAGTCTCGCATTCCGATCTTTGCGGCGTCGTCGGACAAGACCGTCGGAGGCAACTGGCAATGGTCGCCAGCCAAGATCAAACGATCGGCTCGCAGGATCGCTTGCCACATTCCAGGCTCGGTGCACTGGCACGATTCATCGACGACGACCAAATCAAACGATTGATCGCTGAGCAGCTCTTCGTCGATCGTGGTCGTCGTGCAGATCACATCAGCCCGGTCGATCACCGCACGCACGATGCTGCGTTCTTGGGAACGGATCATGCCGCGAAGTCGGCCGGCTTCGTTGAACAGTTCAGATCTTTGTTTGCGCTCTCGACCGCCGCTAGCGCGAATTGGACGGTTGGCTTCTCGCAGAATTTGATCGAGCTCTCGACGGAGGTCTTTGATCACCGTGCTGGTTGGGTCCGATTCAACCAGTGCGTCGAGCGTGTGCTCTTGTAGAGATTCGAAAACGCGAGCGGGGTGACCGACGCGAACCACGTTGGGCATCAAACGCACGAGGCGTTCTAGCAGGTTGTCGACGGCGGTGTTGCTGGCCGCACAAGCGAGGACTCGTTCGCCGCGCTCGACGGACTGAGCAATGATCTCGGCGATGGTGGTTGTTTTGCCAGTGCCGGGAGGACCGTGGATGATCGCGACGTCATCGGCCATCATTGCGAACGCGACCGCATCGCGCTGTGGCGGATTGAGTTCCGTTCGAAAGTCGATGTCATTCAGTTCGAATTGGAAGCTTTCCGGATCGATGTCATGCGTGTCGATCGGGTTGCCATCGACGCGAGGAGTTTTAACTCCCAGCAACACGTCGCGGAGTTTGCCTGAGCGACCGCGAATTTCTTGGGCTCGTGCCATGGCGGCGAGTTGGCGCAGGCGAGTCGTCTCGTCCGGTGACATGTCCAATCGGAACCGGTCGGAAGTGACAGCGGGACGCTGGCCGGATTTACCGTGTTTGCCAACACCACTCTTCTTCAGTTCGTCCTGATCGCGAATCGGGAACGTGTCGGTCGCGATTTGGATCGAATGATTTTTTCGACGGCTGACGACTCCTGCGATGCCTTCATCCGACGGATCGTCGTCCATCGACAGCACAACGGGCGAGCCAACCTTCAGCCGGTTCATGGGCAAGTCTTTCCCGCCGGGTTTGGCCAGGTCGAGCAGATAACGCCCGGCCAAACCGGTGTGGTAATCGACCATGTCGAGCCCCACGATCGCTTGGCCGGTGCTTTCCACATCTCGCTGAGACCGGATTTGACGGAGTTTGGCGAGGCGGGCTCGTTCGGCTTCGGCTTCCAAATCCAACCAAATCGCAAGCTGTTCGAAGTAGTCTTCTTGATCGAGCGGGCGATCGGTCGGCAGGCCCGCGGGATAGGGAACGTTCAGATTCGCCAACCCGCCAGCTTTCGATGAGTCGCCGTTGGATTTCTTGCCGCCGGAGAGGATTCCATCGCCGAAAGATCCGGCATCAGAATTTTTGAACGCGGTTTTGCCTTCTCTTTGGGACTTGGCTTTCGAGCGGGCTTTGCGCGAACGTGATGACATGCGAAGAACAATCGTTAGGAACGATCCCGCAGCTGGATGCGGCGGGAATGAAATACGCCTTCGGAGAAACGGTCCGTGACGCTCGCACTCATCATCGCCGCTGAAACATTTTTTGCCAGTGTGTTGACCGCGGTTTTGTATTGGATGGACAAACGAGCCGCTCGCGGAAACGCTCGTCGCATCCCAGAAAAGACGCTGCTGCTGGCCAGCGTGTTAGGCGGATGGCCCGGTGGATACCTCGCTGGGCAGAAGCTGAGGCACAAAACGTCCAAGGTCTCTTACCGGATCCAGTTCGCCATCGCCGCCGTTGTTCACGCGTTCGTCGTCGCCGCGGTTCTATGGTGGGGCCTGCGTTGAGCGGGCAACGAGGCGACGCCGGTTCATTCCGTCGTGGCGGCCTCTTCGTTTGCCGCATGATTTCGCTGGCTGTATCGCATTTCACTGACCTTCATCAGCAATCCCAATTGGTGACGAAGAGCCGGGCGAACTCGATCGGTCACCTTCACTCTTTGGGATCCGTCCGCTGGGCCGACCGTTCCGCTGATCAATTCCACATCGATCAAGGCCGGTGGAACTCGTTTGTAATGAGGGTCAGAGAACTCCAAACGAACCACCATCGGTTGCTCGTTCGCCTCACCAGCAAAATCTTCCGTGGCAGGAACGTCGGCCAAAGCCTCGACTGAAAAGTCCTCCACCGTCGCCCATTGGTAGTGGTTCTCTTCCAGCAATGCCTTGCGAAGGTGGCCCAGACCCGGGAAGGCGGTCAGTTCGACTTGTGAGAAATCGGCACCAGGTCCCGGAATCAGTTCGACGTGGTCGCCCAACTGGATCGCGGTGATCACGTCCGGGCCCCAAAACTTGGTCGTCTTCTCAAGTTTTGTCTTGCGGGCATAGATGCTGACCACGGCCGCAATCGCACCGACCACAAAGATCGCCACCAACGCCAAGACTTGGGTTCGCGTGACGACCACCCGCGGGTCGTTGTACTTGTCCGCGTGAGGATCCACTGCGGGCGACTCGTTTTCGTTCATCAAAAATCACAATCTGAAGTGACAAGAGTCCATTGATTGGACCGCGATTGGGTGGCCCATCGAGGCATGCCGCAAGAACAAGTCAACGGCTACACTATCCTAACCGTGCAATCAACTTTGCCCCAACCCATTGACCTCATGACCGAACCGATTGAATCAATCGAAGTCTCGCTTGGTGATCGCAGCTATCCCATTTGGATCAGCTCGGGACTGACCGAATCTGCTGAGCAGCCCTATTTCGCGAAACACTTTCAAACGGCCGTTGGCGACTGCACTCATGTGGTACTGATACACGATGCAGCGGTGGCAAATACGATCGCCAGCCGAGTGCAGCAACAACTCGAACAGGCCGACATCCGCATCACCAGTATCTCGATTCCATCGGGTGAAACGAGCAAGTCGGTTTCGCAGCTGGAGTCGATTTGGAACACGATGCTGGAGTCGGGGACAGATCGTCGCAGCGTGGTTGTTGCGGTCGGGGGCGGAGTCGTTGGCGACTTGGCCGGGTTTGCCGCCGCCTCGTTCACTCGCGGATTGAGGTTCGTGCAAGTTCCCACGACACTGCTATCGATGGTCGACAGCAGCGTTGGTGGCAAGACGGGAATCAATCTGCCCGGCGGCAAAAACATGGTCGGCAGTTTTTGGCAGCCTCAAATGGTTTGGATTGACACCCAGTCGCTCTCCACGTTGCCGGATCGCGATTTCATCAGCGGGATGGCGGAAGTTATCAAGTACGGCGTGATCGAGGACGCGGAGTTCTTCACTTGGTTGCAAACCAGCGCCTCGCGAATGATCGACAAAGATCCCGAGACGTTGCGTTACGCGATCAGAAAGAGCTGCGAATCGAAGGCTCGCGTGGTCGCGGAAGACGAGCGTGAAACATCCGGCCGCCGAGCCATTTTGAACTACGGGCACACGTTTGCTCATGCGATCGAAGCCACCGCGGGCTACGGAGTGTGTTTGCACGGCGAAGCGGTCTCGATCGGAATGCAGATGGCCGCTCATTTGGCCATCGACATGGAACTCTGCGGCCCATCTTTGCTAGAAGAACAAACGGCCGTGTTGTCCGCTGCGAAATTGCCGCTGGCATGGAAGGATGCCGATCCCGAACTGATGCTGCCGGTCATGTCTCGTGACAAAAAAGTTTCACACGGCAAGTTGCGGTTTGTTCTTCCCGACAAGATCGGACACGTGGCGATGGTCGGCGACGTCCCCACGGACAAAGTCGTCTCGGCAATCAACGCTTGTCGCGAAGAATCCAACTGAGACTCTGGTTGGATCATTCACCACACGAGCATTCAAAAACAGTTGATCGGCAACGATCGAAGACTCACCTCGGTTCATCTCTGACTCCACGGACGCTGTCACCTCGATGCCCATTCTGCCTTTCGAACCCGATTGCTACCCAGACGACTTGATCGACCAAGAGGAATCGCTCGATTCGCCTTGGTGGTTGCTGTACACGAAATCTCGCCAAGAGAAAGCGGTGATTCGGAAACTGCGTGAAGCTGGTGTTCCGCACTACGCGCCAATGATCAAGCAACGATTTCGATCGCCCGCCGGGCGCATGCGTGAGTCGTTCGTGCCGTTGTTTTCGACGTACGTTTTTTTGCGTGGCGACGATCAGGCACGTTACGAAGCGATCTGCACCGGATCGGTGTTGAAGGCCTCTGAAATTATGCAGGTACCCGACCTGATCGAGGACCTGCAGCAGATCCGCAGCCTGATCGTGATGGGTGTGCCGCTGACGATCGAGAGCAAACTGCAACCCGGAGAAAACGTTCGCGTGAAGAACGGGACTTTCGCGAATTACGAGGGCACCGTGATTCGCCGCGAAAATGAAACTCGTTTGTTGGTCTTTGTTCGGTTCATGGAACAAGGCGTCAGCGTGAAACTGGAAGACTGCCAGCTCGAGAAAATTGACTGATCGAGTGTTCCCACCGTGTTCGCTTAAACCGCGGGCACCGTTGCCTGCTGACTAAGCAACAACCTGCCTGACTTTTCAACGGCAGAATCGGCACCGCCGTCTTACGCGTAAGATGCGCCCTCACCCATCGCCTCGAAAGATGCCGGAATGATGCATCTTTTGAGGAATGAACGCCCTTAGACGGTCGCTTGGGGAAGACGGCATGGTCTGGCATGTGTCGGCGAGTCCTTTGGAATGGTGTGTGCTTGGGAACGTAAAACATCACCCCGCTCGAATCATTCGTTCCAGAAGAGTGCCACGTGAATCGCTTCCATTCGCGTGAGCACGCAATTGGCCAGCCCATGCAAAGTGCCCCTCAGATCGCCGATCCACCTCGCGCCGATGTCGCATCGGCGGAGAGATTGGTCGTCGTCGGGGGTGGAATGGCGGCTCACGGTTTTTGCAAGCGAATCATCGAAAGCAGCCAGCGGTCTCGGTTTGCGATTTCCGTCTTTGGCGAAGAACCTCGCCCGGCCTATGACCGAGTGAACCTGTCGTCGCTGTTGGCGGGACGGCCCGAGTCTGAATTGTTGCTCTCGCCGAGGCAGTGGTACCAGCAGAACAAGATCGAGCTTCACACGGGACGGCGAATCACGCGAATCGATTTGGAGCGTCAGCTGGTTCACGATGACCATGGCATCGCGGAGCCGTACGACCATTTGGTGCTGGCCACAGGTTCGTATCCATGGGTACCGCCGATTTCAGGTGCGGAAAGCCCAGGAGTGTTTGTCTATCGCACGATCGATGACTTGGAGGCGATTCAGCAATACGTTTGTCAACACGATGCCAAGACTTCGGCTGTGATTGGCGGTGGACTGCTGGGATTGGAGGCCGCGAAAGTCATCACGGATCTCGGTTTGGCAACGACAATTTTGGAAGTTGCCCCTGGTCTGATGCCGCGGCAGCTTGATGCCCAAGCCGCGAAAGTTTTGCGTGAGAAGGTCGAATCGCTAGGCGTCGAAGTGCACGTCACTCGTCGCACGAAAGGGATCGTGCCGCGGGATGGCAAGCTGACGTTGGAATTCGAGAACGCGGATCCGGCTGAAGTCGACATTGTCTTGGTCGCCGCGGGGATTCGACCTCGAGATGAACTGGCTCGAGAAGCCGGGTTGGAACTCGGTCCGCGAGGTGGCATCGCGGTGAACCGGAGTTTGCAAACGAGCGACCCAAACGTGTTCGCGATTGGCGAGTGCGCCGCGGTGGATGGACAAATCCATGGTTTGGTGGCTCCGTGCTATCGCATGGCGGATGTGTTGGCAGCACGCTTGTCGGGCGAGCAAACCGAATTCGTCGACGATGAAGAACCCGTTGAACTGAAGCTTCTCGGCGTTCCCGTCATCACTCTCGGCAAAGCAATCGGTGAATCGACCTCGGGTGTCGTGGTCACTCATGCCGGCAAGGATGGCTACCGCAAACTGATTTTGGAACAGGGACGCTTGGTCGGTGCGGCTTCGGTTGGTGAGTGGGACGATGTGAATCTGATCCGAATGTCAGTCGCCCAGCACAAGCGTTTGTGGCCGACCCAGCGTGTGCGGTTTTTGCGGACGGGAACACCCTTCGCCGGTGGATCTGGATTGCCAATTCATCAGTGGCCGGGTTGCGCGACCGTTTGTTCTTGCATGGGTGTGACGCGAGAGAGACTTGGGGTGGCCATCGCTGAAGGGCATGTCACGGTACCGGAGTTGTCGGCGGCAACCGGAGCGGGCACCGCCTGCGGAACCTGCCGAAACATGCTTTGCGAATTGGTGGGTGAGGGTCCCGAACCGGTCAACGTCCGTGGCAGCCGAGTTCTGTTGACGACCTCGGTTGTCGCTGCGTGCTTGGGTGTCGCTTTGTTCCTGCTGCCGCCGATACCGTTTGCCACCAGCGTTCAAGATGCATGGCGCAAGATCGATCTGTTTTGGCGAGACGGATTCATCAAACAAGTCACCGGATTCTCGTTGTTGTTTCTGATGTTGGCGGCGCTCGTCTTTTCGCTACGAAAACGAGTCAAGCGAATCAGCTTTGGCGACTATGGGTGGTGGCGAGCAGCTCACGCTTTGATCGGCACCGCGATGTTGTTTGGATTGATCGTTCACACCGGCGTCCGAATGGGCAGCAACTTGAACTTCGCTCTCAGCCTGACGTTCCTGTTGCTGGCTCTGGTTGGTGGTTTGGCCGGAGTGGCTTCGTCGCTGGAATCCAAGCTGTCAGGTGATTCCGCCATGTTGATGCGAGCTTGGCGGCCCAAGTTGACTTGGATTCACATCGCCCTGTTTGTTCCACTGCCAGCATTGTTGGCCGGTCACGTCTTCAGCGTGTATTGGTACTGATATGACAGGAGCCAAACAGCTGTGGTTGAGTTTGATCGGCGTGAATGTGCTGGTGATTGGTGGCATTGCCTATTCAGCTCTGGCACCAGGTGCATCGACGAAAGCGATGTTGTTGCCAGGCAAGACATCGCACGGACACTACCAAATTGAGATGCGATGTGACCTTTGTCACACCGAAGGCAGCGGACTTCGCGAAGACGCGTGCACCAGTTGCCATGCCGAAGAACTGCGACTGGCCAAAGACACGCATCCGGCCAGCAAATTCAATGATCCCACCAATGCGGAATTGTTGTCCGTGCTGGATGCCAAGAACTGCGTCACCTGTCACCGAGAACATGTCGAGGAGCAAACGCTGGACATGGGGCTGACGATGCCAGCGGACTATTGTTTTCACTGCCACCAGGAGACTCTAGAAACTCGCCCCAGCCACGCGGATTTCAAGTTTGATTCCTGTGCGACGGCTGGCTGTCACAACTACCACGACAACCGGGCTCTGTACGAGAACTTTTTGCTCAAACACGCCGACGAAGACGCGTTCTTGGAAGAGATGGTTGGGTTGAAGCGTTCGCCCTTGTCCGCTGTGACGGACGAAGCTCTGTCAAGAGCGGACGCCGACGGGCTCGCTGAGTTGTCCATGACAGACTCACTAGGTGACGTCACGCTCTTGAACGATTGGGCGGCCACCGCACACGCATCAGCTGGTGTGAACTGCAGCGGTTGCCATTTGGAACTGTCCGAAGACAAAGCCGTTGAATCAACGACGTTGGACGGAACCTGGAATCGCGATGTTTCCGTTCAAACGTGCGGTCGTTGTCACGAGGGGCAGATGGAAACGTTTTTCGAGGGGCACCACGGAATGCGTTTGGCTGCGGGTTTGTCGCCGATGACTCCGCGAGACGCTCGTCTTTCAATGCACGTCGATGCCTCGCACCGTGAGCTTGATTGCAACGCCTGCCATTCCGGTCACCGCTTCGACACCGAGTTTGCATCGGTCGATGCTTGTTTGACATGCCACAACGACACGCACAGCCAGGCGTTTCTGGCGACCAGCCACTATGCCGCTTGGCAGAACGAGACTGCCGGGACGGCACCAGCGGGAAGTGGTGTTTCATGTGCGACCTGTCATATGCCGCGGATGGAAGATGACGACGGCAATGTTTGGGTCAATCACAACCAGAATGACAACCTTCGACCCAACGAAAAAATGATTCGCGATGTCTGCATGCAGTGTCACGGACTTGGTTTTTCGATCGATGCATTGGCCGACCCGCAACTGATCGAAAACTGTTTCGCCGAGACCCCTGCGGTGCACGTTGAAAGCATTGACCTCGTGAAAGCGAGATTCGAAGAAAGACAACGTAAGAAGGAGGCTCGTTCGAAGAAGAAGTGACTCATGCAATCGATTCGTCAACTGGTGATCTTTGTCACCGGATATCCCGCGACGTTCTACTCAGCCGTTTCGTTCGGCTTTTCCAAGGCACGCCCAACCCTAGGACCTTTTATGTTTTCCAGATTCACACCCAACACGTTCCTTTTCAGTCTGCTTTGTCTGTTAGTTGCAACCTCCACCGGATGTGGCGGTGGTGCAAACGCTTCGGCAACACCTTCGGAGCCATCTGAACCCGGCATCCCGTACAAGAAATTTGCCGATGCCGTTCACGCCGTGATGATGGCCGACCGAACCGTCTACGCATCCAAAGTTGTCACGCGACTGAAAAAGCAAGAGGCCCCAGTCGAACCCAGCGAGTACTGGGAAGACGAAGAACACACGATCCCGCTTCCGGCGCAAATGTTCCGAATGGGATCCGAGTTGGTGTTCGACAATCCGGAAGCCGGATTCACGTACGCGTTGAAAAGCAAATGGCCTCTCAATGAACAGAACAAACCAAAGAGTGATCTCGAAATCACGGCTTTGGATTTCATCGCTGAGAACCCGACCGAAAACTTTTACGGCGAAGAAGAGCTCGGTGGTGAGAAGTATTTCGTCGCCGCGTATGCCGACAAAGCTGTCGCGGAAGCGTGTTGGAGCTGCCACAACGATCACCCCAACCGCGGGGATGATTACCCCGAGTTCGTCAAAGACGACGTCATGGGTGGCGTCATTGTTCGAGTGCCCATGAAGTGAATCAAGGCAGTTCGGTTCAGTTTGGATTTCATCTGCTGAACCCTGAAGACACAGAGGATCATTTCATGGGAACACGATTCCCACTTTCATTCAAATCATCGATTCAAAGAGGACACACAGCATGACTCCAGAACAAGTGACTCTCGTCAAAGACAGTTGGGAAAAGGTCAAACCCATCTCAGAGCAAGCCGCCGATCTGTTTTACGGCCGGCTGTTCACGCTCGACCCAAGTCTGCGTTCACTCTTCAAAGGCGACATGAGCGAACAAGGCAAAAAACTGATGAGCACGATTTCATTGGCGGTCGCGTCGCTCGATCGACTGGAAACAATTCTGCCGACCGTTCAGGCTTTGGGACGCAAGCACGCGGTCGAATACGAGGTGCCCGAGTCCAGCTACGCGACGGTGGGTGAAGCCCTGATTTGGACACTCGGTCAAGGTCTTGGGGATGACTTCACCGACGATGTCAAAGAAGCATGGGTGCTCACCTACACAACACTTTCTGAAGCAATGTTGAGCGGCACCCAAGCCGCGGCATGAGGACTCTGGTTTCTCGCTGAGATTCAACGAGGCCGCGTTGCTTGGTAACGCGGGACCTCGCGGTAGGGTCGAACGCGGGATGCGGACTTTAGATCTCTACCAATCCTGTATCCGGCAGGGGAAGCCTTCGAAGCGTTCACCCACTTGGTTCGGAAACCCGAGTCTGAACCCAGGCGAAACGTCTCGGTCAACGGGTGAGAACGATCGTGAACTGGTATTGATCAGAACCGGTGGAGACGTCGTTCAAGTTGACGATGACTTGCCCATCTTTGTTGCGTTCCAACGCGACCAAGCCTCGGCCTTTTGTCTTCTCCAGCTGTGGCATTTGCAGAGACGTCTCGACCGGCATGAATCGAGTGACGCCACTATTTTGATAGTAAGGCACATCGGCTGGGATCCACGGCACGTCGTTCAGCTTGACGTCGGATGGGACCGATCCGTAGTGATGGATCCAGCGAATGCCTTCGGAGGTGATTTCCATTCGAGCGGCACCGTCCAGCTCCAGTTCGATGGTCAGCGATGTTTTGGGAAGGTCGAGCGTCGAGATCTGTGACTGAATTTGTTCACGTTCGGATCCCGGTCTTCGCGGGAGTGCTGCCAGATACCAATGGCGAGCCCTTTTCTTCGCGCCGATGGCCTCCGTCCCTGTGAGATTTTCAGATGTGGCTTGCCAGGCCTCCGCTAATTCAAGTTGCGTCTCTGAATTCTCGGGCGAAGCGAGGTCCTTTTTTGCAAGTGATTGAAAAGAGGGATCGGCGCCATCAGCGATTAGCGGAAGTCCTTTCTGCCAGTCCCCACACGTGAGTGCGAAGAACTTTCCCACCCGCGTCTTGGGATCGTCCGCAGAAGACTCCAGCTCACTCTTGATCGACGCCTCGGACTGAGCAATCGGTTGCAGTTCATCCAAGCGATTGGCGAGCAATCGCGAAAGATTCTGAGGGGCTGCATTTGCGACGGCTGATTTTGCGAGGGATAGCATCTTCGTTGCGTTGACGTATTGATGTCGCTTTGCAGACTGGTTTGCCCAGGCAAGTGTGATCTCAACTATGTCCTGAATGTTGTTCGTATCGCTCTTGTCGTTGGACGCCAATTCCTCCGCGACCTTCAATAATCTCAAACGGGCGTGGTGAAGATCGAACTGATATTCGTTTGACAAATCCGACAGCACTGCGGCTGCTCTAGCAAACTGTTCTCCTTTGGCGAATTGCTGGCAGGCGACCCGAAGAAAGACATAGCGTTCGACCAGATTAGTGGAGGCCGTCGCTTCGTCGACGATCTTTTGCGCGAGCGACTGATGTTGTTTGGGTGTTCTCGAACTAGCGACCTCCGTGGCGAACAACGCTTGGAATCTGGCCTGAGCTTCTTGAAGGTCATTGCGGGTGAGGTTTGGCCCTCGCGTTGAGTTTTTAGTTGGCAGCATGGATTCGGGCACGACCACCTTCTCATGGATCTGGTTCGCATTGGTTGGCGCACCCAAAGCGATCCAGTTCACAACGATGGGAACGAGCCACATGCCGCCGGATTGTGGTTCAATCGGAGAGTAAGAAACGCGTCCACGCTTGTAGGCAACCGTTACCAAGGCGGGTGAGTCGGGATCGTGTTCAGCTTTTCGATTGTCTGGGTCGCCTGATTTCCCTCGCTTCAACATGACAGCGGATTCGCGGTCCTCTGCGACGATCACGTTGCCAAAGGAGTGCACCAACGGGGGCGATGGGATGGTGGATTCATATCCTTTGAACAAAACCTCTGTTCTGCCGGGAACTTGTTCGAAGTAGTCGTTGTGATAGTGAGTGGTTTGAATGCCGAACGTTTGTAGTTGTTCGGAATTGCGTCCGTTGTAGGACCCAAAGAAGAACAGATGGCCGCCCCGGGCAACGAAACTTTCGAGTGTTTGAAACACCTCGGCGGTTCTGGTTTTGTCTTTGTGCCAGCCCAGGAAATCAATCGCATTGCTGCCAATGATAATGGCATGCTCACTTGAGCAATCGAGCGGCAAGGACTCCAAAGTCGAAATGGATTTGAAAGGAAGATTTTGCTCATCGCAGATTGTTTTTGCCTTGTCTGCTTCCGCTTGCCCTTGGCCCGCAACGTAGAGCAGTGTTTGGTTCTGCGACCGGTATTGCAAACGCAACTGAGGCTTGGGCTCCTGCTCGGCCGCGAAGACGCTGGACCTGGAGAATCCAAAAATCGAGAGGCCAGGGACGGAAGTGATGCATGTGAGAACGAGACAGGCGGCGATGAGATCGATTCGGATCGGCATGAGGTGCATCCAAGGCTTGGATCAAATGGTGCGATTTTATGGTGCGATTTTATGGTGCGATTTTATGGTGCGATTTTATGGTGCGATTTTATGGTGCGGCGAGGGGCGACCGAGATGGAGCTCGGGGCGACGTTGCGATCAGTCCTGCGATGCGTCCCAAATGCGGACGCTGCCATCGTCGCTGGCGGAGAGGATTTTGCTGCCGTCGGGTGTGAACGTGACATCGTGGACATTCATGCGATGTCCATGCAGTGTTTTAAGAACGTACTGCCCCTCGATGTCGCACAGGATGACTTCTCCAGGTTTCGTGGGAACGCTGGCCGACCATGTGCCGGCGGCCAATTGTCTGCCATCGGGGGAGATTTCAATGGAGGTGATGAATTCCGCTGACAGTTCGATTTCACCGAGTTTGGAGAAGTCCTCCGCATTCCAAAGTTCGATTTTGTTTCCCGCACCGGCGGCCGCCAGAAGCTTGCCATCGGAAGACCAGTCAACGCTGTGGATTCGCGGTGTGTTGGTCGTAAATGTGTGAACGAGTTGGCGTGTTTCCGTGCTCCACATGCGAAGCGATTGGTCGCAACCGGCGAAGATCCGGTCGCCGTTTGGTGATAGGGCCAACGTGGATGTGCCGTTGGGAAGGGCGTCTTTCCATTCGTGCGGAATTGGTGCGTCCTCGATAAGCCAAAACTTGATGTTTCCACCGCTGTCCGACATGGCAACCACCTTTCCATCTTCCGTCGTCGTTAGGCTTTGGATGTAGCCATCGCTTTGTCCAATGGTGGCGAAATCCAACGTTTCTGGATCACCGCGGAGGATCGTGGTGCGACCGCGAATTTGCATCCCGATGTCAATTGAATCACCTACGGGTTGATCCGAGACGAAACTCAGGTTCTCTGGCCAGACCGGGGTGCGATAGGATTCGTTGCCCGTTTCGGTGTCGTAGGCGATGATCTCCGTCGCTTTGCGATTGCGATTGAAGGCAATGAATCGCTGTCCTTCATCCAGCAAACTTACTTTGGTAATCCTTTTTGGGCCTAGCTCGGCAACGAGTAGCGAGTCCCCGAGGGAGTCGGTGTCGAAAGCCCATCGCACGGTTCGTTCATGGCTCGCAAAGTCTGGCCATGTACCGGTAATCCAGCGGCCCTCCAATCGTTCGATCATCGCCCGCGCTGTTTCGCGATCGCCGGCGAGGTGGGCGAAGTATGCAATTCCTCCCAAACGCATCGGTGAATCAGGAACTTGTTCAAGCCATTGAAGGACTCCACGTTTCATCCGAGGCCATTGAAAGCCGTCTTCCGAGAAATGCGTCGCGTCTTTGGAGTTGAAAGTATTCCAAGCAACCATGGCGTAGGGATAATCACCTGTTTGCGATGCCATTTCGTCCGACCAATTTTCTGCGAACGCAAGCAAGTCTCCTTCCTCGCCGTACCAACGCGGTTGCAAGTATTGGCACATGGCACCGATCGGAGGCTGAAGCCATGGATCAATTTCGGCGGACTCATTGAGGTATCGTTGCATGGTTTCCCGATCGGCACCGGTCAGTCTCGCAACTCGCATGCGGTACAGAGGAATTCCGGCATCAGCGATGTCTCCGTCAGTCGCGTAGGCTTCGGCTTGGTCCAGTGCTGCTTCCGCCTGTTCGAGAGCTTCGTGCATGGGCGCCAGCCTCGATGGCGGGATGGTGGAAGCGAACCCTCCTCCACGATGTCGAAAGGCGAGCGTCAACATGCAGTCTGCCATCGCAACGTAGGCACCAACCGATGGCTCAGACGAGATCCAAGCATTCAGGACTTGTTTTCGATCGTTGACCGAAACAACTGTTTGGCGTGTTGTTCGGATTGGCGATCCTAGATGCTCGTAAATGGCGGTGAGGAGCGGAGTGCCATTGATGGAATATGGGTTTTGTTCTCGCGTCTTGTCGATGAGTTGGTTCAGCTCAACGTATTCGCGATTCATCAGATGTGAATTGACCTCGGCGAGAAGTTCTTCAATGTCCGAGTCGAATTCGTGTTGCGCATTCACCGGACTGGGGTGATTGCAAACGATGGCCAGCAACAGCCAACTGAAGGCTGTCAGGTGGAACGGCTTGATGCGAGCAGACTTCATTCAAGGAGTACCAGTCCGGAGGCTTGGAAATGGGCAAATCCGCAGCCATTTAGTGGCTGCGATGCGATATCTGAGCATCCAGATTGTAGGTGCGGAATCGGTCCAGGTGGGCCGTGTACTCCGTGAGGCGGCAATTTTTCTGCAGCGAAGGCACGCCGAACGCATTCGAGCCTTCGCCAAGTTTGCCGCGCACTTCGCTACTGATCTGCATGTCAGTAATCGAGTTGGCGATTGGAAGAGGCAGGCGAAGCTCCCAAGTACCACGATTCGGAGTGGGTTTCTCTTTTGGCTAAAGCACGGTGCCTCGCATGAGTTGGCTTCACATGCGGCGGCGTTTCCAGGCCAGGTAGTTGGCGAACGCTGGGTGCGCTTTCAATCTTTCGATCGTGAAATAATCTCGCCCCAACTCTTTTTCGTCGGGGATCAGATTGTGAATCGATCGATGGCACATCTTGCAAACCGAGATCGTCTGCTGCATCTCTTCTTTTGCAAAACGTTTCTTCCACCAAGTCTTCCGGTGGCAATGACGCGGGATCAAATGATGCTCATTGAAGGCAGGATCGACTTCACACAACACGCAGGGCTTCTCTGCTTTCATGCTTTCCTTCTGCGGCAAATGACGAACTCCGAGGTGCCTGCAGAGCTGGATGGACTCAAGTTTGCCCCTCTAAACCGATCTTTCATGGTATCTCATTAGGGCAGGTAGGATTCCTACGAAACCGTTGCGTCACCAATGTGCGTCGTTGCCACCTTTTAGGCAAACGTCGCAGCCGAAGGGATTCCTCACGAACTGAATTTTGACACGTCATCGTTTGACAACTTGGGTGCAAGTTGCGACCACATCGGGGAAAGACTGGGAAGCAATGAACCACGCTCGCATACCAAGTTTTTGCTTATTCAGCGTGCTTTCGCAGACGTCGATGTATCCCACGTGAGACGCTTGGTGAGTCAAGCGTCCGGTCTCGAGAACGATTCCCTGCGATGATCGACGACGCACCTACCTCACCGCCCATGGGGAGGGCCATGGGGCCCCTCTCACTGGAGTTTTGTTTCCCATTATGCCGACTTAGCGGTTGGCTGTGCCCCAGTTAGCGGGCTGGCTTCGCTATTCTGGAGCCCTGAGCAAACGCAGAACGTGCATCCAAGCGTCGGAGTCAATGCTGATGAGATCGTGGCTGACCAACAAATCGGGACGACAGCGTAGCGATCGAAAGTCCCGCAAACGTATACGTGCCCAGCGTTACCGACGACAGCAGCTTCGGATGGAGATGCTCGAGGATAGGCGGGTGCTTGCGGGGCCAGGGCCAGAAGTCTTGTCAATCGTGCGAGCAGATGCGAATCCGACCAATGCAAATAGCGTTGCATTCACGGTGACATTCGACGAAGCCGTAGCTGGTGTTGACGCCTCTGACTTCGCGATTGATGCGACTGGCCTTGCATTTGCCAGCGTCGATTCAGTTTCCGGAACCGGAGATACCTACACCATCGACGTGTTAACCGGATCGGGCCATGGTTCCCTAAGCCTCGACTTGATCGACGACGATTCGATTGTTCGCGTCAGTGGCAATGGCAAGTCACTCAAAGGTAACCAGGATGGATCGTTCACTACCGGTGAGATCTACACGATTGACAAGTCGGCACCGGTCGCCAACAGCATCACATTGATCGGAACACCGACCGCATCGGCAGCAACGATCGAATACAACGTGACATTCAGCGAGTCTGTCAACGGTGTCGATCAGAATGACTTCTCGGTGATTGCTAACGGTGTCACCGGAGCTGGTGTTAACTCCGTCAATGGGAATGGGACGTCGTATGTGGTTGAGGTGTCAACGGGCAGCGGTCAGGGCACCGTCCAGTTGGCACTCAACGACAACGACACCATCGTCGACCTTGCGACCAATCCACTTGGCGGTGTCGGTGTGGGGTCGCAGCAGACCGGCCCCGTGCATGCGGTCGAACATTCGCCACCCTCGGTGGTTTCGATTACAGCTGTGCAATCAAGTCCGACCAATGCGGATTTGGTCGATTTCACCGTCGTGTTTAGCGAACCCGTGCAGAGCGTCGGGTTGAATGATTTTACGTTGACGACGGGAGGTGGCATCACTGGCGCGATGCTGACTAACGTTGTCGGCAGCACCGATACGTATACGGTCACCGCATCAACGGGGAATGGCGACGGCACAATTCAACTTGGGATTGCTGATCCTCCAACGATCACGGATACCTCTGGCAGTCCCTTGCCAACAACGAGCCTGACCTCATCACCGGTCACAATTGACAAAACAGCCCCGGCATTTTTCAACATGTCTGCGCTGGACTTGTCACCAACCAATCTTCAGGAAGTGCGTTATCGAATCACATTCGAAGAACCCGTTGTCGGCGTCTCGGTCAACAACTTAGAGCCACGCATTAGTTTCCCCGATCCGAATGATACCATTTCCGGCGTCTTTGTCGCTAATGTAACGGGGTCGGGTGACACGTATGACGTTTTGCTCAATACAGGGACCGGGACCGGCTCTGTCTCGCTGAGATTGAGTAATGATGGAAACTTTAGTGATCTAGCGGGCAACAGTCCCAATGCGATTAACGGTATTGGCTTGGTTTACCAGATCGACCGCATCGCTCCGACAATCGAATCGGTCGTCTTGGAGGATCCATCGCCCACGAACGCAACGTCACTGAGTTTCTTGGTCACACTCAGCGAGAACGTCACGGCATTTGGCCTGGGCGATATTGCAATCGACCAGACTGGCTTTCCGGATGCGATTGTGTCGTCAACCCAAAGCGTCTCGGGAACCCAGAAGCGAGTCCTGGTGAGTCCCGGGTCAGGTGAAGGTACGATTTCGCTTGACGTGATTTCTCGAAGCACCGCCACCGACTTTGCGGGCAACCAGTTGGTCACGCCAGCTAACGACTTTGAAGCCTACGTCGTCGACCGATTAGGTCCGCAGGTCGATTCGATCAGCCTGGTCGGGACATCGAACACCTCCGCCGCCAGCATCGACTTTGACGTCGTCTTCAGCGAGCCCGTAAGCAACGTCACCGCTTCCGACTTTGGCTTGGTGGGCACTGGGATCAGCGGCGCGTCGATTGCGAACGTTGTGGGGACCGGAGCCGAGTACACGGTGACGGTCAGCGCAGGCACGTTTGATGGAGCGATCGGACTGAATGCTGTCACAGGAGGAACGGTGACTGATGACTTCAGCAATCCGTTGGGGTCTGGTTTCACTGGTCCTGTCGCAACGATCGATCGAGCAGCACCATCGGTGCTTTCCGTCTCGGCTCCGGTATCCAGCACGAACGCGTCGACGATCGACTACACGGTGCGGTTCAGCGAAACGGTCACCGGATTCACCGCGAGTGACTTGACGCTCGTGAGCGGCGGCGCGATCACGTCCGCGTCGATCAATCCGGTGACCGGAAGTGGCGATACTTATACTGTCACGGTGAACACCGGCAGCGGCGACGGCACGATTGGTTTGGATGTCAACGCTGCGGCATCGATTGTGGATGCAGCCGGGAATTCGCTGGTCAGCGGGTTAAGCGGCGATGTGGTATCGATCGACAAAACGGTTCCCACCATCACAACGTTTGCATCCGCGACAGCACTGCTAACGAACACCGACAACATTCTGTTTGACGTCGTGTTCTCCGAGCCCATCAATTCGTTCGATGTGAACGACTTGATGCTGACGACCACCGGTTTGGTCGGCGCTTCGATCGCTCAAGTCAGCGGCAGCGGAACGACGTACAGCATACGTGTTGAAACTGGCACTGGCGATGGAACCACACGTTTGTCGCTTGGGAACGCACCAACCATTTTCGATCCCTCGGGCAACGCTGTCCCGGCAACGGCGACGCAGTCGGAACTGGTTACCATCGACAAAACCGCGCCGACGACGATGTCGATCAGCGGTGTGTCGCCAGCCAGTGACACGTTGACCAACGCGAGCACCATTCAATACGAAGTTGTGTTTGCAGAACCAGTCACGGGGATCACTCCGTCGGCGTTCTATCCGCACACCGATCAGACTGGCAACCTGAGCGGCCTGACGGTTTCCAACGTCAGTGGTAGTGGTGACACCTACACCGTCACCATTGATATCGGTGGTGGACAAGGTCCGTTGTTGCTGGGGATCGATAACCCAGCAGGCCTGATCAAGGACTTGGCAGGCAATTCGATTGCCTACATTCAGGGGGCCGGTACCAACTACATCGTCGACTTGATCGCCCCGGAAGTCGAGTCGATCACGCGTGCTTCCGCATCGCCGACGTCCAGTCAATCGCTTGATTTCAATGTCCTGTTCAACGAATCAGTTTTGAACGTTGATACGGGCGACTTTGAATTGGCGGTGAGCGGCGTCACCGGCGCGATGATTGACTCGGTTTCGGGAACAGGAGCTTCCTACGTCATCACCGTGACGCATACAGGTGGCAACGGAACGCTGGGATTGAATTACAAAGCTGCCAGTTCCGTCAATGACGCGGCCGGCAATTTGGTGAGCGGTGGAGTCACAACCGGTGAGGTCTACACAATCAGTACGGCGTCGTTCAGCATCGTTGCGACAGATTCAACGAAGAGCGAAGGAGATGTCGGCACCACGCCGTTTACGTTCACGGTCACCCGATCGGACGATACGACGGGAACGGCTTCGGTGGACTATTCCATCACGGGTTCAGGAGTTGACACCACTGACGCGGATGATTTTGGTGGAACCTTC
Source organism: Rhodopirellula bahusiensis (assembly GCF_002727185.1). Taxonomy (NCBI): domain Bacteria; kingdom Pseudomonadati; phylum Planctomycetota; class Planctomycetia; order Pirellulales; family Pirellulaceae; genus Rhodopirellula; species Rhodopirellula bahusiensis. Next base: position 375,804 of record NZ_NIZW01000002.1, read on the forward strand.
CTCAGCGACACCGTGATTTTTGCTGATGGTGAAGCGACAAAAACGATCGCCATTGACGTCACCGGCGATGGAGACGTCGAGGCAGATGAAGGATTTACCGTCACGCTGAGCAACCCGAGTTCACCAGCGACCATTTCATCTTGGACCGCTAACGGGACCATTGTGAATGATGATGTGATTCAAACGTTTGCTCCGGTCGTGACGCTGCCATCTTTGGCGGTGACTTTCGTTGAAGGCGATGGACCCCTGCTCGTCGATCCCAGTGCGACGGTTGTCGATTCGGATTCGCCTGATTTTGATGGGGCTGTGTTGACGCTGGAGATCACAAACAATGCCTCGGCCGATGATCAACTGTTGATCAACAACCAAGGAGCCGGCCCTGGGCAGGTCGGCGTTTCGGCGAACGTTATCAGTTATGAAGGCGTTGCGATAGCGACATTTAGTGGGGGTGCGGGGACGACGCCACTGGTAATCTCGTTCGCATCAGGAAGCACGCCAGGCGCGGCGCAGGCAGTTCTGCGAAACGCGCAGTACTCTAATGCCTCCGACTCGCCGTCGACTTTACCGCGTTTGATCACGGCGACAATCGTCGATGGAGACGGCAATCAAAGTACTGCAACGTCGGTCGAACTCGCCTTTGATTTTGCGATTGCAGTGAGCACGACCGAATTCAGCTCCATTCAAGGAGTGGGGCGAGATGCGGCGGGAAACCTGTACGTGGGAGGTCGCTTTACCGGGACCGCAGACGTGGATCCGGGACCATCGGAAGTGCTGTTGACCAGCACGGCCGGTTCGCAGGACGCCTACATTGCCAGTTACACGTCTGCCGGAGTGTTGCGTTGGGTCCAGCAGTTTGGCGATACCGGAAGTGATGATGTGCTTGATATCGAGGTGACCGCGTCCGGGAACGTTTTCGCCGTGGGTGCGTTCGCGGGAACCGTCGTTTTTGACTCAGGCGCGGGCAGTGCAAGTTTCGTAGCCGATGGGCCTAGAGACAATTATCTGCTGAGACTCAATAGCGATGGCGGTCTGGTCGCCTCGGGTTCCTTCGGTGGCGACACGTCGGACATTGCATTGGATTCCGATGGCAACCTAGTACTGACCGGCAGCTACACCCGGACAGCGGACATCGATCCTAGTCCGGGGACCTTCTTTCTGCCGGATGCTGGTTCGACTGGCAATGGCAATAGCTTCTATCTGAAGCTGAATCCCAACCTTCATTTCGTTTGGGCGAAATCCATCGAGCAGGTTGGCGGCACTTATCAAGTCGGCGATTGGGGGACTGCCATTGCGACTGATTCATCCGGCAATGTGTATGCGTTGGGAGAATACCGAGCCAATTTTGACTTCGACTTCGGCCCAGAAACTTTTCAGCTCAGCACCTCCAGTGACACCAATCCCGACATTTACTTACTGAAGTTGACGTCGATGGGCGACTTTGTTTGGGCGAATAGTTGGGGAAGCACCGAATTTGACGTTGGGCGTGCTTTGGCGGTCGACAAGAACGACAACATCGTCGTCGCTGGAGCATTCGGCGGTACGAACGTGGGCGGAACCACCGCGTCGACAGACTTCGATCCCGGCCCAGGCACCGATATTCAGACGAGCGTCGGTGTGTACGACATGTTCGTTTCCAAGTTCGATAGCGATGGCGCGTTTCAATGGGCTCGTACCGCTGGCAGCACGGTCAACGAATCAGCGGGAACGATTGCGACCGATTCGCTGGGCAATGTCGTTGCCGGAGTTTCGTTTTACCGAGCGATCGATTTTGATCCGTCGGCGAATGTGTTTGAGATCGATCCAGTGGGTTCGGCTTCCGGATTTTGGGGGCTCTCGCCTGATGGTGATTTCCGGTTCGCATCGCATTTGGCACCGGAAGCATCCAGTGCGTACAACGGGCTGGGGGCTTTGAAGATTGATCAGAATGACTATCTGCTTGCCGCGGGCTATTTTTCTGGAGGAACGGATTTCGATCCCGGTGGCGGCACGTTCGCCATTCCAGCATCTTCGGACGGAAGCTTTCTCTTGGGCTTGGATGTTGTTGGCCTACCCGCTAACCAGACCGTCAATGTTGTCGCAATCGATCCCGAGTTTGCGATCGCCGCGACGGACGCCAGCAAGAACGAAGGTGATGCTGGCAGTACCGAGTTCACGTTCACTGTGACACGATCAGTTAATACGGAAGGGCCAGCGAATATTGATTACTTCGTCACTGGGTCCGGGGCCAACCAAGCGAACGCGAGTGACTTCGGTGGTAACTTTCCCAGCGGCTCCGTCGAGTTTGCCGACGGTGAGACGCAGCAGGTCATCACGGTCGATGTCAGTGGTGATTTAATGGTCGAAGGCGATGAATACTTCACCGTGGCGCTAAGCAATCCCAGTGTCCCGGCGACGTTCACCACCGCGAGTGCTGACGGCGTGATTCTCAACGACGACTTTGCCGGGTTTGAGATTTCCGAGCCAGGTGAGATGTTTGCATGGTCAGGCTCCGGCGAGACAGGAACGGATCCATTCGGCCTGCCCTTTGTTTCGTCCAACACGACAAGTTTCCCGAGTTGGGGAATGCCCGGATTCGGCACCGGTGTGGCCACCTTCCCGGCCCCCGGGTCGTTCGATGGATTCCGGGTCAGCTTTTCGGGATTACCAAGCGACGTCACGATCAATGAGTCGCACGGTAACACGGTGCTCAATGTTGATCCGTTCTCTGCCAATGATCGTTGGAACAAAGAAGTAACTGGGAATAGCGTCTTGTTCACATCACCCGATCCGGTGACGAAGCGGCTCGATCAAGGTGACAGGATGTTTGTCAGCGTGATCTTCACGGGGGACTTCGACCCGACGGCACTGCAATTTGACGTCGAGTACCTCGACAGCACGAATCCGGTTGGAACCGTCGTCACGGAAGCCGGATCGACGGATACCTTCATGGTTGCATTGACGGCCCAGCCGGAATCAGACGTGGTCGTTGACGTGACCAGCGGAGATGTCGGGGAAGCGACTGTCAATCGATCGACGCTGACCTTCACCAATCAGAATTGGAACGTCGCCCAGACGGTGATCGTCACTGGCATCGACGACGCTCTGATCGATGGCGACCAAAACACAGCCATCACTCTCTCCGTGAACGATCTCGATTCCGACGACCTGTTCGATGCACTGGCGGATCAATTGGTTGCTGTGACAACCATCGATGACGAAGTTGCAACGGTCGTTTCGATCGATGTCGCACCAATGCTGGTTGGCGAAGACGATAGCGAGACCATGGTCTACACGCTCTCGCGAACGGGTGATATGTCGGGAACGCTAACGGTGAATTTTACGACGAGTGGCAGCGCTTCTTCAGCCACGGACTATACGACAAGCCACACAGGAACCGTCACGTTTGCTGCTGGGTCGGCAACCGCGACCGTCACGGTCGACGCGACACCGGATTCGATCCCAGAGGGGAACGAGACGGTTGTCCTAACGATCGATCCTAACAATGACTACGTCGTTGGTTCGGCTGGTTCGGCGACCGGCACGATCCTCGATAATGACGATCCGGGTGTGGGCCAGTTGGTTGGGATCGACCTTGGTGAGAATAACCCGACCGACGATTCGCCAACGAACTGGAACGCGTCGTTCTTGCTTAATTTCAGTCTGAATGACTTGATCGCGGAAGATGGACAGCCAACGGGCATCGATGTCGTTTCTCAGTTCAGCAGCGGTGGCGGAATCGGTAACACGATTCTGAACGCCGCAACGATACCTTCCCACACACAATCACTCTCCAAGATCGATGATGTGTACGTGGGCACGGCCGGCGTTCCTTACGCGGCGACCTTCAGCGGTCTGGTAGCCGGAGCGTCCTACCGAGTGTATGTAGTCGCTCACTCGGGCGTGTTCGGGAACGGCAACACGCAAACGGTCACGATTGCCGGTGAAAGCGGAAGCGAGGTTTCCTTCACTCAAGTATTGACCTCCCAGAATCTTCACGTGAATGGTGAAAAGGGTTCGGATCTCAGGGCACTGGAGTCGTATGCCGAGGTCGTCACCGCGAGTTCCAGCGGAGACATTACAGTCGATGTCACGCCGAATACCGGCGACAATGTCTCGTTAGCGGCGCTCGCGATCCAACAGATCTCAGGTTCAACGGAGCCACTGAGTGTTGCGATTGCCCCTGCTTCGATCTCAGAAAACGGCGGCAGCGCCACTGTCACGATTTCTCGTGCTACAGACACGACCAACTCGTTGGACGTTGTGATTACCAACAGTGATCCGTCGGAAGCCTCGGTGCCCCTGACAGCAACGATCCCGGCCGGACAGAACTCGGTCGATGTGACTTTAAACGCGCTCAACGACACCGCGGTGGATGGCACACAATCAGTCACCATCACGGCATCAGTCGTCGGGGGGATCGCCGACGGAATGCCGGGTTTGGACGACTCCTTCGGAACGTTCGGCAAAGCCGACACCCAGCTTGACTCGCAGTACCAACCGCCGCACGGAGTCATTGCCTCACTACCCGATGGCAAGATTCTCGCAGCTAGCGAGGCTAGCACGGAATTTGAACTCATTATTCAGCGTTTCAACGCAGACGGCTCGAGCGACACTTCGTTTGGCACCGGCGGCGTCGTTGTTCCAACTGTCGCGTCAGGAACCGCGCCGCTTGATCCAACTGAGCCATTTCCGAAATCGATCGAAGTCGCCCCCGATGGCAAATTCTACATCGGCGGTGTTTTGGCCAACGGAGCAGAGACGCCATTTCTAGCAAGATTCAATCCCGACGGTTCGCTTGATTCGTCATTCGGCGTCGGAGGCATCGCAGACCTAACGAGCGTTGGATTGGTATCCATTGAAGGAATGGACTTAACCGACGATGGAAAACTGCTCGTTGCTCTGAGTTCGAACAACTCAAGCCTGTTTCGAGCCATGCGAATCAACCCCGACGGTCAACTCGATGCTTCATTCGGAACTGCGGGCGTAGCTGGTTTTCCAAATGTGTTTTCCGAAGCCATTGATGTTGCGTCACTTTCAAATGACAACTTTTTGTTGTTGGGTGATGACGGAAGAATGATTCGCGGTGACCAATTTGGCAACGTCGATCCGACGTTCGGAAACGAAGGCGAGGCATTCGTGCCCTTTACCTCGGCGACCAAAGTTTTCACAGACCTCTTGGTTGACCGCGAGGGCAACATCGTCATCGCGGGAACTGCGACAGAGAGCTTTGCGGACGACTTTACTTTGGCTCGATTTAGTTCCGATGGAGTCCTCGATCCGTCGTTCGATTCAGATGGATTGGTCACCCTCGACGTCGCAGGTTCGGATGACTTTGCGACGTCTCTGGAAATCGGAATCGATGGAAAACTGTTTGTCGTCGGATACACGACACCCGTCGGAGGAAATCGAGCCGCTGTCGTGCGACTCAATAGCGACGGATCGCTCGATAGTACTTTCGATGGCGACGGACGTTTGGTCACCTCGCTGGGGAGCAATTCCTCACAACTGACTCTCGCGTCTGCGATGACTCCGGATGCCAGTCTGCTCGTACTTGGTGGAAACCTCTCGGACATTCAAATCGCGAAGATTTCTTCTGGAGTCATTCCATTTAGCGGATCATCCAGTGTCGATGTAACGGACGACGATGCTTCGAGCTTTGATTTCGGGGACGCGCCGATCGGTTACCCGGTGACACTCGCCGACTCGGGTGCCAGTCACGATGTGACCGCGGGTGGTCCTTTCCTCGGTTTCCTAGCGGACGCAGAACTCGACGGAGTGAATTCTTCAGAAGCCAAGTTTGACGAAGAAAATGGTTCGGACGATGAAGACGGCGTGGTTTTCACTAGCGGCGTCGTCTTCGCCGCCGCTGACGCGACCTTGACCGGGACAGTCGTCGTGGAGCTGCAAAACGCTGACCCGTTATCTAACCGACTCGATGCTTGGATCGATTTCAATCGTGACGGTGACTGGGCGGATCCCGGCGAACAAATCTTTACCAGTTTTGATTTGGGAACAAGTGACGGCGGACAAGTCCTTAGCTTTGCGGTTCCGCAAGACACCGGTGACAACGTTGTCAGCGGGAACACGTATGCCAGATTTAGGGTGAGTACCCTTGGTGGACTTGGCGTCACCGGGACCGCGGCCGACGGAGAAGTCGAGGATCACCAGTTAACGATCGTTTCGGCCGCCCCTTTGATTGTCGACACGCTCACCGACGAAAGTGATGGAGATTTCTCGCCCGGTGACCTGTCGTTGCGAGAGGCAATCGAATTGGCCAACTTCAAAGCCGGTGCCGACACAATCGAGTTTGCGACCGCACTATCTGGCGGCACCATCACGCTGACCGTCGATCAGCTGGAAGTAACCGACGATTTAACGATCACTGGTCTGGGATCGTCGAGCATGACGATCAGTGGTGGTGATGCTTTTCGCGTGTTTCAATCGCTGAACGTTGGTTCGTTTGAACTTCAGGGGCTGACGATCACCGGTGGACGTCCCAGCAATACGGGCAGCCCTAACAGTGGTGCCGCGATCTTTTCATCGGGCGATCTTATGCTCACCGACGTCGTCATCACCGGCAACGTTGCCGGCGGATCACTCGGTGATGGCGGCGGAATTATGCATAGCAACGGTGACTTGACCATCACCGACTCAGTCATCTCCAACAACACGACAACTGCGCCGTCGGCGTTGGGAGGCGGCATCCATTCGCTAGGATCCAATGTCTTGATTCAAGATAGCTTGATCGATGGCAACGCCATGACAGGCGATTTGAGCGTCGGTGCCGGCGTTCTCGTGATCAATGGAAATTTGACGCTGACGCAGAGTACGATCTCAAGCAATATGTCGTCGGCCGACAGCGTAACCGGTGGTGGTGTGACGGTCGGTGGCGGCAATCTGACAATTCTCGGGAGTACGATCTCAGGGAACTCCGTCACCGGCTCAGGTGGGGGCGTTGCGTTTGACGGGCTTGGCTTCACGGCGACCGTGACAAACTCAACGGTTTCGGGTAATAGTGCGGGCGTTTACGGAGGTGGCATCGCCAACTTCGCCGGTTCGTTCGATCTCAATCACAGCACCGTGACGAACAACTCGGCGCCAGCGGATAACGGCGGAGGTGTGGCCAGTTTCACCTCCTCTCAGACATCTGCGATCGTGACAACGATCTATTCCAGCATCATCTCGGGTAACGGCATCAGCGATGTGGATCAAATTGTCTTCGCCGGTCCTGCAGCCCCGTTGGATTCGGTGTTCAGCGACGGGTTCAATGTCATCGGAAACGGTACCGCCGTGCCCGACCGATTCACCGGGCCATCAGACCAAACCTTTGTCGTCAATCCTGGTTTGAATCCCCTGGCTGACAACGGTGGTCCGACGCTGACGCACGCCGTACTGGCAAGCAGTCCGGCACTGGACGCTGGCGATACGACATCCACTGAAAACTTGGAGCAGCGTGGAACAGGTTTCCCGCGACTGTCTGGATCTAATGTCGACGTTGGTGCCTTTGAAAGAGATTCGACAACGTTGCCACAATTCTCAATCACGGCGACCGAAGCCACGAAGCTGGAAGGTGATTCCGGCCTGACAAAGTTTACCTTCACGGTGACGCGAAGCGGTGACACAAGCGGTGCGGCGAGTGTCGACTATCAGGTCTCCGGCAACGGAGCCAACGCGGCAGACGCGAATGACTTCACTGGAGTTTTGCCGGGAGGAACGCTCGCGTTTGACGATGCACAGGAATCCATGCTCATCACGATTGACGTCACAGGTGATGTGCTGGCTGAAGCCGACGAGGGTTTCCGCGTCACGCTAAGCAACGCGAGTGCTTCGTCGACCATCGACGTCGCGACTGCAGACGGGATGATTCTGACCGATGAAGCGCCGGGGCTGACCGTCGATATCATCGCCGCTTCTATTTCCGAGAACGGAGGCTCGACGACGGCAACCGTCACCCGCAATACGGACACGACCGAGGAACTGATCGTGACGATTGCCGCATCCGATACCAGCGAGGTCACTTTGCCGCAAACGGTCACCATCCCTGCAGGCCAAGCGACGTCCGCTCCGTTCGTGATCAACGGAATTGACGATGCCGTTGTTGATGGTACGCAGACGGTCACAATCACCGCATCCACATCCACTGTCAGCAGCCTCGCACAGCAGTACGTTGACGATTTCTCCGGTCCAACCATTGACTCGTTTTGGAACGTGAGTGCCGGGATCCCCGATTCAACGATCACTCAGGTTGACGGTGCACTACGAATCCACAGCCCTACCGCTCCAAGTACCTTTGCCGACAGCAAAGTCGAAAGCGCCACGATCTTCTCGGGTTCGGACTTTGAAGCCAGCGTTGACTTTCGTGTCCCCGAAGGAAACGCGATGGCTTGGCTCACCCTGGGCCGTCGTCCGCAGGGTCAAGGGACATCGCAAACGTATGGTTTGTACTTCTTTGGCGAGAACCATTATCGCGTCTGGCTACACAACGACGAATTCACCGGCCACAAGTTAGTACAGAATCGATTTGGTGACGAACAGACTCAGTGGCACCAGCTGAAATTGACCTACGATGCCGACACGATGACTGCAACCTCCTACATTGATGGCGTTGCAGTCAACACTGAATCAGTGATCATGGATCGTGCCATTATTCGTCTGAACATGAAGGATGGAAACAATCTTGGTCCGACGCCAGCAACGATTGAGTTCGATAACTTTCAGTTCAGCTACGGGGCAGCCATTGCGTCAGGGAGTTCAACCATCGACGTGACTGATGACGACGTGGCAGAATTGGGACTTTCGATTGCTGACGCTGAGATCTCGGAAAATGGGGGCCAAACCACTGCGACGGTCAGTCGCAACACCGATACGACGAACCCGCTCACGGTGACAATTGCGACGAGTGACAACGGGGAAGCACGTATTCCACTTGCCGTGACAATTCCCGCAGGCCAAAGCGTGTCCGACCCGGTCCCTATCTCCGGCGTAGACGATCGGATTGTGGACGGAACCCAAACCGTCACCATCACGGCGACCGCAACTGGTCACGCGGGCACCGACGGGACTGTTGATGTTACGGACGACGATATGCCACCTTCGGTCATGGTTGATATCATCGACACGCAGCTCTTTGATGGAGACGACGCAAGCAACGTCACATTCACCTTCAGTGCTACAACAACCGACTTTGACGTCGGCGACGTGGTCGTGACCAACGGAGCGATTTCAAATTTCGACGGTAGCGGTACGACGTATTCGGCAACATTCACTGCCGTGGATGGATTCGATGGAACCGGAACCGTGTCCGTCAACGCTGGCAGCTATTCGGATGCGTTTGGCAATGCGGGATTAGCTGCCTCGGATTCGGTTGACATTGACACGCTCAATCCCGAGGTGGTCGTGGACATCGTCGATACGGTGCTCAATGAGAATGACAGTACATCCGTCGTCACGTTTACAATCAGCGAAGACGTCAGTGGCTTTGAGGCAGCGGACGTGTCGGTGTCCAACGGAACGTTGTCGGATTTCTCGGGAAGCGGGATGAATTACTCCGCGACCTTCACGGCGGATCCAACAGTGGACGGCATCGGGACCATCGACATCCCGTCAGGAAGCTTTACGGATACCGCGGGCAACTTTGGTAATGGGAGCTCAGATACCGTCGTGCTGGAGCGGCCGCCTCAAGCTCCCGAGGACATTCTTCTCGATACTGACTCGGTCAACGAGAATCTAGACACCTCGGCAGCCGACCTGCTATTCGCAAACTTGTCCGCCGTTGACGCCGACGAGGATGACACGCACGGTTATGAGCTGGTCTCGGGGGTTGGCGATACTGATAACGGTCGTTTCCTAATCACGGCGGACCAACTGCTCCTCCGACAGAGCGAAGTGCTTGATCATGAGACTCAAGCAAGCTACTCCGTCCGTGTGCGCGTCACCGACGGTGCTGGCCTGGTATTCGAGAAGTCGTTGACGCTCGGGGTCAACAACCTTGTCGAGGTCACCAAAGAAGACATCACGGTAGGTGACGGCACGCCCCAGCGATCACGCGTGGAATCACTGTCCATCCAATTCGACGCTGAAGTAACAATTGCCCCGGGCGCATTCACCGTCATCAAACGCGGCCCAGACGGAGGCAACGTGGACGTCGCCTACATCACCCGTCTGGACGAAGACGGCCACACCATCGCCGACCTCACCTTCAGCGGAACCTTCGTCGAATATGGTTCGCTAGTCGACGGAAATTACCAACTCACGATTGATGGAACTAAAATCGTGAGTGTAGACGGATTTGGATTCGATTCCGATGGCAATGGAGTTGATGGTGACTCACTGAGATTCGGGGATTCTGCCACGGACGCGTTTTATCGACTGTTCGGTGATACTGACGGTGACAGAATCGTGACGTCACCTGACTTCAGCAGATTTGTTGACCGGTTTGGTATTCAGGTCAATGACCCAATCTCAGACGCATTGGACTTCGATCAAGACACGATTGTTTCATCGATCGATTTCAGCGAATTCGTCAAAAGATTCGGATTTTTCTTCCCGTTCGAGTAGATTGCAATGCACTTAAATTGTTTTCGGCAAGTATTCATCGTTGCCGGCTTCGTTTGTCTTATGACTCCGACAGCGAGTGCGGCTATCGTGGTACGTCTTGACTTAGACTTGACCACGGTAGGAATTCAAGACTCCGTCTCAATCAACGTCGGCGAGAATCGCTCGGTTCAAGCAATTATTGAACTTACCGATACATCGTCTTTGAGTAACTACAATTTTTCTGTGAGTTACGACGATGTCGCGCTTGATTTTGTGTCCGGTTCGGACGATGCGCCACCAGCGTATACGATTGATAATCCGTCGCTCCTGATAAGTTCTGAAGACGATGCCGGATCCGCACTGATCGATTTGATCGACGGTGCCACGCTACCGGGCTTAGGGCTTGCGGCTCCGAACCAATTCGTAGTTGCTGAGTTTCAACTTGGAGCAGAAATGGAAAGTCCGGGAGCGCAACTGCTTCCGGGAGTCGGCGGCTTAGGAAATGCGTTCTTCGATAATGGTAACGTTGACGTTACCAACGAGGTTCAGTTTTTTGGTGGCACGATCGAAATAACGGCTGTTCCTGAGCCCTCGTCAATAGCATTTATCAGTGCCTCGTTAGGCGCTTTTGCTTTGCGTCGTAGGCTAGCTCTAAACAAACATGTAGACAACGTTAGTTAGTCCCTGACCCCAACCGGCTGTGTCCAGGCTGTTGTTTTTGGTTGTCGAAGGAGGGGGCGTGGTGGTCGCTGGTGCTCGTGATAACCGCTCGGACGTAAAGCTCATTTTCAGTCATCGTGTATGAAGCTTGCGGACCTTCGACAGAACCGACGACCTTGCCGATTCTTGAGAGATCCTCGGCGTTTGACTCCTCGTGGAGAAGCGTGGCGATGAAATTTGTTCGATATTTTGCGCCGTCTTCATCGTTGATCTTGATCGATGGCGTTCGAGTCGATTCCTCCAAGGTGACGTCGTCGAGCATGACGCCGCTTGACGCGTAGAAGTCGCCCTTTTTCATCGCTCGGATCAAGTGCTCCGGTGTCAGGTATTGGCTGAGAACCACCACCCAGCCACGGCCCGGTCGCGATCCCGGTTTGCAGTGGTACTCGTGGCTGTCATCGGAAGCCATTCCCATCATCGGAGGAACGTTCAATTCGGTTTGCCGGATCGCGTTGACGAGATCCCAAATCCGCTCGACACCGGGATAATCGTCATCGCCGAGATGGTTGACTCCGGGGTGTCCGTTGTAGACCTCGAAGAAGCGTTCACTCACAATCGCAGCAAGATCCTCGTGCGAGATCGCATATCCAAAGTTTGGATCGTTCAAGTGCGGCGGAATTTCGCGACCGTGCGCCTTTTTTTGCGTTCTAGAATCGCTTGCAGATTGTTTTGCATCGCTTCGCGAACGGTCGCGGCGCCCGCCGGCGGAATCACTTCGGCCAGATTCGTTGCGTTGATGTGAACCGGTTTGCCTTCTGCCCTGTCGCTGATTTCTTCCGCCTGGATCAGAGGCCCTGATTTTCTCACTGCGGTTGGTACAGAAAAGGGGAGCAGGTCACCTTCTGCGAATCTTCACTGGATTTGCATGGAACTCTGTGAGGAACGTTTGCAGCAACTTCATTTTCGATCGTCAGAATCCGCGGGACTTACATCGTCCCCCGTTCTTACCATCGAATTTGGATCACTCTCGTGGCAAAACGATTTCTTTCCCGTCGTTCGAACCAACGCCGTCAGCACCTGCGTGCGGGATTGCAAGCACTCGAATCCCGCCAAATGTTGGCTTCTGATTTCTCGTTGCAACTGCTCCACGCCAGTGATTTGGAAGGCGGCGTCGATGCGATTTCGGATGCACCCCACTTCGCGGCGATCGTCGACTCGTTGGAAGCAGAAGCTCAAACCGAAGGGCGTGGGTCGCTGTTGGTTTCTGCCGGTGATAATTTCATCGGAGGCCCCTTCTTCAGTGCGTCAGGTGACGGCAGTCTGCGTGCTCCGTTGCAAGAGGCGGCTCAGAACACTTTCGGTGAAGCCGGACTGACCAACATCCGCGAAGATGGTGGTCGAGTTGATCTGTCGATCATGAATTTGCTCGAGTTTGATGCCTCGGCTCTCGGGAACCATGAATTTGATTTCGGTACTGACACTCTCGGCGGACTGATCGGTACCGACATTCGCGGCGCGGGACTTGGTGACGTGCGTTGGCTTGGTGCCCAGTTCCCTTACCTCAGTGCGAACCTGGATTTCTCCGGTGATCCAAATTTGGCGGGACTGTTTACCGCCGATGTTTTGGCAACCACAGACTACCAAGCGGATCTCGGCGATTTGGCAGCCACAGCGGCTCAACCCAAAATCGCTCCCGCAACCATCGCGGAAGTGGATGGCGAATCAATTGCGATCGTCGGGGCAACAACGCAGTTGCTCAGTCAAATTTCGTCTCCCGGCGGAACGGTTTCCAACGCCGGTGGCACCAATGACATGCAAGCGTTGGCAGATGTTTTGAATCCGATCATCGCGAATATTGTTGATGGCGACGATGACATCGCGGGCAATGGCGATGACGTCAACAAAGTCATCTTGGTCAGCCACCTGCAACAGATTTCGCTGGAAGAAGAGTTGGCCGGGTTGCTCAACGGTGTCGACGTGATCGTCGCAGGCGGGTCGGACACTCTGTTGGCTGATCCACAGGATACGCTGCGTGCGGGTGATGTCGCGGAAGGGACTTATCCGCTGCAAACTACCAACGCCGATGGCCACCCGACCATGATCGTCAGCACCGATGGCGAGTACAGTTACGTCGGTCGTTTGGTTGTTGACTTCGATGTCGATGGCGTGCTTTTACCGGACATGCTGGACTCAACCGTCAGCGGTGTGTTCGCAACCGACGTAGCGGGCACCTTGGCGGTTACCGGCGAAACGGACATCGCAGACGCAATCGCGGGCAGCTTCAAAGCGACCGAAGTCAACAAGTTGGTCCAAGCCGTTCGTGGTGTCGTCACAGCAAAGGATGGTGAGATCTTTGGTGCGACGGATGTGTTCTTGGAAGGACGTCGTGCCGAGGTTCGAACGGAAGAAACCAACCTGGGTAACTTGACCGCAGATGCCAACTTGGTCGCGGCTCGTCAATTGGACAGCACCGTAGCGGTGTCGATCAAAAACGGTGGCGGAATCCGAGCCGCGATTGGTTCGATCGATGGTTTGACGGGAGAAACCTTGCCCACGGCAGCCAACGCGGAAGCCGGCAAAGACGCGGGGGAGATCTCTCAGCTGGACATCGAAAACGCGTTGCGATTCGATAACGGTTTGACTGTGATGACGGTCACGGCCGCTGACTTGAAACGCTTGATCGAGCACGGCGTGGCAGCGACCGATGCGGCTGGCAATGCGACACCGGGGCAGTTTCCACAAATTGGTGGGGCCCGGTTCAGCTTTGATCCGAGCCGACCAGAGCTTGTGCTCGACGCCAGTGCCAACGTCATTCAGGAAGGCGAACGTATTCGCAGCCTCGCGTTAGTTGATGACTCCGGTGAAACAATCGACGTTTTGGTTCAAGACGGCCAATTGATTGGCGACCCGAACCGAGCGCTCCGGCTCGTCACTCTCGATTTTCTCGCCGGTGTGTTCTCTGGTGGTTCGCCCATCGGTGGCGACGGCTATCCGTTCCCGGCGTACGGAACCGACATGGTTCACCTCGACGGGGCTGGTTTGGCCGACGGTGCCTCAACCGTTTTCACCACCGGACGTGAACAAGATGCCTTGGCCGAGTTCTTGCTTTCAAACCACAATCCGGATGCCGGGACGACGGCTTTCCGCGACAGTGAAACATCACCGCTGCAGGACCAACGCATTCAGAACTTGGCTTTGACGCATGACACCATCCTGACTCCGTCGAGCATTGAGAGCTTCAAGATTTCAGTGGCGGGCACATTCAAAACGGGAGTCTTCGACGAGTCAGCCGCTGAGATCGTCGCTCACGACCCTGAATCACAACGCGTGTTCTTCACCAACGCCGATGCGAATGAAATTGGCGTGCTGGACATCAATGATCCGAGCAACCCAACCGCTCTTTTGCCCATCACGTTCCCAAGCGGCACCGGCGGTGTGAACAGCGTCGCGGTTTCGGGCGGCATCGTGGCGGTGGCTGTGGCCGCGCAGGATCACACGAACCCCGGTGGCGTGTTGTTCTTCAGCATCGACGGTAGCTTGCTGGGCAGCGTGACCGTTGGCGCCCTGCCGGATTCTTTGACCTTCTCGCCAGACGGAATGAAAGTCGTCGTGGCTGGCGAAGGTGAACCGGATGACTTGGAAGACCCCAATCCAATGATCGATCCGATGGGGACGATCAGCGTGATCGACCTGGCACGATTGCGTCGAGATGGTTTCATCACTTCCTTCGATGTCACGACGCTCGACTTCACCGCTTTTGATGGACAAGAAGACGCACTGCGAGCCTCGGGCGTTCGCATCTTCCCCGGTCGATCCGCTTCGCGTGATTTGGAACCGGAATACGCCAGCGTTTCGGCAGACGGAACTCGTGCTTTCGTCACGCTTCAAGAAGCCAACTCGGTCGCGGTGGTTGACCTCACCGTTCCCGCGATCATCGACATTCAACCACTCGGCGTGAAAGATCACTCGTTGCCGGGCAATGGCATCGACCCGAGTGACCGTGACGATGCGATCGCCATTGCACCGCATCCGGTGTTTGGTTTGTACATGCCCGATGCAATCACGTCCTTTGACGTCGGAGGGCAAACTTACTATGCCACCGCCAACGAAGGCGATTCACGCGACTTTGACGAAGACCGAATCAAAGACATCGTCCTAGATCCGACCGCCTTCCCCAACGCGGCTGAATTGCAGGAAGACGATGCACTTGGTCGTTTGACGATCTCAAACATCGATGGCGACACCGATGGCGATGGTGACTTTGACGAACTGTTCGCGTTTGGCAGTCGTTCGTTCACGATCTTTGACGCCGCCGGAAATGTCGTGTTTGATTCGGGCGACCAATTCGAACAAATCACGGCTCAATTGGTTCCGGAATTGTTCAACAGTGCCAACGATGAGAATGAGTTTGATTCCCGCAGTGATGCGAAAGGACCTGAACCCGAAGCCATCACCACCGGTGTGATCGGTGATCGAATGTACGCGTTCATCGGTTTGGAACGGACCGGAGGCGTCTTTGTCTATGACATCTCGTCGCCCGCGGAAGCGACCTTCGTTCAGTACATCAACAACCGCGATGTCGAGGGGGCTTTCCCAGAAGACGCGGGTGATTTGGGCGTCGAGGATTTAAAGTTTGTCTCGGCGTCGGACAGTCCCAATGGTCAGCCATTGTTGATTTCGGCCAATGAAGTCAGTGGCACGGTGACCATTTTCCAACTCGGACAATCGGTGTTGGATGTTGAACTGCGAGCGGTTGCCATTCCAACCGCACCGGGTTCGACTGAGCTGCCTGAAGCGATCTCGACCAGCCCCATCGGCGGCACCTATTACGTCGAAGCCTGGGTGCAAGATTTTGACAATGAGTTCTCAGGGTTGGCCGGCGGACAGATCGATGTTCGTTACAACACGGACGTCGTGGATGCGGTGGACGTCTCGAATGACGACTATGACTTGCTGGCGTCTGGTTCGATTGACGACGCGGCGGGTTTGATCGATGACCTGGGCGGCGGAACGCTTCAAACTGGTCAAGGGCTGGCGCCGAATTGGGTGCGTCTGGGGTACTTCGAAGTCGTCGCAACTGCCGGCGGAACAGCGACCTACACCTTAGCACCTGGCGGGTTGCCGTTCGCACGGTTTGGCGGAGGCAACTTGTTGCCCGGTTCCGTCGACATGACTGATGTCGAAACAATTCAGCATGTCGAAACCGCGATGTTGGACATGGTTGTCGTCCGAGATGACAATCTGTTGAATTCGGATGGGCGATTGGACGAGCTTCCGGATTCAGTCGGATATGTTCACGAATGGGAAGCCTTCTCGACGGAGATTTATTTGACGCCCGAAGCCGGTGCACCTTCGGTCGATGCGGTGGCGTTTGATCTGTTCTACGAAACGTCGTTGACAAGTGCGTTCAGCTTCGAACCGGCGGCGGGCTTCACTTTGGTTGGTGCAGCGAATGTGGACGATGCAAGTGGATCCGTGAGCGGCATTTCGTTGAACGCCGCATCGCCGATCGCGGCGGGTGGGCCGATTCTGCTTGGTCGAGTTCGATTCGCACCCGGAGTCAACGATGATGCACCGGTTGATGAGGCCACCAACGACATCGGACCGTACGATTTGGCTTTGACGATCGACAACGCGACCGTGACGACTGGCAGCATCGTTGGCAGTGTCGGCGTGGGGCAAAGTCCCGAAACTGGAATGTGGGCGGTTCCTTACGACGCGGACGACAGCGATCAAATCGATTTCGCTGACTTCTCCGTCTTCGCCGGTGTGTTTGGTTCGGTGGTCACCAGCCCCGACGACATGGCCGCTTGGGCCGATCTCGATGGTTCTGGCTTGGTTGACTTCGAAGACTTGGATTTGTTCGATGCCAACCTGGGTTTGACTTCGGCCGAAGGTGATCAGCTTCTATTCAGCAACGTTTACCCGACACCTGATTTGGCCGGTCCACCCGTCGCGATCGCATTTGCGTCGGCCGCGGGTCAGGAACGATTGGGGAGCTTTGGGCCCTTCAGCAATCAACGCGCGCAGACAGACGTCAACAACGATGGCCAAACGAGTGCCCTGGATGCTCTGCTGGTGATCAATGCGTTGAATCAACCGAACGCGCAGATGTCTCGAGCGTTTCTGGACGTGAACGAAGATGGCACGACGACGGCGGTCGACGCCCTGCGAGTGATCAATGCTTTGAGCGACATTGACGACTCCAACGACGCGGCCCCAGCCAGTGAGCCAATCGTCGATTCGAGTGTGGATGTGCTCGATGCGGTGCTTGGACAAGTCGAACGCGAAGCTCGCAAGTTGTTGAACGTGTCTCCCGAAGCCTCGCTTGATTACGCCACGATCGGCCAAGTCGACTTGGATGCGGAAGACGATCGAGAAGAGCTGGAAGGCTTGCTCGAATCATTGTCGCTCGACCAAGGTCAGTTGCGTCTGATGTCGTAGGACTCACGACAATCGATCGCCACCAACGCCAGCGAGGCTCAGCTTCGCTGGCGTTTTTTAGTGGCTGAAGATGTACAGGGAGAATGAATAGACCGGCTGCAGGACTAGTTCGCTGCCCCTACAATCAAGCGGGTGAATTTGAAGCCACTCTCTCTAATGCTTGTCGTTGCAAAAGGAAGTTGTGATGCGTTGGGATCCAATCTCGTTTCTGAAGCCCGTTCAGTTCTTGTTCCTTCTTTTCATCTTGCCGAGCGTTGGGCGCTGCGAAGAAATTCCCGAGCCCGACTTCGACCAACCCACCGAATTTGTCGGATCGGTCGTTGATGCGGAGGGGCTCGCGGTTTCAAACGCTCCTGTCGAAGTCCGCTACTACGACGGTATCAACCCCCGGCAAACCGCGCAAACGGAGACCGATTCGGAAGGCAAGTTCCGGTTCCGCGTCAGGATCGGTGAGCCGGTATTCCGTCAAACTCTTTTCCGGACGAGCCATCCGGATGGATCCCAATTGACGTTTCACATGGTTGGACCCGAGCCAATCAAGGAACGTCCATATCCGGTGAAGCTCAAGCTTGAAAAGGCCGCTCGTGCAATTGCACGAGTCATCGACGGGGACGACAAACCCGTCGAGGATGCGAAGGTGCTGATCATGTTGGCAAACAATTATGGTTTGGATGGAATGCCAACCGAAATGCCAGGAGAGTACGCGGTCCTGTACCCACCATCGTCGACCATTCAGTCCGTCATCGCTCGGAAGGACAAGCTTGGAGCAGATTTCAGAACCTATTCTCTGCCCTATGAACTTCGAAGCGACAATAACGCGAAGGCACCTGAATTTCCTGAGGATGGTGAGACGCTTCGGCTTGACGGAACTCGTCCCGCGACGTTGAAGGTGGTCACTGGCAGCGGAGAGCCATTGCCCGGCGCCGATGTGTACCCATGGGTGTTAGGGAAGGAACCTGGCGTCGACCGAATCAGTCTTAGCGGCACCGATTCGTTCGTCCAGCAAACGAATGCGAACGGCTTGGTAGCCTTCGATTGGATGCCTCGCTGGCAGACGTCTCCTGTACCGTTAACGGTTTCGCTCGATGGATACGCACAACGACGTGCGATGTATTTGCCAAACTCCAATCACCAAGAGCTTTTGGTGGTCATGAACAAAACCGTTCCGATTCGTGGAACAGTCATCGATGCTGAGGGAAAGCCGGCCTCAGGTATTCGAGTGATCGCTCGAGGAAGCGGGCACGCGCCCGATGGTGGAAGTGGTCAAGACATCTCCGCCGAAGATGGAACCTTTGAAATGTCGGTTCCCGGCGAGCAGATCTACTTGCTGACGGTTGAAGATGAGACATGGGTGACCGATGGCGTGCCCACGTTCGCGGTCAACAATGGATCCCCCGTCGAAGGCATCGAACTTCAGTTGCGTGAACCGACCGTTGTCTCAGGAACCGTCACTGATGTGAAAACTGGCGATCCAGCCCCCAGAAATCGATTGGTGGTCAATCTCGATGGAACACCGCTGAACGAACTCAAGAACGTCACAATCGTGAACCCCGAAAACTTAAATCGACATGTTCAACCGATGTACTATTTCGTCACGCAAACCGACGATCAAGGTCGCTATGAGTTGAAACTTGGAAACGGTGACTATCGAATTTCCCCCTCTCCTCCACGCACTCACGTCGAATTTACGGTTGCGGGTGAGGAGTCTTTGACGGTCGACGCCACTACGGAAGTCATTCGCAAAGTTGAATTGACCGGAACCGTACGAAACAAGTCTAATGGCCTTCCTATCGCGAATGCTCATTTGGAGGGCGTGCCCACTGAATTTCGAATTCGAGGCTGGCAGGCTCGCACCGGTCCCGATGGGAGATTCAGCGTCGAGACCGAGGACAGCTCGTTCTACATCCACACGAAAAACGAGGATGGAACTCTCGCATCGATCCTCATAGTTGAAAACACCTCTGACGCGGTCGACATTGAATTGCAACCAGTTGGGGCAGCTCATGGAGTGCTTCACCAACACGAATCCGACGCGCCCGCTGCGACGGAAGTTTTTCAATACGCTGTCCCAGTGCAAAACCGGAACTTTAAAACTTTCAAGCCAAGTTTTGGCGGCACCGTCTTAACCGACGCGGAGGGTCGGTTCGTCATTGAAAACTTGGTTCCTGACCAAGAATACAATTTGACGATGACGGGGAAGGATGGCCGGTCTAGAGGTTCGCTCGGCGAACTCGAAGTGGAAGCCGGTGAAAACAGAGATCTTGGCACTTTGAAAATGCCCGCTCCATACAAACCGTATGTTGCGCCAACACTCGATGATCGCATCGAGCGAGCGATGGCGGTCGAAGGGACGGCAATGGAACGTTTCAGCCGCGCGGTCCCGCGAGTTCAGAGTTCCAAACAAATGTTGTTGATCGCGGTGGGTACGATCAACGAACCTCGCCTGCACGACTTCATGCAGTGGCGATACGAGGACAGCGACTATCGCAAGGTTCGGGATGACTACCTGGTCATGGCGATATCAACCGAGAGCGATGAAAAAAAGGAACAAGCACGCGAGTTGTTGGACGAACTTGGGGTCAAGAACCTGGATCAATCCATTGAGTTTTCATTGGTGCTGGTCAACGCGGACGGCGAGCTCATCGAACATGTGTCTGGGAAAGACTTCATCGTCGAAGAGCAGCTTTCGAAGTCACACGTGATCGATTGGCTTGACTCGTTCCGTCCGGATCCGATTGACGCTCGAGAGCTACTGAAGACGACATTGGCTCAAGCCAAGAAAGAGAACAAACGTGTCATCGTTCAAGAAACGGCGACTTGGTGCGGGCCGTGCCACATGTTGTCCGACTTCCTCAGCGAACACCGCGATTGGGAAGCGGACTACCTGTGGGTGAAGATGGATCACCGCTACACCGGTGCTCGTGAATTGATGCAAGAACTTCGCGATGGGGCAGAGGGCGGCATTCCATGGTACGCAATCGTTGATTCGGACGGCAAACGATTAGTAACTTCCAACCGAGAAAACGACGGCAGCAATATTGGCTTCCCATCCAGCGATAGCGGTCAGAAGCATTTGAAGCACATGTTGATGGAAACAAAGCTGAAGATGACCGAAGATGAGATCACGTCGTTTGTCGATCACTTGAATGACGACGAGTAGAACAGTTGTCCCCAGCTGTTCCGGTGCCAAGTTTGCTTTTGGAACGCATTTCACAAATCGAATGCATCCAAACGCTCTCTTAATCCGTTCGCCCTCGCAACAAGTTGCGAACCTCGCCTGTTGAAGAGGTCGTGCAGTTTTGAAGTGCCGTGCTCGGAAGGTTGAAATCACCCTCCTGAACGGAGAGGTCGTGCAGTTTTATTTCACCCTCCCTTTGGGAGGGTCTGAGGTGGCCTGGGTTTTGGGGGCCACGCGTCCTCTTATTTTAGCAGGGGACGGTTGATTCGAATCTGGTCGGCGAAAGATAGCCGAGCGATGAATGAAGTCGCGATGTGTTGTAGTAGGCAATGAACTCTGTGAGTTCACTCAACGCCTCGCGATAGCTTTCATACTCGGTCATTTGCAACTCCGTCTTGATCGTTCCAAAGCAAGATTCCATAAACGCGTTGTCGTAGCAGTCACCAGCTCGGCTCATGCTTTGACGCATCGAACTGCGTTGGATGATCGCTCGGTATTTCTTGCTTGCGTACTGACCGCCGCGATCGGTGTGGTGGATGAGATCTCTTGAAGGCTGTCGACTTCGAATCGCCTTTTGGAGCGTCTTGATCACGAGGCTATCGGTCATATCCATTTCCAAAGACCAGCCGATGATCCGTCTGGAAAAGCGATCCATGAGGGTCGCCATGTAAGCGAATCCAGTTCGCACGATCGGAATGTAGGTGATGTCGCCTACCCACAAACGATTGACGCTCGTTGGCTCAGGCCGCTCAAGCAACAAGTTCTCATTGTAGCCCAGGGTGTGTCGACTTTCGGTCGTTCGCGGCTTGAACGATTTTGGCTGCAACGCCGATAGCCCCGCAATTCGCAGTAGTTTGGCGACCCTTTCACGTCCGATTGCAACTCCTTGTAGTTTCAGGTCTGCAGCGATCCGTCGGGCACCGTAGCGTCTGCGGTGTCGATGAAACGTGGTGATCACCATCGGCAGGACATCCATGTCGCTCTGTTCTCTTTGGCTTGGAGGTTCGCTTTGAAATCGCTGAAACGCGGATCGCGAGAAACCGAGGATCTCGCCGACTTCTCGCTGCGATGCAGTGCCATCGCGAATGATGCTCAGCGCGGCGGAGTAGAGCTGGCTCACTCGTTTCGGCCGAAAATGATCAAAGCTTTTTTTAAAACATCGCGTTCACGCTCGACCCGTCGCAGCTCTGCCTCGAGTTCGACGACGCGGCTATCGAGCACCTCGCCAACCGGCCCGGCCGACTCGACCTGTTGATTCTTCCACCGGTAAAGAAGGTTCGTTCCGGAGATCCCCAGACGCTCAACAATCGATTTTGCTGAGTGACCATCGAGCAACATGGCAACTGCATCACGTTTGAATTCGTCGGTGTAAGTACGTCGTTCAGGATTCGCTGAAGGCTTGGTCTTTCTGGGCATCTGAGGTTCCTTGAGTTCTTTTCAGTTTAAGGACTCGCGTGGCCCCCAAAACCCAGGCCACCTCAGTCGGCCCGCTTCGGGCCGGGGAGGGTTACGCGCTGGTTCCGATGCTCGACCCTCCCCTCGCTTCGCTCGACCCTCCCAGGGGGAGGGTGATGATAAACGCTTGGCAACACAGCAGTTAAAAACTGCACGACCTCGCAGCGGGAGGGTCGGAATGCGAGCGTTCAGTGAGATTTCCGGGAGAGACAACCCGTGCTGCGATCTCATGCCCGGCCCTCACCATCGCGTACGCCTGAACGGCGTCGCTTGACCTCTCCCCAAACTTCGTTTCGGGAGAGGTGCGTCATGCGAAACCCGCCAATGTAAGCAATGTCTAGGGGCCTTCCGGCTCGAGCTAGGAGCGACGTCCCCTCCGGGGCGCCAAGGTCGTCAGTCGGAGAGGAACGCACCCGGCAAAAAAACAGCCCGAGAGAAAACTCTCGGGCTGCTGAAATGCTTCCGTTGGCGAGCCCTGCGTCAGGCTGCCAAAGAGTGGCTCATGCTCACGCGAACGGTGAGTACTTGCCTGGTGTTGGCGTTGGGTACTCGCCGTCTTCACCTGGCAGAGTTGGTGGAGTCGACTCGAGGGTGTACTCGTCGATTCCTGGGCAGAGGTCCTTGCCCTTTTCCATCAGGTCGTCCCATTTGACGATCTTGCCGGAGTAGCAAGCTTCGCGACCGAGGATGGCACAGAACGTTGATTTCGCTCCGTACTCGCCTTCGTTGTAGATCTCGCCACGCATCAGAGCTTCGATCAAATCGTGTTGCTCTTGTTGGTGACCGTTCAGGCGTTTGCCCTCGAACGACCATTCGTTTTCGCCCATGATTTTACCCGATGGGTTGGCGGAACCCTTCGAGCCGATTGCGAATTCACCAACGTGGTTCCAACCGCCTGCCAGGTGACGGCCTTGGCTGTGCATCTTCGAACCGTCGGAGAATGTGTACTCGCAGAACGTGTGGTCGAAGATTTGCGACTTGGTCGCGTCTCCGCCCATACGTTGCTCGCGACCGCCCATGCCGTTGCACTCGACGGGATATTCGCCTTTGACCCAGCAACCGACGTCCAAGTTGTGGATGTGTTGCTCACAGATTTGGTCGCCACAGATCCAATTGAAGTGGTACCAGTTGTTGCACTGGAAAGCCATTTCGCTCTGGTCTTCGCCCTTGTTGCGATACCAGATGCCGCCACCGTTCCAGTAAACCTGTTGCGACAGAACGTCGCCGATCGCACCGTCATGAATGCGTTCGATGCACTGCATGTAGTGTGGCTCGTGACGACGCTGAAGTCCGATGCCGACCATCAGGTCCTTCTTCTTCGACTCTTCGACAGCCTTCAGAACTCGTTTGACGCCGGGAGCATCCGTCGCGACGGGTTTCTCCATGAAGATGTGACGTCCCTTGTTCACCGCGTACTCGAATTGTTGCGGTTTAAATCCAGGAGGAGTCGCGATCACAACCAAGTCACAATCAACGTCGATGGCAGCTTTGTAACCGTCCAAGCCGGTGAAGACGTTCTCGGGTGGAACGGCAACTTTGTCGCCGAACTTACGAGTCAAGCCTTTGATCGTGCCTTCTGCTTTGTTGCCGAATGCATCGGCCACGGCGACCAATTTCACGTTGCCCTTGGTGGACATGATGTTAGCGGCGGCTCCGGTGCCGCGACCACCACAACCGATCACGACGAAGCGAATGACG
The DNA here is from genome assembly GCF_002727185.1 of Rhodopirellula bahusiensis. NCBI lineage: Bacteria > Pseudomonadati > Planctomycetota > Planctomycetia > Pirellulales > Pirellulaceae > Rhodopirellula > Rhodopirellula bahusiensis. Next base: position 399,754 of record NZ_NIZW01000002.1, read on the forward strand.
TCGTCACCAGCCGCATGTGCGTTTGGAATGGACACGCCAGCGAGAGTGCTGCCGGCCAAGGTCGTGCCAGCGATCAATCCAGAATCCTTGAGGAACGAACGGCGGCTCGCATCGAGTGTGCGGCTGGCTTCTTTGGAAACGGGTGGCTTCGGCTGTGGCATCAGAGACTTCCTGTAGCAATACGTGTTGAACGGGTCCCGAGGGAATCAGAACGTCCGCGTGAGGTTGGAAAACTAGGCGGGAACCACGACAGCTCGCCGAAATGACAGGCTCGTTTTCAACAATCAACCAGCGAGTCAAAAGATGGGGATCGGGCAAAATGCGTCGTGACAGAACGTGATTATACCCGAGAACGCACCCTGAGGTTCACGGAGTGGCAGGAATTGCTCGTCAAGTCTTCGGAATTGTGGACTAAAATGAAGACAAACGGATCTTTCCTTCCAACGAGAACAGAGCAGTGTCATGCGGCGTTTTTTGATCGCTTCGGCCTTAATCTTTGGCGTCTTTGCGCCGACAGCAGACGCCCAACGACCCGTCGCCCGCTACCGTGGGGGACCGGGAGCGGGTTTCGGATTCTATGGACCTGCGTACCGGACGCCTGGCTATCTCGTTCCGCCCCCGTTTTTGCCGGGCCCTGTGGCGGTCGTTCCAGTCGGGCCGCCAACCGTCCGCCCTGGTTCCTATCGCGATCCACTGTATCGCTATCGAGGCGTCGCCCCAATCGGGCCGGCCATTGCGGTTCCGCCGTTCCCCCCGGCACCCGCGATCGTTGTCGCTCCGCCTGTTTTGGCGGCCCCATCAATTGGTGGGTTTGAAATCAACACACCGGGGTTCCGACTCAGCATTCCGGGGCCTCCGCCTTATCCGGTTGAAAGTGCTTATCCGGCCGAGGCTTCCTACCCATCGGATCCGGTGGTCGCCGCTTACCCGCCCACTCCCGGGCCAGCATTTGATGTGGCGACGCAGTTGACCGAAGGCGTCGAGCGTCTCGCCGCATCGCTGAACACGATCGAGGACGGTGACATCTGGTGGGACTACCTGCAGATCGACGCGTTGCGACAAGTCACCGACAACTCTCAGGTCACCTCGGATGGTTCGATGACCAGCGAAGCTGCCGCGAAAATCGAGTCCGCCGCTCGGGCGTATCAAGGTGTCACGTCGAATGGACAACTCGGCAACATCACGAGGCTGGATGGGTTCGCCGAAACGAGAGACGCTTTGGTGGTTCTTTCGCAGTCGCAATCGATTTTGTCCGAGTCAGCTGACGCACCCGTCGCGGCCCCGTTGCAAGCAACGTCGACGATGTCGAACGAGCCCACGTTGGCTCCGTCGCCCGATGAAGCGAATGACGCGGATGTGTCGCAGCCAACCGACGAGTCGGATGAAGCCGACAGAAGTATTGAAGGCTCGGTCGAGGAATTGCCGGCACCGCCGAAGATCAAGATTTGATCGATTGGTTGGATTAGGCGGCGCGAACAGTTGTTCGCTGTTTGGCCGCGTGTTGATGGCGAGGTGCACGCCTCGCTTTGTTCCAAAGCATCGGTTGGGATGCCATGTGGAACATGGCCTACGAACGCATCGGGCCGATTGCCATGTGGGACATGGCCTACGTGCTTTGTGGGCGACGGTTACTTCTGCGTGGCAAGTTTTCGGAAGTAGGCTTCGATCGCTTCGCGGTAGTGGGTCGGTAGATCGCGGCTGATTTGTTGCAGCGATTCTTGACGTTCTGCGGGAGGCAGATTGCCCCAGCCGTTTTGATCATCGATCTTTTTGCGGTCCGCGTCGCCTTGTCCGCTCGCACCGGCAATGCGGCTGTCATCCATCGGTGACGCTTGGCCATCGGATTGGCCGCCGTTGCCGCTCGCACTTTGTTGTTGCTGCTGCTGTTGTTGCTGTTTCTGCTGCTCTTCTTCGATCTTGTCGATCAGCTTGGTGAGCTTGTCGATGACTTCTTGTTCGCGATCCTTCGTCGCTTCATCAGCACGACCCAAGTCCAGGCGACGCGTGACGTCACTCATCAACCGAGAGATTTCGTCAAGCGAATCTTTCTTCAGCGGTTTGATGTCCGCGACCATCATCTCGGCGGTGCGAGCGTAACGAGCGGGAATTTGATCCTTGCGTTGCAAGAGTCGACGCAGGTCGGACAATGAATCCTTGATCTTCAACTGAGCGTGGTAGCACGCACCGCGATAGAACAGCAGCGTCGCCGGATCGGGGCAGATCATTGGATCCACTTCAGCAAAGATTGGCAGGGCTTCGTCGTAGTAACGAGCACGCACCAATTCGCGGCCGATCCAAGTCCGCAGGGCGGCTCGCAATTCGTTGGGCATCGATTCCACGATCGCGTAATCGGGACCGTTGGGATCCATGGCTCGGGCAGTCGACAACAGGTCGCCATTCAGACGACGCATTAACTCCGACAGCACATCGAATTGTGCGGAAGCGGCGTCGACCCAAGCGTTCAACGGTTCGATGTCATCGCGTTGGACTCCGACCAAAAAGTGCTCGGTCGCTTGGTCCATGGAATCGGGAGCGACACCGAGAGTGTCGAGTGCGGCGCGGAGCTGCTCTGCCATCTCTTCCGAATCTCGCAGCGGCCAATCGGCGTCGCTCTTCAAACCCGTGTTGCCATCCGTTCCCGGATTGAGTGGCTGGGCTTCTGATTCAGGAATGATCTGGACGAAGGAAGACTGTGACTGGATGGAAGACGAATTCGCTGGACGGAAAGCTTCGTTGGCGGTCGAGACAACGACACGGTCGGAGGTGAGCCCGATGTCGGCCAACACGGTCGAAGCCGAGAAGGAGGCCGGCGACAGTGTGAGCAGCGCAGCAGCGAAACGAATTCTCATCAGCAATGGTCCATTCAAGGTCGCGGGAGGTGGTTCCCTATTTGTTCCGCTCGGTCACCAAATCGCGTGTGATTTGATAAAGCCTATCTTGTCTTTGCGACAAATCGCGGAGCAATGGCAAGACATCTTCGGCAGAAGTTGCCTTGCCATCCATCAAACTAGCATAGCGATCCGTGGAGCCCTGGATGCGAGTTTGCATCGTTCGGATCAATTTTAACTCGGCCAACTTTTGGACAAGGGGTTCTTCTCCAGAACCCGACGGTTGCCCCCCACCGTCGCCCTGTTGTTCCTGTTGTTTCTTTTTTTCCAGGTCACGTTGTGCCTTGGCTAACGCCGCAATCATTTCCTCCAACCCCGCCAAGATGTCGGTTTGAAGGCCCTGAGTGACCAAGTCAATTTTGCTTTGGCCCAATCGAGTCGACACGCGGACCGTGTCTTCCCGCAGTTGCGAAACCACTTCGGGGAACGCGACACTTGAGCCTTCTTCTCGCAGAAGCAGCATTGCACGGTCGGCTTCGAACGTGATTTTTTGCTCTTCAAACGCCAAGTCGCCGGCTTTCAAATCAGTCGCGCGATTGCGTTGCACTTCCGGTGTTTTTGCAAGTTGAACGGTTTGATCCAGCACGGCGGATTGCATCGCCGCCATCTTCCGCAAGCGAGCTTCCAGCTTGGCCAGTTCCCGTTCCATCTCTTCTTCGCGAAGTTGACGAAGGATCTTTTCCAGTCGATCGATCGCGCGACGCAGTTCTTCTTCGGCTTGTCGTTGTTGTTTGGTTGCTTCTTGGCGTTCGTTCTGAGCCAGCTTGTCTTGAGCTTCCTTCATTCGCTCGATCGCTCGCTGCAATTGCTCCTCGGCTTGTTCCTGAGGCGATTGCGGTTTGGGCGGTTGTTGCTGCGAAGATGACTGCTGTTGGCCGGACTGTTTCTCGCCTGACTGTTGCTGTCCGGATTGCTTTTCGCCGCTTTCCGATTGTTGCTCGCCGGAGGGTGATTGCTCACCGTTCTTCTCACTCGATTCTTCGTTGGCGGGTTCGCCTTCGGAAGATTCGGAGGACTCCTTTTCACCTTCCGACTGTTCGTCGCTTGGTTGTTCACCTTCGGATTGCTTGCCTTGTTCGGAAGCTTCCTTGGGTTCGCCACCGTTTTCAGATTGGTTCTCGGAACCTTCGTTCTGCTTGCCGCTTTCACTTGGCTGATCGCTGCTGCTTTCTTCGCCGGGTTTTTGCTGAGCTGATTCTTGTTCGCTTGGATCCTTCTCGCCGGACTCCTGTTGCCCAGGTTCCATCTCGCTTTTGTTGTCGGACTCGCCGTCGGATGCCTTCTCAGTCGATTCTTTCGATTGGTTCTCGGCCGACTCGCCTTCGGCTGATTCGCCTTCCGAATCGTCCGATTCTTCTTCGAGTTCTTTACGAAGCTCTTCCGCTCGTTCGGCGATCGCCTTCTGTTCCTTTTCGACTTCGCTCATCTCGACACCATTTTCGGTGCGAGCCCGGACGCTGCGTTCATTGCGTTCGGTCAGGCGAAGTTGTTTGATCAATTCCGAGATGCGTTTCTTTTCGTCTCGAATACGTGAGCTTCGGTCTTCGCTCATCAACAGCTTCAAGATCGATTGCAGTTCATCGGTGGCTGACTTTTGGTCCGTCATCGCTTTGGATAGCTGACCGTCGCCGATCATCTTCCCCGCGCCGCGAAGTTTCTCCAGCACAAACCGTTCGCGAGACTGCTTGGCGACCCGGCGAAGCAGAGCCGAGCGTTCTGGGTTCTCGGTGGCTTCCATGTCAGCCAAACGAAGCAGCAATTCCTCCAGTCGTTCGTAACGAGTCGCGACGCTTGATTGGCGAGACGCGAGCGTGGTGACTTCATCGCCGGAAGAAGCTTGGTTGCTGGCTTGCTGCGCAACACTCGTTGAAATGGACAGAACCATCACGGTCGTCGCCAACACGCACGAACAAACCAATTTGACGGACCGACACCCAACCGCGAATGCGATGCGGCGAGACTCGTTCGCGTGGTTCATGGGATTGGCGTTCATTGTTTGGCTTTCCATCCGCGGTTCACGTCGCGGGGACGCTTTCAGAAAACGAACCCAGTCGACCGCCCGCGTTCGCGTTGCTTTCTACTTGAACAGATCCTGGACCTGCTGGTTTCGAGTTTCTTCGGTTTCCTCGATCAATTCTTCCTGATCGCTGATTAACCCTCGGACCAAATCCAGAATTTCGTTGAAACTTTCTAGGTCAAGCATTTTTTCCAAGACGGCATTGAGCGACAGAAGGACCTCGTCGGTTGTAGCAATTGCCGCAGTCGCTGCGTCGGTCATCTTTGCGGGAGACGATTCGGCGGTGTCCTCGGACATCAGCACGCGTTCCATCGAAGTGATTTGACGCTGCAAACGTGGCAAGGGTTCCGTCACAACCGCGGACAAGGGGTCATGCACCCCAACTTCCAATCGTTCACGACGGTCAACCGAATCGACTCGGTTCTGCACCATTTCCAACAGCATGTCCTCCAGCCCGACGACGATCCCGGCCAATTCTTCGGTCGATTTGGTCGTCTGCAATTCAGCTTGGCGAATCCGCAGTTGGACTCGTTGTCGGGCCCGCACGTCTTCTTCACCGTCAACTTCGTTGTCTTCGAGTACGTCGGACTCATCCGGATTGTTTTCCTCTTCCGGAGACTGGAGAACATCCAGTGCGTCGTTTTGAACCGCGGCCAAGCTTTGGCGCAGTCGCTGAGTCTCGTCGATGGCTTGTTCCAATCGCGAGCGGAATTCCAGTTCGCGTCGCTCCAGAGTTGCCAGCAGAGTTTCTGGAGTTACGACTTGAAGACGAACCACTTCGCCGCGAATTGAGTGGGGGGCACCCAGATTGAAACGGTCTTTGGCCGTCGTGAAAATCTGCACGCTTGCTCCAGGAGCCAACCCACTGACGGTTCCGTCGTCGGTCAAGTCTCGCAAGTCGAACGTCCAATCGGCATTCCCATCGCGATCCATCTCGGGCGAAACCGTGTGCTGCTGCGGTTCCGCATTGATCGAGTCGTCCGGTTTGGCTTCGCTGCTGTTATCGGCGACGTTCTCTTCGGAGGCTCGGACGGCCATGGTCAGGCTCAACGATTCCACGCCGTAGTCATCCGTCGCGGTCGCTTGGATCGGCAGCATCGCGATTGGAGTGATCGACGAACCGATGCCCTTCATGGTCATCGATGTCTCGGGGACTTGGTCGCGAACGACGCCGATGAAGTATCGATACGAGGCTTGGGCTGAGATACCGGTCTCGTCTTTGGGAACCAAACGCACGGACGTGGGTTCTCGCAAATCCGTTACGGACCACTCAAATGACATTCGATCGTCCGCGATCTTGACGACCGGTTCGGCGGCTTCGTTTTCACTGTCTTCGTTCACGTCTTCGGACGTCGTGGAGACATCCACTGCGCCGAGCGGTTTGCTGCTTGTTCCACGAAGCGTCAACGAACTGCCTTCGCGAATTCGGAAGCCAGCTTGGTATTTCAAAATTTGATCGGACGAATCAGGCGAGGCACCGCCGGCGTCGAAGATTCGCAAGTAGTCCGGGTAGCGAATCGCCAGTTCCATGTCCGCGATCGCGGGCGGGTCGACGGCTTCGATTCGATAGTCGAGCAAGCGATCGTCCAAGCCACGAATCGTCATCGTGACGGACTCGGCGAGTGACGCCAGCGGCGGGCCATCCAGCACGAATGATTGGTAGCCATCTTGGATCCGACCGACTCGTCGAAGGTTGCTTTGACCTCGATTGCCGGAATCATCCACATAAGAAACGGTGCAGATCTCCGGCACGGTGTGCCCGAGTTCTTCCGTTGCGGCGCGAATGCGAAGCGTCGTGCTACTGCCACGAGCCAACCTCAGCGTCTTGTCTTCGAAGGACAGCAGCTCGGTGCCGACTTCTTCGGTTTCATCCGCGGTGATGATTGGCGACTCGACGCCGATCATTTCGAGCTCGGCTTTGCGCGGCCAAGGTGAATCCGAAAACAACGACAACCGTCCAACCGCTCTGGCAAATGTTTGCGGGCTGGCAATCGCCATCACCAACGCCGCCAGCAACAACGGAACGACCAGCATCAACTTGCGACGGATCGGCTCCCATCGGAACACTCGCCCAAATTCGACTTGGTCCACCGCCGCGGCGGCTTCTTGGTGAACATGTTGCAGAAGGACAGGACTGTGCGAATCGTGCGAACGATTTTGTTGAGTCAGTTGGACGGCGGTGACCAGGCGTCCGCCGAGACTTGGGTGATGACGTTCTATCAGCAACGCCAATGAGTCATCGGGCAATTCGCGATTGAGTCGCCCCCACAACCATTTGGCCAGGATCACGACGACCAAGACGGCGACAACAAACAGAACGACCGCACGAGCCGAACGAGGCATTTCGCTGCCGCCGATCCGAACCGGCAGATAGTCGACGGCGAGTGCCACCCAAAAAACGACCAGCACGAGCGCCGCGATCGCGAGCAGCGAATCCCAAACGATGTAGCGCCGCACCCGGTCTCTTAGTCGTGACAATAAATCACGAAGCCCCGGATCCAACGATTCAGTACGACCCATCCGATTCCCAATTCGATTTGTACGTGTGTCCGTCGTCCCCATCGTACCAATGATCCACGAACCAGCCTATCGCGTTGGAAATTCGATACGGTGGAGTCTTTGGGCCTTGCTGACGCGGCGGGTTGTGACGGGGGGCGGAGTCGGGACCCAGTCGTTGAGGTTTCGGAATTCGAAATGCATCAGTTCGATCGGCGAGGCTTCTGGCGGGAGCTGACTCGTTGGCCATAATAGATCACTGTGCGAATGCCCTGACGGTGACCCACCAAGGCTCGATCCCAATCCGTTCGCATCGTCGGTCCACCAGCCACGGAGACCTCGCCGGCGAATTCACGAATCATCCATCCACGTTGAGCTGCGGGCGAATCAGCCGGTGCGTTGCGGCGACGCATCTGGATGTCGTCGCCATCGACCAATTCACGTTCGCTGTGATCGGCGATGAAGCGAGCGAAATAACCGTCTTCTGACAGCTCGTGGTAGCGAAGATCGATCTTCTTCCGCGAGATCCAAGACGCATGCTCACCCGCCATGTCGCCGACGGCTTGGTCCAGCATCCAACGTTTTCCCAGCCAATCGATTCGACCGAGTCCTTGTGCGGTTTGATTGCCATCCTTGCGGAACTGTCGCACCAACCGAATCGACTCGGCCCAGTGCTGAAGTGCACGATCGGCTTCGTCCCATTCCGATGTTTGTCTCGAATGCTGTTGCTGATCACGGACGAACTTCTCTGCCGCACGATAGTATTTCGTTTGCATCTCCAGCGAAGTCATCTCACCGTGGCTGGTAGGAACCCGGCGAAGCAAGTTCCAATCGCGATTGAAAACATGCAGGGCTCGAATTGGACGACGAAGTTTGGGCAAGTCTTTGGTTTGCTTGGCTTCGATCATATCCAAAACCAAAGCCACGCTGCCGACCTTGGCCCACTGAGCAAGATCGCTGAGGTTGGAATCGGACAGTCCGATTTGCAGTCGTTGTCTGCGTTTCAACAGTTGTCCTGTCTCTGCGATCGAACGCCAAGAACGACCACACAGCTTGGACAACCAGTGTCCGTAAACGAAAATTGGACGTTCGCCGTTGAAGCCACCCATGTCGGCAACCCGATCGACTCCCAACGCTTTGCCCGACAAAAAAAAGCAACCGTCATGGTCCAGGTGGCCGGTCCCCATGATCGCGACTCGCGACACGAGCAAGCCGGTCAAGTAGCGACGCTGAGATCGAAACGCGAGATGCGAACCGATCACTCGCAGCGACATCACCAGCGGAAGGTGAAGCATTCGCAGCGAGGTGATGGACAACCACTGAAACCATCTCGGCAAAGCAACGAAGCTCTGCTCCGAATCGTTCGTGTCAACACGCTCGTGTTGGCCTGGTTGACTGTCAGTGCCGTGATCATCGCGACGAATGATCGAAGAGGCTCGTTGGCACAATTGCTGAATCAATGAAGCGACAACGATTGCGACAACAACAGGGAACGACAGCAGCACGCAAGCGATCTGCAATGCCCAAACAAAACAAATCGCGATGCGATACGTCAGCAAACCGAAACCGGTCGCGACGTCGGTCTCGTAGTTCTCTTGGCACCCATATAAATGGCCGGCCGCGTCGCAGCTGTTCTTCAGGACACGAAGCCGATCCACGTTTTGATCGGCCGACCACTGAACTTCGCGTGAAGCGTCTCGCATGATCTCATCGATCGCGCGTTGGCATGCCACCAGATCGCTCGGGCGATAAACTTCCGGAGTGGCCATTTCGACCAGCCCGCCCGGTCCATCGCGGAACGCGAGGTGAGTTTCCAGGTTGATCGCGGAGCCGTTGGCCAGAAATCGACGGTCACCGCCGTCCAGTCCTTCCACCGCGGGCATATGCCGGCAGATGGCGTTTCGCAGAGCCACGTAGACCTCACGTGCCGAAACTTCCGACTTCAGCGAACCGTCACTCGGTTCGATGAAGGTCGCGAATTCGGTTTCCATTCCCATCAGTCGCCGACACAGACGCTGGTGGATGGCAATCTTCGCTGATGGCTGCGTCATGAGTGGAACGGGCGTTTGGGGCCGGAATCATTCGCCGTCGTGGTGCGTGTTCGCTCGGTGAACGTACGTCGCCGCATCCTCGCGGGCGTCCAAGCTGATGGATGACGCAAATGCTTGCAGTCCCGCCTTGTCGTTGTCCGGCGACTGCGGCGCCGAGGGCTCGACTGGCAACGGACGCGGAAGGTGGGGCCGGTTTCGCGGTGGAGCAGCGTTTGGCTGCGTTTCAGTGACATTCATATTGAGAAGACCTTCCGTTCGACTTTCAGAACGATTCCATTTGCTCGGGCCGCGTTGATCGGATGATCATCACCGCCATCCGATTGATGGGCAGTGCGCGGTGTTTCGCGTTGACTCCTTCGGTGCCATCCATTTGGCCACCTTGGTCACCATGGAGCAGCAACGCGGTCGGTGTCGTCATTCTAACACTCCTGCGGCGTCAGAATTTCCCGATCGCGGGCAAATTCACTTGGTTGATTAGAAATAGCTGGATGGCGTCTGGTGGCCGAACGACTCTCTCGGCCCCAATTGGGCCTGTCAGCCGGCAGGCAGAGGTCGTCGGGGCTGTCAGCCGTTCGGCGTTAGCCGCGGTTCCCACGCACAATCGGGGCGACTGCTCAAACGGATCAGGGGATGAGGCCCAATCATTCCTATTTACCTACTCTGAACGTTCAATGACGCTCGATCCACCGGCTCTGCTTCGAGCAATTTCAAAGCCACGATTCGCCACTCTTCCTCTGACGAACAAATTTTCCGGGAAACTTTTTTTGGAATTCCGAAATTATTTTTTTCTCTCCCGCAAAATTTTGTGGAATTTTTTACGCATCGGGATCGCTTCCGAGCTCTCTCGGGGGATCCAGAGCCATCGCGACGGCCCTTGACGTTTTGGCCCAAACGCCCGTATTCTCTGGAAAAGTCGCCAGCGTAGCTTCAATTGGCAGAGCATCGCATTCGTAATGCGAGGGTTGCCGGTTCAAATCCGGCCGCTGGCTTTGATTGGCAGAAAAGTTTTTTACTTTTTTGCCACCGAGTGTCGGGCGAATTTTGCATCACATTGATTGTGATTCAGATTCCTCGGCAAAACACTGGCCTGCAGAGCACAATCCGGCAGGGCAGCGCGCCACCTGACTCTTTATCCCTCCTTTCGGATCGCTGTGCGAGCGAGCCGAAGTTACCCCGGACAAAACGAAGATGAGCGAAGTCGAACTCGAAGTTCTCGACCTGAAGCAAATGGTTCTGGCGAGCAACTCGTTCGGCCCCAGCGACGTCGCCGAAATTCGGCAGGCGATCACCGAAAACTACGGACACTTCGGTGAACTGCGCGACGCGGTCAACGAAATGGAGCAGGACGACGCCCTGACTCCCGCCGGCAAAACCAAAATGGGTGTTTGCCAATTCATGCTGGGCCGTTTCAAAGACGCGTCGGAGACTCTCTCCGCCGCCGACGGAAGCGCGATGGCGTTGTTCTACAACGCTCGTTGCCAATTTGAATTGTCGAGCTTTGATGGGGCAATCGAAGGTTACGAACAAGCCAAAACGTCGGGCTACAACGAAGACCAGTGCAAAATCGGTATCGCCGAAGCCAAGCGTTACCAAGGCAAGATCGAAGAAGCGATGGCGATCTTGGACGACATCTTCGGCCCCGCCGAACAAACCGCGGACTACATGTACCAACGTGCGGCAACCGCCGCTCAAATCGGTGGCCGGATGGAAGAAGCCATCAATTTGTACCAACGTGCGGTTTCGACTGACGAAAACCACGCAGGTGCCTTGTTTGGTTTGGCTCTCGAAAACGACCGCTTGGGCAACGACGACGAAGCTCTTCGTTTGTACGAGCGTGCCGCGAAAGCATTTCCGACCGGCATCGGTGCCCTGATCAACTTGGGCGTGATGTACGAAGACAATGGGCAATACGACAAAGCCCAGCTTTGCTACAAGCGAATTCTGGATTGCCACCCCGATCACCCTCGGACGCAGCTGTACATGAAGGACGCTTCGGCGACCGGAAACATGCTGTACGACGAGGAAGCCCAACGTCGCAACGATCGTTTGGCTCAAACGTTGAACATGCCTGTTGCAAACTTTGAACTCAGCGTTCGAAGCCGCAACTGCCTGCAAAAGATGGGCATCGAAACGATTGGCGACCTGACCCGCCACAGCGAACAAGAGTTGCTTTCGAGCAAGAACTTCGGCGAAACCAGCTTGGTCGAAATTCGCGAAATGCTGTCGCAAAAAGGTTTGTCGCTCGGCCAGTTCGCTGGTGAGAAGAAATCCAACGACCCGCCTGTCGACACTTCGCACATGTCGCCCGACGAACAAGCGTTGCTGGAGCGTCCCATCGCGGACCTCAACCTTTCCGTACGTGCTCGCAAGTGCATGACTCGATTGCAAATCAACTCCATCGGTGAGCTGATCCGCAAGACGGGCGACGACATGCTCGAGTGCAAGAACTTTGGGGTGACCAGTTTGAACGAAGTTCGCGAAAAGCTGGGTGACCTCGGATTGAAAATGCGGGGCGACTGACCCGCTTGTTTCGCTATGAATTGATTGGCACCGATGGAGGTGCCCGGCGCGGTGTGTTCCATACGCCGCGCGGACCGGTCCGCACGCCTGGCTTCATGCCGGTGGGCACGCTTGGGACGGTCAAAGGCCTGACGATTGATCAAGTTGCCGCCACCGGTGCGGACATGATCCTCGGCAACACGTATCACCTTCGTTTGCGTCCGGGGCATGAGACGGTTGCTGCTCTCGGCGGGCTGCATAAAATGTGTGGCTGGGACGGCCCGATCCTCACGGACTCGGGTGGGTTCCAGGTCTTCTCGCTCGGTGCGATCAATAAAGTCACCGAACATGCGGCGACATTTCGTTCGCACATCGATGGCGCAAAGATCGAACTGACGCCTGAGCATTCAATCGAGATCCAGCAGGCTCTCGGTAGTGATGTGGCGATGGTTTTGGACCACGTCATTGCGCTCCCCGCACCGATGACCCAAGTCGAAGATGCGCTCGCTCGTTCGATCCGCTGGGCCGCGCGATGTCGCGTCGCGGCTGATCGAGAGGACCAGGCTCTATTTGCGATCGTGCAGGGTGGTTTGGACCGAACGCTTCGTCAGCAGTGTGCAACGGAGTTGGCCGCGATGTCGTTCGAAGGCTACGCCGTTGGTGGTTTGTCGGTGGGCGAGCCTCCCGAGGACATGTACACGACGACGGGGTTCACGACGCCGCATTTGCCGGTGGACAAACCACGGTATTTGATGGGCGTAGGCACTCCGCGTGACTTGCTGGAAAACATCGCTCGCGGGATCGATTTGTTCGATTGCGTCATGCCAACCCGAAACGGCCGCAACGCTCTGGCGTTCACTGACGAAGGACCGCTGAAGCTTCGCAACGCGGTTCACAAGCTGGACACTCGGCCGCTGATGGAAGACTGCCCGTGTCTGGCCTGCCGGCACAGTCGCGGGTATCTGCGTCATTTGTTTGTTGCGGGCGAGATGCTCGGACCCATTCTGCTGTCCCATCACAATCTGATGTACTACGGTCGTTTGATGCAGGCAACGCGCGACGCGATCGAAGCGGGCGAGTTTGAGGCGTTCAAAAATGCCAAGTTAGCGGGCTGGGGACACGAACCGTTCCACGAGTCGGTCTAGCAGTTCAGCTGACCGCCATTATGGGGGGCTTCGTCCGTACGATGGACTTCCAAGTCCGTCGGTCCAAACAGTTGCCGGACTCGCCAGAATTCGGACGGGAATGGGAGCACCGAATTCGGCTAAATGACCGGAACTAATTTTTCGCTCACGACTCGTCGAGATCGTCGTTTCGCAGAACGCTGTCACCAGCCGACAGGCTCCCGTCGGCCAGTTTTTGCTTGATCTTTTCTCGAGTTGCCATCAAGCGTTCCGTGCGTTCTTCGTTCTTGGCTTCGCGACGTTTGAGTTTCGCGTAGCGTTTTTGGATGCCCTTTTCGGCGGCTTCCAATTCTTCCATGCGATGCTTCAGGTCGGCAGACAGCTTCGCCGATGTGGAATCCGGTGTGGCATCGTTGCCCATGGATGTCATCACGCCGGACAGCGACGCATCGTCGTCCTCGTCTTCGGCGAATTCACCAAGCCGTTTGCGACGGATCCAGTCGGGTGAAACGAAGATCCCGTTGGCTCCGATCATCATGATCCCGAACGTCATCATCCCCAGGAACAACGCGATTCCGCCGTGAACGGCAACGGCGACGGTCAGCGTGATTCCGCGAGTCAATCGCGGCCAGATGAGCGCACAGTAGAAGATTTCCCAGAACATCGTGAGGTGTGATAACGCCGTGAAAACCGTTGGGAAACGGCCCAGGAACGTCAGGTCGAACGATTGGTATTCGTAGTTGGCAATTGCGAACCAGACCGCTGTTCCGTCCCACCACAATTCGCCCCGAGCTTTCGCGAGTCCGCCAAACAGATAGATCACGCAAAGGTGAACTTGCAGCAACCGGGTCGCCACATTGACGGCGACGGTTTTCTTGTCAGCTGGGAAAAGCCAGGCTTTCCATCCGGTCAGAGTTTTTTCGCCATCGTTCGTGAACCGGCGTCGCAGTTTCGCATCGATCGACCAAATGGCTCCGCAGGGGACAAAGGCCAGATACATGACGCAGTAGGTGACAATTTGGTCCAAGCCAAAGAGGCTGCCGAGCAACCGATGCACCAACATCAATTGCAGGAACCACGCCAAAGGACCGGTCAGGCGAGTCAAGAAGCCGACCATGAAGCTGGCCGTGACCAGGATCGTTGCGAGGTGGTTGAGCCAAAGAACCGTCGGGTTATCGACCAACCAAAGATACGACCATGCGGCGGTGCGTTCCCCGAGCGTTCCGTCATGCAGTCGCGCGCTGGTTTCGTTGTCAATCCAAGCCTCGGTGCCGACGAATGATGAGAAGTCGGTGGCAAGAACCAGATGCGAATACAACAGCATCGCACCCGTGATGATTCGCAACACGGCGAGCGTGTCGATGTTCCGAGGCGTGAACCAAAAACGGTCCCAGCTATCGAGGCAGGACAAAGCGTATTGTTTGAAGGAATCGACCATCACGAGGCGTCCTCCGTTGCGGCGACAGGTTGATTCGATTCGCCTGTCTCAGTTTCCTCATTCGAATCCGTTTTGCGTTCACCGTCTGGGACGGGAACCGGTTCGGAGTTCTTCGGATCGATTGGAATCGCGTTTTCGGCATCCGGTTGCGGCAATGCTTCCGCGGTACCGAGCAAGCCCTCCAGCGTGATGGGGACATCGGGCAGTTCGACGTACGATCGCTCGTCGGTCAGCGACAGGTCTTCTTGGGTGAATAGCACGAAATCCGGAATTTGATGTTCGAGACGCACGATCTCGACATCCGATTTGCCGGTTGACTGCAGGTGTCGCACCATCGAATCGGCGATGCGTTCGTATCGTTTGCGTCCCAGGCGAAGCGTTTGCAATTCTTCGGGGCTGAGTTCGGGACCGATCAGCTGGCTGACTTCGAGCGGCAGGGCGGGTTGGTAAGAGTCATTGAGAAACTCGGCCAGCATGAAATGGCGATGGTATTTCAGGCGTGGCCATTGCTCGTCGAGATCCGGGAAAACCTGAGTGGTTTTGCCAGCATCCGAGGTCGCAAGAACCAGGTGGCTGGGACCGGGATCGGGAGCGAAAAACGCGTAGCCGCGATCCATGTAGAGCCACTGCGCCATTGGGGAAATCACCTTCAGCAACGCTCCGACCGAGGGCGAGAGGCCGCGAGCACCCCGTGCCTGAAACGCCAGCGGCGGCAGGATCATCGTCAGCAACATTCCAATCAGGAGGAAGTTGTTAACGATACGCTTGCGAAGTGATGGCGGCGGGGAATCGGGCTGAGACACTGGAATTTTGCAGTCCCGAGAGAGTACTGAGGCGGACGGGTGGCGGTCGAAGGGCCGTTTTCGCAGTCTTGGTTTGCTGAGTTTCACCACGTGCTTCACGCGGGGCAAATGGCGAGCGAATTTGGGTACTGCTTCGATTTTCGCCCAACCTTAATCCGTCCGCATCCCGTGTACAGGCGACGGCTTTTGACGCCCAAATTCGAGCGGAGGCGATTCGCCCGCAGAATTCATCTTGGTTTGGAGACCCGATTTTAGGCATAAGCATCTAATCGACGAGAATCGTTTCGTCGCCAGCCTATTCAATTGCTCCAATCTAATCAGTCATCGAATGCGTCAGGATTCCCGACGATCGCTGTTGTTGTGGCCAATCACGGCATCACTTGCCGTCCTAGCGACCACCACAACGCCTTACTTTCTGAACTCGACCGGTTTGCAAGAACCCGGCGGATTGTTCGCCAAGTTCGGTTTCGGAAGATCGGTCGATGCGCGCTCGGAGGTCCACTCCGACCGGAAGATCGAGTCGTTTGCTTCGGATCGAAACGGCGATTCGTCAACCGGCGGGATTGGATCCGGAAGCTCCACCAATGGCTTTTCGCCCTCGAGTCGTCACGGATTTGGAGCACCCGAACCTCTCGCGCCACTGAATCATTCGGAACCGAAACTGTCTCAGACGCCAGCGG
Organism: Rhodopirellula bahusiensis; assembly: GCF_002727185.1. NCBI lineage: Bacteria > Pseudomonadati > Planctomycetota > Planctomycetia > Pirellulales > Pirellulaceae > Rhodopirellula > Rhodopirellula bahusiensis. The sequence continues at coordinate 415,750 of NZ_NIZW01000002.1, forward strand.
AGGACGCCCACCGTCCTGATCGTGGGGCTCGGGGATTGTCGATGCCGGAACGATTGGTCAGCGATGTGTCTGATTCGCCCGGAACGCTGCAGGCTCCGGTCGTCGACCTTGAAACGGAACTGGCAGGTTTTGCTGAGGCCTCAGAACCGAAGCCGGTCATCGAACAAATCACAGCAGCCGTTCCGGCATCGTTGTCTCCCGGATTGGAGGCACCCGCCCAGGAACGGCCCGAATCGATCTCATTGCCCACCGAGATGTTCCACACCAAATTGGACGAAGGTTCCTCCGAATCCAATTCGCTGATCCCCGATTCGGTCGCGGTTCTGGCGAAGCCCAGCGTTCCCGCGGACGATGTTCCGCAATTGAATTTGGATCTGCCTCGTTTCGTTCGCCCGCCAGTTGTCTCGCCCGCCGACAACACGAACGCGGCGAAGAGTCATCACCCGACCGGATGGCCACTGGCAAAGCAACTGCGAGTCGAATTGTCGGAGCTTTCTTCTCACGCGAATTTGGCTCTGGATTCCAATGAAGAGTTGAGCGATGTGTTGCTGACGTCGGTCGACATCGAACAAACCGATTTGAAGACAGCTCACGACGAGATGCTGCGAATGGGAAACCAATACAGCGGATCCACCTCGTCCGAAGAAGCGATGCGTCGTCAGGCGACTTCGATTGTCATGGGACGTTGGGCGGAAGAAGTCGATGAACGTTTGACTGAGCTTCGCCAACTGGCTCGATTGGGCGAACAGGACGCCGGGCCGATTCTGCGTGAGCTATCGTCGTTGGCAGCCGCAGGATTGCAATTGGCCGAACGAGCCCCTGAACGTGATCAGCAAGTTCGTTGGCTGCAAGCGTCTCATTCGTTGGCACGTCGCACCAGCGTGTGGGCATCGATCTGGCAACTGGCTCGCGGGCACGCGGATTCATTCGAACCGTCCGGCACGTTGCCAAACGAAACGCTGACACTGCACAGTCAGAACAAGGTGCACGAACGGTTTGATGTGCACCAACTGATTCGCGATGTGCGTGAGCAGTTGCCCGAGACCGGCGATCCGAATGGCTGGGCAACTTTCTTATTGCTCGACAAAATTCAAACGCTGGCGTCCTCGGACGACATGGATGAGCGAGCCCTTACCGCTCAGCGGTATCTGTCTCGAATCACGTCGCAACGATTGGCACCGGAACACGATTCGTGGTTGAACCAGGCTGCACTTCAGCAATTGACCGAAGCCATGAAGACCTGGAGTGCGATGCCGATTGACTACGTCGCACTGCTGCAAGATTTGGAAAGAGCCGAAGCGGACTCGATCGACTTGGCGGCCGTGAAGGTCACCAACGCGTTTCAGTCGCTGCGTTTTTCCGATGACGCTCACGCGGCGCGAGTCGCCAAAGCGATCGACTTGAACTACCGAAATGCGAACGTTCGGACAGCGATCTCAGCCAAGCTGATCGAGCGGTTAATCCCTTCCGTTCCAGATCGCTCGTCGCCCATCGCGACTCAAATTGCCGGCACACCTGTGCGAGGAACCAGCAACGTCAGCACCGCGATGAATCTGCGTTTGAATCCGTCGCCCGGTCAGTGGAGCATTGATTTGCTGACTCGCGGGGACGTTTCGACGCAAAGCCGTGCTCAACAAAGCGGCGTGACCGTTCACTCCAATGGCTGGGCCGAGTTCGATGCGTCGACGCCAATCCGCATTTCGCCGACCGGTCTGATGGTTGGCGGCACCGAAGTTCAAGTCAACGCGAACAACCGTTTGCAACGAATTGATTCGAAGGTCAACGAATGGCCGCTGATTGGGTCGTTGGTGCGTGGCATCGCGGAAAAGAAATACCAAGAAACCAAGTCGTTGGCCAACCAGCGGACGCGGCAACAAATCCGAGACGAAGTTTCAAACCGGACGCAATCAGAGCTGGGAACACAAACGACAAAGGCGGAAGAGAAGTGGGATGACCTCGTGCTCGGTCCGCTCGGACGTTTGGAGTTGTCGCCGACAGTGATCGACTTGGAAACCACATCGGAACGTTTGATTGCTCGTTACCGCTTGGCGGGCGATTGGCAATTGGCCGCCCACACGCCTCGCCCGCGAGCCTGGAATGACAGTTGGTTGAGTTTGCAGATGCATCAATCTGCGATCAACAACACCTTGGAGCAGATCCTTCCTCGTGGCGAAGTCAAAACCTTCGATCAGCTTTACACCGACACATTTGCCTTGTTCGGAAAAGAAGGTGCGGCGTTGCCGGAAGAGGTTCCCGGTGAGGCAGAGATCGCGTTTTCACCGACGCGTCCGATGACGATCGAAATCGAAGACGGCAAGATGTGGCTGACATTGCGTGTGGTTCGATTGAGCCAACCGGGCAGTCCGAAGCTGACCCGATTCATTGTTCGTGCGGCCTACAAACCAGAGATCGATGGTCTGAACGCGAGGTTGGTTCGAGACGGGCATTTGCGAGTCAGCGGGCCCGGAATGTCGATGCGACAACGGCTGCCGATTCGAGCCGTCTTCAACAAGGTCCTTGCGGAGGATCGTGTGATTCCGTTGACGACGCCGAAGTTGGTCGAGCATCCTGCGATGCAAGACTTGGTGGTCAGCCAATTGGAACTTCGCGACGGATGGTTGGCTCTCGCCCTGAGCCCCGAAGCCGCACCGAGCGTCGCAACCCGACCAAGGTAAGCACGCTTCCAAATTTCTGAGTTTCAATCGTCCTGTGGTCCTGTGGTCCTGTGGTCCTGTGGTCCTGTGGTCCTGTGGTCCTGTGGTCCTGTGACCCTTTCCCACTCCCCACCACCTACATCATTTGCATGTAGCAGGCGGCGAACAGGGCCGAGTGAGCGATCAGGCAAACGACGGCCCCGATGGCTCGGGATGAGAACATTCCCAGGATCGAAAGACCGCAACCCAGTCCCGTGACCAGGATTCCTCCGGCCGGGAACAGTCGCCAGCAGGCAATCGAGAAAACCAGCACGATCAATGCTGCGACGACGCTCGATTGCAGCATGCCCGATTCGGGAACCCAGACTTCTTCTTGGAAAACGGGATACGCGGAGGCCAGGGCAGGTCGGTCCGTTCCAGCCGCGAATGGGCTGCCTCGCCGGATTTCAGTGGACTTCGCGGCCGATTGAATTGGCGAGGTCTGCGGTTCAGTTTGCGCCTCGGATGGGGCCTGATCCGAAGGAGTCGACGAAGGGTTCGGTTCACTCATTGAAACGGCAACTTCGGGCTGGAGACCAAGAAGGTTGACATGCAAATATTCGGCTGGAATGCCAGATGCTGGACGGTTAATCCTTGTCCATCTTTCCAAGCCCCAGTTATTCTATACATACCGCACGCCGCCGCCCAATGAGGTCTCTTATCAGCACTATGTCGTCGCCAATCCACTCCCCGTCCCCCTCGTTTCACTGTTCTTTGCGTCGTTCGCGGCGTCCTTCCCGATTCACTCAGTGGGTGGCTGTTCTCAGCCTATCGGTCGCTGCGCTGCCACTGTCTGCGATTTTGCCTGGTTTCGAATCGACCAAATTGGTGAGTGCCGCGGAACCCGCGACCGCGTCCGTGACGACAACCAAACCGGAAGCCTTGCCGCCTGAAATCGCGGAAGCTTCGGAGGAAGCAGCTCAGGCGATGGCGGGCTTCAAAATCCCCGACGGGTGGAAGATTCGACTTTTCGCCGCGGAACCACAAGTCGCCAACATTGTCGCATTTGGAGTCGATTCGCAGGGCCGAGTCTACGTGTGCGAAAGCTATCGCCAGAATCGCGGCGTGACAGACAACCGAGGTCACGACGACGAATGGTTGCTGGCCGATTTGTCAGCGGAAACGGTTCAGGATCGCATCGATTATCACAAAAAGTTGCTCGGTGAAGCCGCGATCACTTACGCGCAACACGACGACCGAATTCGCCGACTGGTCGACACCGATGGTGATGGTGTCGCGGATGAGTCCATTGTTGTCGCCGATGGATTCAACGGATTGGAAGAGGGAACCGGAGCGGGCGTGCTGATCAACGGTTCCGATATTTACTACACCTGCATTCCCAAGTTGTGGAAATTGACCGACGCGGATGACGATGGCGTCGCGGAAGATTCCCAGGTGCTATCGGATGGCTTTGGCGTTCGAGTGGCTTTCCGTGGGCATGACATGCACGGTTTGATCCGCGGCTACGACGGGCGTCTTTACTTTTCGATCGGCGACCGTGGTTACCACGTCACGACCGCCGAGGGAAAGCTGCTGTCCAATCCTGCCGTGGGTGCGGTCTTTCGATGCGAGATGGATGGCAGCCAGTTGGAAGTCTACTGCAATGGTTTGAGAAACCCGCAGGAGTTGGCATTCAACGACATCGGCGACTGGTTCACCGTCGACAACAACTCGGACAGCGGCGACAAAGCTCGTTTGGTTCACTTGTTGGAAGGTGGCGACACGGGATGGCGAATGCACTACCAGTACTTACCCGATCGCGGACCATTCAATCGACTGAAGATCTGGGAGCCACACCATAACGAACAACCGGCTCACTTGGTTCCGCCGATCATCAACTTCACGGACGGTCCATCGGGGCTGGCGTTTTATCCGGGCACCGGGTTTGGCGACCAACTCGACAATCAGTTTCTGATCTGTGACTTCCGAGGTGGCCCGTCCAACAGCGGAATTCGATCGTTCTCGGTCGACCCCGACGGTGCCTTCTACAAAATGGGAGCGGACGACCAACCGATTTGGAACATTTTGGCCACGGACGTTGCGTTCACTCCTTCGGGTGAGCTCTTGGTCAGCGATTGGGTCGACGGTTGGGATGGGCTGGGCAAAGGCCGGCTTTACACGTTGAGTGATCCCGCCCAGCAAGACACGGACATCGTTTCCGAAGTCAAAGAATTGCTCAGTGGCGATATCGCAGCCACCTCGGTCGAGGATCTCACGAAACAATTGCGTCATGTTGATCGACGTGTTCGTCTGAACGCTCAGTGGGAACTCGCCAGTCGTGGTGAGACGAAACCGTTGATGGAAATCGTTTCGGCGACGGACTTGGACGCTCGTTTCCGCCTGCATGGATTTTGGGGATGCGAACACGCGGTGCGTTTGGATGAATCAAAACGTGCGGATGTGTTGGCTGCAAACCGAGAATGGCTGACCGACACCGATCCAATCATTCGCGCGGCGGCATGTGCGTTGGCCGGCGACCAGAACGACGCTGAATCGATTGCCAAGGTCAGCGAATTGCTGTCGGACGAGTCGGCTCGCGTGAAATACTTTGCCGCGATCGCTTTGTCGGAATTGTTCACTGCTCAGGCTGACAAGACGACTCCGAGTCCGCAGGCACTTGGAAGTGTGCTGCAAATTCTTGAGAAGAATGACAACGTCGACCCGGCACTTCGTCACGCTTGCACGTTGTATTTGCGACGAGTGGCAACGGAAGACGTGCTCGCCAGTTTGGCATCGCATGGCAACGTCCCAGTCCGACGTGCGGCGATTGCTGCTCTTCGAGGTCAAGGCAGCGAGAAAGTGACCGCGTTCTTGTCCGATGCAAATGCGTTGGTTTTGGCTGAAGCTGCGTTGGCGATCCACGACCGGCCCATCCCGGCTGGCGTCGACGAGTTGGCTCAGCTGATTTCGGTCGCGGATCTGCCGCTGAATTCTGAGGCGCTGCTGCGTCGCGTTTTGGCCGCCAACTACCGCATCGGCACCGCAGATTCCGCCGCCGCACTGGCCGCCTTTGCCGCGTCGGGTGAGAAACCCACTTGGGCTCGGATCGAAGCGATCGACATGTTGGCAAACTGGACGTCGCCCGATCCGCGAGATCGTGTGACGAACGAGTATCGGCCTTTGGAGAACCGTCCTGAGATCATCGCTCGCGAAGCCCTCGCCAAGCACATCGAAGTCTTGATGATCACCGATCAAAAGGTTCGCGAAAAGGCGATCGATGTCGGGTCGACATTGGGGATCAAGAAGATCGCCCCACAGCTAATCGCTCGATTGCAAGATTCCCAGTCACGTCCAGCGTTGCGAGCGTCCGCGCTCACCGCATTGGCTCGTTTGGAATCGGCTCAAGCCGTGCAGATCGCTCGGACAATTGATTTGGAGCAACCGACCCAGTTGGTCACCTCGGCTCTCTCGGTGTTGGGGAAGCATGATGGACCCGCGTCGGTTGACCGCTTCATCGCCGCGACGGCGACCGAAAGCCAACTTGTCCGCGGGCTCGCTTGGGATTTGTTGGCGGAAGTGGAATCACCGGAGTCCGTCCAGCACATCAAGAAAGGCGTCAACGCTTACCTGGAAAACGATCTTCCCGCCGACGTTCAATTGAACTTGGTCGAAGCCGCGGCAAAGCGTTTGCCTCAGGAATGGAACGCGAAGATTGTGGCTCATCGTGAGAAACTGGCGTCGACCGAACCGCTGGCGAAATGGATGGATTCGTTGCACGGTGGTGACCCTGAAAAGGGAGCCACGTTGTTCTTTGGCAAAACTGAACTCTCGTGCGTGCGTTGCCACAAAGTCGACCGAGCGGGCGGCGAAGTCGGGCCAGCGCTCACGACGATCGGAAAGACTCGTGACCGCCGAACGTTGTTGGAGGCGATCGCACTTCCGGATGCAAAGATTGCGGAAGGGTTCGAGACCGCGGTGATTGCGGACGAGGACGGACAAGTCTTCACCGGGATCGTTGCTGCTGAAACCGACGACGTGATTGATTTGATCGCCGCGGATGGATCACGTAATCGAATCGAGAAGGACTACATCATCGCTCGGAAGAAAGGCAAATCATCGATGCCGGCAGGATTGACGGAGCAGATGACTGCTCGCGAGCTACGTGATTTGGTCGCTTACCTAGCCAGCCTTCAGGTCGATCCGCGAGCCGGCGAAGAAGAAGGTCACGAGTGATAATCGCGATCGATTGAGAGCGTGCACTGTCGCAGCGGCGTCGCACGCGGTCCCTCTTCCAAATGAGTTAGAATCGGCACCGAGGAGCAAGTGTTCCTCGGTGCTTTTCTTTTTCAAACGGAGGTCACGATGAAGACTTGGCTTGGACTGGTCGCGATTTTGGCTGTCACTGCGACGTCTGCAACAGGAACAGAACCGCTGCCACCGGAAGGGTGCTCCCGCGTCAAACTGACATTTGCCTTGCCTCCGAATGCCCCGCCAACAACCAATCAGCCGATGACCAACGTCGGCGGCATGGTTCTTCCCATCGATTCCGTTCGGCCGATTTCAATCTTTGTGGATGGCAAGTTCACGGGGCACGCGATGGGGTCGCCGTACTTTCCCACTCGGCCGGACATCCATCTGAGAGCGGGTGATCACGAGTTTGAGTTCAAGTGCGATGGTTTTGCACCCGTCAAAATCAAACTCACGGTTCTGGGAAACCAATGCACGCAGCATCTGATCGTGAAAATGCTGGAAGAGGCGGAGAAGAAAACGGCTGAGTCACGGAAACCCGCGGGCACTGCAGTCCAGTTCGTCGGCAGTCGCAATGCCCAGATCGAGAATGCAAAGTGAGCCGGAACAAATCGCTCTCTAACGGGCTTCTCGAATGAGCGTCGTCACCACATTGAATTTTGGTGGCCGAACGGAAGAGGCGGTCGAGCACTACCGAGCGGTGCTCGACGCCGACGTTCTGATGCTAATGCGTTTTCGCGAATGTCCGGACCCGTCGTTCTCGAAGCCTGGGTTCGAGGACAAAGTTTTTCACGCGACGATTCGCATTGGAACGACGGAGTTGATGGGCAGCGACGTGGGTTGCGAAGATCCCGATGCGAAGACGCATTTCGCCGGATTCGCATTCGCCGTCCGAGCTGAATCGATCGAGAACGCGGAACGCCACTTCGCTGGATTGAGCGAGCAGGGCCGAGTTCTCTTGCCGCTCGCAGAAACCTTTTTCGCGACGCGATATGGAATCGTGAAAGATCGATTCGGCGTGTCGTGGAAGATCACCGTGGCGGGTGAAGCAGAATAGAACAGAAGCAAAGTAGAACATTTGTCTCAAATGTTCCGACGGGCGGTGTCGTGCGCCGTGCCACGTGAGTCAACGACTCGGCGATAGCGTTTGGGCGGACGCCTCGCTTTGTTCCAAAGCATCGGTTGGGGTGCCATGTGAGACATGGCCTACCGGTGGTTGGCGTCAGGGTTTGTCTTGGAGGGCTCGCTGCAGGGCGTCTTCACGCGAAGTGAGTTTGCCATCGAGTTGGTCTTCGCGAATGGATTGCAGAATGGATTTGAACTCGGGCCCGGGACGCATCCCGTTGGCGATCAAGTCCGCTCCCGTGACGAACGGAGCTGGATTCAGTTCGTTGGGATCGCCGGACAAAGCTCGTGCCGCTCGAGCGACTCCGCGTGACTTGGGTGCCAACGCTCGCGCGGTCGCGACGATGGTTTCCGCATCGTCGTCGATCAAGATCGGTTGCAAACGTGACCACGCCAGCCCATCGCACTGGGTGATCGTTTCGGCGTGAGTCAGTGCGGCTTCGATGGAGCGTCGTTCGGCGACGGAAAGCTTCCAGTCGTCAAAAATCAAACGCAGACTGTGCAGCGTGTCGCCGGGCAGATGAAACAATGCGATCGCCATCGTGACTTCGAAGGATCGATGCTTGGTCGCCTCGGTCGCTTTGGAAAAAGCGGTCCAGTTCATCGTTTGCAGCCCAGGCCAGATCTGCAGGGCCAACCCGGTGTCCACCAGCGTTTCCAGTCCGACGTCGACCGCGGGAGCCGTCATCACGCGACGCATCTCGGCTCCGATGCGTTCACCGCTGACGACGCTGATGTCGCTGGCGTGATTCTGGATCGCCGCGAAGGTTTTGTATTCGATCGCGAAACCGAGCGTCGTCGCGAATCGGACCGCTCGCAACATTCGCAGTTTGTCTTCGTCGAAACGCTGGACGGCCTTGCCGATCGTTCGCAGTCGGCCATTCGCCAGGTCTTCGATGCCGCCGACGTAGTCGATGACTTTGGACTCGAAGAGGTCGTAGAACATCCCGTTGATCGTGAAATCTCGCCGCAACGCGTCGGCTTCCGCGTCCCCGTATGTGACGCTGTCGGGGCGACGTCCGTCGGAATAATTGCCGTCGGCGCGGAAGGTCGCGACTTCCGTCGGCATCAGTTTGCCGCTGGTTTCACTGGACGCCGCGGATCGCTGCGGCAGCACGCCGATGACGCCGAAGGATTCCCCAAACGCCAGCGTGTTTCGCTTGCCAAAGACCTCTCGGACGGATTCGGGAGTCGCATCGGTGGCGACGTCGAAGTCCTTGGGTTTGCGACCAAGCAACGCGTCGCGGACGCAGCCGCCCGCCAAGACGGCGACGAATCCAGCGTCTTTCAGTGCGGTGATGATGCGAACCGCTTCGGCAGCTTCTGGCGAATTCAGGGTTTCAGTCGGGAATTCTGGCATCGTTGGGTGGCGTTTCGAGGGGCGAGGCACGACGATTTCACGCAGCGTCGTGCCGCTAGAGTTTCGAAAAGACGCTACCATACCCAGGCGTTTGATTCTCCCGATCATCGCTCGCCCATTTCATTTTCTCGCACGTTCGATCGCCCTCTTGTCTTCCGATTCCGCCTCTTCGCCTGACCGATTCACCGACGCCGAATTGGTTGCGTTTCTGGACGAACAGCTCGAGCCTTCGCGGTCGTCCGAGATTGAGCAGGCGGTACGGGAGGACGAAAAACTGCGTCAGCGGCTGATTCAGCTGCGAGGCCAAGATGTTGCTGGGTTGCACACAATTGGTGCGATTTGGCGTCGCCAGCAGCTTTCTTGTCCCGACCGTTCGGTACTGCAGGCTTACGTCGCCAATCAATTGGAACCCGAGATGGCGGACTATGTTCTGTTTCACCTGACCGAAATTGGGTGCCGCGTTTGTCGGGCCAATTTCGACGATTTGAACCAGCAACTCGCTCGCGGCCGATCGGCGGAAGAGGCCGCGACACGGCGGCGGCGAATGTTCCAAACCAGTGCCGGTCATTTGCGTCGACACGACTGACCGCTGGGACGTTTGCTGAGCGTGTCGATCCGATGGCACTGCGAGACGTCTTCGCGAGGCCGCAAACGGTGCGAAAACCCCGTGATTTTGCCGGTTTCAGACGCCTTGACTGATTGACCTAACTACGTGTGCCAAATACGCTTTGCGGCCAAACGTTCTTTTGATTTCCAAACCCCACACAGGGATTGACAGCGACGATGGCAAAAAAAGACAAGATGGTTTACTACTTCGGTAAAACCAAGACCGAAGGAAAAGGCGGAAGCAAAGCCATCCTGGGCGGTAAAGGCCTGAACCTGGCCGAAATGACTTCCATCGGACTGCCGGTCCCTCCCGGGTTCACGATCACCACCGAAGTTTGCGATGGCTACTACAAAGCCGGCAAGAAACTTCCCAAGGGATTGATGGACGAAATTCAGGACGCCGTCAAAATCCTGGAAAAGGAACTCGGCAAGAACTTCGGCGACAATGAGAACCCATTGCTCGTCAGCGTCCGCTCCGGTGCCGCCGTCTCGATGCCCGGGATGATGAACACCATTTTGAACCTCGGTTTGAACGACGAAGCCACCGAAGGTTTGGCCAAGGCGACCAAGAACGAGCGTTTCGCTTACGACGCTTATCGCCGCCTGATCAACATGTACGGCGACGTCGTCATGGGACTGCACCACGAGCAGTTCGAAGCTGCGTTTGACAAGGTCAAGAAAAAACACAAGGTCACCGAAGACACCGAAGTTCCCGCCGAAGGTTTGCGTGAACTTTGCGAAGCTTACAAAGCGGTCTACAAGAAGGGCACCGGCGAAGACTTCCCTCAAGACCCCATCAAGCAACTTCAGTTGGCCATCGAAGCCGTCTTCGGCTCATGGAACGCTGACCGTGCGATCAGCTATCGCCGCATCGAATCGGCCAAGGGCAACACCGAGATCAACAACTTGATCGGTACCGCAGTCAACGTCCAAGCCATGGTTTATGGCAACATGGGCGACGACTCGGGAACGGGCGTTGGTTTCACCCGCGACCCCAACACTGGACAAAACAAGTTCTACGGTGAGTTCCTGATCAACGCTCAGGGCGAAGACGTTGTCGCTGGTATCCGTACCCCACAACCTGTCGCTCAAATGGCGAAGTGGGACAAAGCGGCTCACAAAGAGCTGATGGAAATCAAGAAGAAGCTTGAGGACCACTACACCGACATGCAGGACATCGAGTTCACGATCGAGCGTGGCAAGTTGTTCATGCTGCAAACTCGAAACGGCAAACGAAACGGCATCGCGGCCGTGAAGATCGCTTGCGACATGGTCAAAGAAGGTTTGATCACCGAGAAGGAAGCTGTCCTTCGCGTTCCTGCATCGGACCTGACTCACTGCTTGTTGCCATCGTTCAAACCCACCGCTCGCAACGCGGCCGACGTGTTGTGCCGTGGTCTCAACGCATCGCCAGGTGCCGCGGTTGGTAAGTTGGCCTTCACCGCGACGGAAGCTCGTGAGCGTTTCGAAGCTGGCGAAAGCGTCATCCTCGTTCGCCGCGAAACCAGTCCCGAAGATGTCGAAGGCATGTCGGCTGCGGTTGGTATCTTGACCAGCACCGGTGGAGCAACCAGCCACGCTGCTGTGGTTGCTCGCGGTTGGGGCAAGTGCTGCGTCGCTGGTGCCAGCGAAGTCGAAATCAACGAAAAGGGCAAGACGATCACGGTTGGCGGACGCAAGTTCACCGCCAAGGACACGATCAGCCTGGACGGCACGACCGGCGAAGTGATGGCCGGCGAAGTCGAAACCCAAGAGCCCAAGTTGTCCGGCGATTTCGCCAAGTTGATGAAGTGGGCCGACGAGTACCGTCGTCTTTCGATCCGCACCAACGCGGATTCGCCCGCCGACAGCAAACGTGCTCGTGACTTCGGTGCTGAAGGCATCGGACTGTGCCGCACCGAGCACATGTTCTTCGAAGCCGATCGCATCATCCACATGCGTGCAATGATTTTGGCTGAAGACGAAGATGCACGTCGTGCCGCACTGAAGAAGTTGTTGCCATTCCAACGCAAAGACTTCGAAGGCATCTTCAAAGCGATGAAGGGTTGCCCAGTGACCGTTCGTTTGCTGGATCCACCATTGCACGAGTTCTTGCCTCACGAAGCAGCTGCTCAAAAGCAAATGGCAGAAGAGTTGGGCGTCAAACCCGCGGAAATCAAAAAGCGTGGTGCGGCTCTGCACGAGTCCAACCCCATGCTCGGTCACCGCGGTTGCCGTCTCAGCGTGACGTACCCCGAAATCCTGGAAATGCAGGTTCAAGCGATCGTCGAAGCAGCTATTAGCTGTGCCAAGAAGAAGATCGACGCTCAGCCTGAGATCATGATCCCGTTGGTCGGTACCGCCGCTGAACTTCGTATCTTGCGTGAAAAGGTCGAAGAAACGATCGAAGCCACCAAGACCGCCAAGAAGTTCGAAGGCGAGCTGAACATCTTGATCGGTACCATGATCGAGATTCCTCGTGCCTGTTTGACCGCAGACGAAGTTGCCGAGCACGCCGACTTCTTCAGCTTCGGCACAAACGACTTGACCCAAATGACGTTCGGTTACTCCCGCGATGACGTCGGCGGATTCCTGCCCGATTACATTGAGGCAAAGATCGTTCCGGTTGACCCTTTCCAATCGCTGGACACCAGCGGTGTTGGTCAGTTGGTTGAAATGGGCGTCACCAAGGGCCGTAGCATCAAGAAGAAGCTGAAGGTTGGTATCTGTGGCGAACACGGTGGTGACCCAGCCTCGATCGATTTCTGCAACTCGGTTGGACTGGACTATGTTTCGTGCAGCCCATTCCGCGTGCCAATCGCACGTTTGGCCGCAGCACAAGCTGAATTGAAGTCGTAGTGAATCGAGCCGAATTGGCACCATTCAACGAATGATTGATGGGCCGCGAGACCGGAGAAGCCCTCCGCCTCGCGGCCTTTTTTTTGTGCGTGGGCAGCAGGCCAGGTCATGACTTGGGATCGACGCCGATGCTTTGGAGCAAAGCGAGTCGTGACATTGAAACACAAGACGGCAATCACTCGTCTGGTCACCATTGCCAGGTGGAACCTGGCCTACTGGCTTCGTTACCGTAGAATTTAGACGGCGACAAAGCACGGACGCCTTCCAACAACTCTCCATCCCAACCAGTCTGCCACATGCCACGCCGCCGAGTCCTGCTGATGGCCAGTTCGATGCGTGGCGGCGGAAGCGAACTGCAAACCGCGATGCTGGCTCGGCATCTTGAACGCGAACGATTCGACGTGCACTTGTATCTGACCCAGGCCGTCGGCGATTTGCTCGCGACGATCCCGGGCGACGTCGAAATTCATCATCCGCCCGAGTCATTTCCGACCCGGTGGACGGATCGAATTCCCGGTGGACTGCTCAAGCGACAAGCGGAATGGTTCCGGGATCTGGTCCAGCGAACGGACACTGACGTGATCTATGACCGGACCTTTCACATGACGCTGATCGCCGGCCATCCGGTGCTCGAACGCGGATCATCGTCACGTCGTTGCCCACGAGTTTCAACGATTGTCAGCCCGCCCGAGGTTGCATTGCCGTTGGTCGAAAAACGATTCGTCTGGTTGAAGCGTCGGCGTCTGGCGGAAGCCTATCGGCGGAGTGCCGCGGTGGTCACCGTCAGCGAAGTGGCTCGCCAGTCCGCGATTCACTACTACGGGTTGCCGGAATCGCTGGTGCAAACGATCCGCAATCCGATCGATGCCGATGCGATTCGGCACGCGGCGGGATCGGATTCAATCGACCGCGAACCGGACGAATGCCTGCGATTGGTCGTTGTTGGCCGGATGACGGAGGAGAAGGGGCACGCAACGTTGCTGGATGCGATCGCATCGTTGATGAAAAATTGGCCTGAGAGCGTACCTCCACTTCACTTTCGATTCATCGGCGACGGCCCACTTCGCGGAGGTTTGGAGTCTCGGTGGAAAGACATGGTGTTGGCGGCAGGACCCAAGGACACAATTCACCGAGTCGAATTTGCCGGAGCGATTCAGCCGGCTCATTCCGAAATCGCTGGGGCGGATGGGCTGGTGCTGCCGTCTCATTTTGAGGGACTGCCCAATGTTGTGCTGGAGGCGTTCGCGTTGCAGACCCCCGTCGTGGCGACGCGGGCGGGAGGAACTGTCGAGCTGCGGGGGTCGGAGGAGCGTCCCACGTGTCATTGGGCCGAACCTGGAGATTCCGGCTCACTGGCAAAAGCCATCCGCGAATTCGCAGAGCAGGCTGAGCAGCGAAGGTTGCACGTTCTCAACGCCAGTCAGTTTGTGCGTGAAAACCACGATCTGAGTACCGCAGTGGAACGAGTCAGCGAGCTGCTAATGCGAGCTGGAGCGTAGCTCGGCTTTGCTTTCGCTGGGAGCGATGTGCTTGAGATGACGGCGTTGTGCATCTCGCGTTGCGATCGTTCCACGCCGATGCCGATTCGCCACGCTGGTCGGTTTCAGTCTGTGGCGGGGTATGAACGTCGTCGAATAGCCGTGCGTACCCTCACAATCGCTACACTTTCCTCTGATTTAGTGGGTGTCGTCAATTGAAACGCGTTTCAGGCAATTTTGTTGACACTCATTTTTGGGCGTAACTATACTTTGGAATGAAATTCCCGACCTCTTTTCTCCATCCGGAACCGACCACCCATGACCCTACTCGGGAAATCCTTTTCGGTCATAATCCTGCTATTAAGCGGGGTTTTTATGGTAATGGCACTCGCCGTCAATGCGTCCCACCGCAACTGGCGTGATGTCGTGCTCGGACCTACGGGTTTGAAGGCCCAGATCGAAACCATCGCACGCACCAACGAACAACTTCGTGATTCAAGAGCACGCACGCAAGCGTCCTTGGATCGCGAACAAGCCGCTCGTCGGACCGCCTTGGCAGCCCTGCAAACCCAACTGGATCAGTTGGAATCGCAGTTGCGTGAGAGCGAGTCGACCGTGCAGCAGTTGCAGGCGAAAAGCACTGAACTGGCCCAGATCGACCGTGCTCGTGCGGAAGAGTTAGAAAAAATCACAGCGGACAATACTCGATTGCGAGAGCAAATCCGCACCGAGCAACAAGACCGCGACACCTTGTTCGCACGCACGTTGGAATTGACTGACCAAATGAACAGCCTTCGCGGCGTGGTTCAGTTGCAACAAGATCGCAACGACCAGCTGCACGGCCAAGTGACGCGATACAAAGAAGTCGTCGACGCCGCTGGGTTGAACATGAACGACCCACTCGATGGTGCTCCGCCGGAACGCAACGGCACCGTCTTGGTCGTCAACCGTCCTCGCAAGTTGGTCGAAGTTTCGATCGGCTATGACGATGGGCTTCGCAACGGTCACTTCTTGGAAGTCACCCGAGGTGGCCGCTATGTGACTCGTTTGAAAGTGCGTGATACGGAACCGGATCGTGCGGTTGCTGAAATCATGCGTGACTACAGTGAAGGCGTAGTGGAGGAGGGCGATCGTGTCGACACTTCCATCGAATGATGCACCCACAGGCAAACAACCACCAAGTGTTTACACGGT
This sequence comes from Rhodopirellula bahusiensis, assembly GCF_002727185.1. Taxonomy (NCBI): domain Bacteria; kingdom Pseudomonadati; phylum Planctomycetota; class Planctomycetia; order Pirellulales; family Pirellulaceae; genus Rhodopirellula; species Rhodopirellula bahusiensis. The sequence continues at coordinate 431,232 of NZ_NIZW01000002.1, forward strand.
GATGTTGTTGCTGGCGATGTTGTTCATGTTGATCGCGGTCATCGCGATGTTCGTTGAACTGAATCGCTGGGGACCCGACTATTACAAAACCAACACGGCTCGTCCGACCGTGATGCTGACGACGAGCAGCCCCTTCATCGGCTGATTCGTTTTCGCAACGAACAATTCATCTCACCCAGGCCTCGTGCTTGGGTGTTTTCGTTTACGGTCAGGCCAGTCGCTTGGCATTCGCCATGGTTACCACGTTTGACCGCTGCTATCGCCAGAACCGCTGATCAGACTTTGCTCGCTCGTTCGAGCAAACCTAGTTCGACTGGTTCGGGTCGACACCCGTCGGATCTGGCGAACCCGTGATGGCTTCCAGCAACCGGTGAGTCAACTCGGGTGACTTCTTGTTCTTGGGTCGCGACGCGTCGGTGGGCCAGTGAGTGACCGCCGCCACGCCACCGATCGACGCATCTTCCAGTCGAATGGTACCACCGCAAGAGAGCACCAATTTGCGGACCATGGCCAAACCCATCCCGCCTTTAACGCTGTTGCGGCCTTTGCCAAGCGTCTCGAACATCCGAAACACGCGTTCGCGGTGTTCCTCTGCGACGCCGCCACCATCATCTTCGACGATGACTTGGGCGGTACCATCTTCCGCGAGTCCGCCGCGAACGATGATCTTTCCCGTCGGGCCAGGGTGATGTTTGATGGCGTTGTCGATGAGGTTCACCATCACTCGCATCACCGGCGAAGAATTCCCGATGATGGTCGGCAGGTCGGAGTCCAGCCGCACTTCAAAGTTTTCAGGTGCTTCGACGAACGCGATGGCTTCGGAAACGATTTGATTCAGATCAACAGGTTCGGTCGATGTGTAGCTTTGATCGATCCTCGCGTAGGCAAGCAAACCGTCCAGCAACGCTTGCATGCGTTCGATCTGTTTGCCCATCGTCGAGCAGTGTTCCAGCACCGACTCGGGCACTTCCATCCCGGCTTCCTCGATGTCATCGCGAATCCAAGTGGCCAGGTTCTGCAAGCCTCGAAGTGGTGAACGGAGGTCGTGAGACGCAACGTAAGCGAATTGCTCCAGTTCTTGATTGCTTCGCTGCAAGGATTCGTTGACTTCGATGCTGCTTTCCAACGCCGCATCGAGTGCTTGCTCGATTTCAATTCGCCGGGTGATGTCTTGGTGGGTCCCGATCATTCGGACCAAGTCGCCGTCATCGTCGTAGATGAAATCGCCAATCGATTCGATCCAGCGATACTCGCCGTCAGAATGCTGCAGGCGGAAGACGTTGAAGTAATCCTGCGGAGTCCCGCTGGTCACCGTCGACAGCTGAGTCAATGCTCGCTCGTAATCATCCGGGTGCAGCCGATCTTTCCAGCTTTGAAGAGTCCACGTGTAATCCGGTGGAAGCCCGAGTTGATTCAGGAGCTCTTCGGACACTTCGACGTGGGTCGATTTGACATCGAACACCCAATAGCCAAGCTTCGCGGTTCGTGTGGCGATGCGAAACCGTAGGTTGGTTTCTATCAGTTGTTTTTCAATGTCCGTCGTCATGTTGGAAAATGTATCACAACCCCGAGGTCAACGGGGCCACATCGGTACAGATAGTCGGTTCTGGCGGGCCGATTCGAATCTGCTAATCTGACGAGAATGAACACACCTTCGAATGAGCCTGACTTGGCATTTGACATCGACGCCCTCTTCAACCACCTCGTGGAGGAATTGGAAGTCGATTTGTCAGTCCCGATGGATTGGACTTTCACTTTGCGTGGGGTCGAAATGGGGCAACTCAAATCGATCGCTGAAACCCTGGATGACTATCAGTGCGAGCTGGAAGAATCCGTGGAGGAGATTGACGAGAAAGGCCGTTTGTCACTGGGCCGACCGATGTTGAGCGTGGTCAAAACCGGGGCTTTGATGCCCAGCGAAGTGAAAAAAATCGCTGATCAAATGAGCCAAATCGCCGAACGCACCGGCATCGAATATGAAGGTGTGGAGGTGTTCGATGCGATTGATGACGACGAGCTGTTCGATTGGCTGAGTTTAGACGAAGCGGTGTGGCGACTTCGGCACTTCAGCGACAGCGGATTGAATCCCGGAGAAGAACTGCCTTGGGTGTTTTTGTTGATGGGCGATTCACTGGAGCAAATGCAGAAGCTCGCGGAAGCTTTGGTCACGGGCGGTTTTGAGAACAGCCAGTCGGATGAAGACCCGGATGAAGAAGGCCGGTACGGCGTGTTCGTGTTCCAGGAAGGCAGCAACGACGAAGAACGCTTGGTCGCCGCTCACCGACAAATCGTGAAAATCGCGAAGGATCACGAAGCCACGTTCGAAGGCATTCAGTTCCTGTCGGAAGAAGACTTCGTCGACGTCACCCTCGATCTGGATGTCTGACCGAAGACCGGTGGGCGTCGTGGTCGGATGTCGCGTCTCGCGATTGCGAACGCGCATAAAAAAACGTGCGAGGATAGAAATCCTCGCACGTCTCGATTCGCTTTCGCCGAGCAGTCTCCGACTTGGAACCCCGGACAGTTATCAAACCGGAGTCCACCCGGCAGAACCTACCGCCTATCAGGAACAGAAGTTCCTGCCGAGTTCAGCTTAGAAGTCGATGACACAGCCCAAGTCGATGCCGTGGGTGTACAAGGAACTGTCCTTGCGTTCCGAGGCTGGTTGAGCCAAGGCTGCTGGTGGTGTTGTGATTGCGTCACCATTGTAAACATTGTTGATGTTGTCGCCGGCCAGCAAAACGTCATCCCAGTAGATGAAGCTGTAGCCAACGGACATCGAAACGTTGGGACGGAACTGGTAAGCCAGCTTCACGTTTGCTTCGGGTGCGAAGGTGAACTTGTCTTCGTCCAGTGCCGTCGTGTTGAACGTGTCGCCCATAGCGAGCACACCGCCATTGGTCGAATCGGTTGGAACGCCACCGGTGGTGAACGTTCGCACGCCCGAGCCACGGTAGATTTGTTCCATGTTGCCCAAGTGAACCTTGGTCAACGTTTTGAAAGACCACTTGCCACGGTTGATCTGACTTTCGAAACCGATTTGACCACCGAAGAATCGGTTCTCGGTTTCGATCAAGTCACTGATGTCAGTTTGGTCGCCGATGAGGCCACCGATGGCAGCCGTTGTTTGGATGCTGGTGCTGTTGACACTCAACGTGTCGTCGATACCGAAGTGCGAGAAACCACCGATCAGATCGGTGCGGAATCCTGAACCGCTGAGCATTTTCATGCGAGCGTAGGCTTCCGCAGCATAGATATCGAGCGAGCTCTCGGCTGTGAACGAGCCTTCGAAGTCATCGCTACCGGCGACTCCGGTGTTCGCAATCAGAATACTGTTTTCCGACGGGATGTTGGTGTCGTAGAACGGGCGACCAAACGAGTTGGCTGTACCGTCAACGATTCCACCCGAGCTGGCGTCTTCGCTGCTCTCACTGAGCCACCAGAAGCGGCCGCCGACGCCGAAGTCGTCACTCAGGTTTTTTCCGAAGTCGAGACGGAATCCGGCCGACAAGTCGCCACCGATCGCTTCGTCACCACCGAACACGCTGGTTGTTCCAGCGATATCACGTTCAGGAGCCGCACCAGCCGCGTTTTGAGTGATCAACGGCGTGGTCGAGCGAGCTTGGGTGAACCAAAGCAAAGCTTCTGCCGTCATCCACATGTCGGTCTTTTGCAGCATTTTGCGACGAGGTCGCTTGCTGCATTCGCCACAGCTTCCGCCGCAAGCCGATCCGCAACTGCTGGCCATTTCATAGCTGCTGTTGCCGCAATCGCCAGTGCTGCATCCGCTGCCGGTGCTCATCGCATAGGGATCATTCATCATTGGGGCAGGCGTTGGAACGCTGCTTCCTTGATGATCGCCCACGAAGGCCACTGGCTGAAGCGATTGAGCTTCGTCGCCGTAGAACGATGCCGCCATGTTGTCCGCGGAATAGTCGACATCGTCATAAACGATCTCGCCTTCTTCTGCGGTCACAGGTGCAGCACCGGTGTAGTACTGATTGATGTTCGAGTTGCCTTGATCCGCCGCCGAGGCGGATCCTGCTGACAGCATGGCTGCCAAAGCGAGCAACTTCCATTTCGTCGTTTTTTTCGTTTCCATTGGTACTCTCGTGTAGTCCGGGAACACGGGATTCATCTGGTTAACTGTTTCGACCAGATTCAGCGGACCATTCAGAACCAGCCCTACCCTAGGAACAGCCGACGCAGATTGCCTGTTTTGAACCCCACCTGTGGTACAAGTTCTCTATCTTTCCTCAAAGTCAGATAAAATGGTGTTTCACGGCGATTGGAGGTCGCTCTACGCGCGCTCTCGTGCGTAAAAATGGTAATTCTTTGCCTCGCTTTTCTTTCCGTTGGCCCGCTCGATGTCCGAATCTTCCGCTCGCGAAACGACCAACCCAAACGAATCGGTTGAATCTGGTACCCAGGTAGGTGATTCCGCTTATCAGCAACCCGAACCGGATCCAAATTGGAGTCCGCCGGATCCCGTTCTTTCGGAAGCCACTCTGCTCGACCCATTGGCACCGAACGAGCCGTTGGAAGAGGCGGACGCTGATGCAGCCGCTACAAAGCAGGCGGTTGCACGCCGATCCAGCGACCCTTCGGCCAACAAGAAGAAATGGACCAAGGCGTCGAATTGGCGACCGCGAATGGTCCGATGGCAGCGCCAGTTGGCTCGCGTCAACGCTTTCGAAGACACGCTGCAATCGGAAGACGACGTCACATTGCGAAAACGCAGTTTGGCTCTTCGTTACCGCGCGATGGCGGGCGAAAAACTCGGCGAGTTGCTACCGGAGGCCTACGCGCTGTGTCGCGAAGCTGGCCGGCGAAGTCTGTCGATGCGTCACTACGACGTTCAGATCCTCGGTGGCATCGCATTGTTCGAAGGCCACATCACCGAAATGCAAACCGGGGAAGGCAAAACGCTGACCGCGACGCTGCCGCTTTACCTGCACAGTTTGGTCGGCAAAGGAGCTCACCTGGCGACGGTCAATGATTACTTGGCCAAGCGGGATGCCGAGTGGATGATGCCGCTGTTTGAGATGCTGGGGGTTTCTGTCGGGATCATTCAAACGGAAGACGACCAGGGCGGGCGTCGGAAGAGCTACGGTGCCGCGATCACCTATGGCACGGCGAAGGAATTTGGTTTCGACTTCTTGCGTGACCGTCTGCTGCTGCGAGCCCAGAACCGAATGCAAACAGAAATGCTGGGCAGCGGTGAGGGTGGCTTCAGCGATTCAGGCGACCAAGTCGTGATGCGAGGCATGCACTTCTGTTTGGTCGATGAGGCGGACAGCATTCTGATTGACGAAGCTCGTACGCCGCTGATCATCGGCAGCATCGAAGACACTGTTCGCGATCAGATCATCGAAACGTACAAATGGGCAGCGGACAACGCGCCGCTGTTCGAAATTGACGAACACTTCGAAATCGATGATGAAACCAAACGCTACGAATTGACCGCACGAGGCCGCAGCAAGGTCCGCGCGTTGCCAAAGAGCGACTTGGTTCGCACGATGGGCTTGGTCGACATGTACGAATACATCGAACGGTCGATCAAAACGCACCGCGAATTCTTATTGGATCGCCAGTACGTGATTCGTCCGAGCGAGAAGGATCCGAATGTGGACGAGATCGTCATCGTTGACGAGTTCACGGGCCGATTGGCCGAAGGCCGTAAGTGGCGTGATGGGATCCACCAGTCCATCGAAGCCAAGGAAGGTGTCGAAATCAGCGTGCCAACCGGTCAGGCGGCTCGAATCACCGTTCAAGATTTGTTTCTGCGTTACCCGCACCTGGCAGGGATGACCGGTACGGCGGCAACCAGTGCTGGCGAGCTACGCAAGATCTATCGCACCCCGGTCGTTCGCGTTCCGACCAACCGGCCTCCCCAACGAGTCCAGTTGCCATCCCGCGTGTTTGGAACGCTCAATTCCAAGTTCGAAGCGATCGCGAAGGAGGTCGAAGAGATTCACGCGACCGGGCGACCGGTTTTGGTGGGAACACGCTCGATCGACAAAAGCGTTTTGCTTTCGAAGTTGTTGGATGATCTCGGCATCGAACACGAAGTCTTGAACGCGAACAACGTCGAACGGGAAGCGGACATCGTCGCGGATGCGGGTGGCCAGGGCAAAGTGACCGTCGCGACCAATATGGCTGGTCGAGGTACTGACATCAAACTTTCCAATGACGTCGAACAGATCGGCGGGATGCACGTGATTTGCACCGAGTTGCATGATGCGGCACGGATTGACCGGCAGTTGATCGGGCGTTGCGGTCGCCAAGGTGACCGCGGTTCGTATCGCCAATATCTGTCGCTGGACGATGACATTCTGAAAGGTGGCTACGGGGCGATCAAATACGAGAAGCTGAAGAAACGCGGTGAAGCGACCAGCGGCAGCGTCGATCGCTTGGCGGCGATGTTCCACAAGGCTCAACGGAAAGTCGAGCGTCGTCACTTCCGTGATCGAATGGTGTTGATGCACCACGAGAAAGAACGCAAGAAGATGCAGCGTGAAATCGGGCAGGATCCATACCTGGATACGCCGGACTGATTCAGGTCCCGGTTGGTTGTATCGTTTTGCGTAGCCGGATTCGCCAGAATTCGGAATTGGCGAGGGAGATCTGCGCGTCCGAATTCTTGGCGAATCCGGCTACTGCTTTCTCGCCTCGCTTTGTTCCAAAGCATCGGCTGGGTCGCCATGTGAGACATGGCCTACAACAACCTGTAGCTCGGTGGTCCCCCACCGAGACGAGACTGGATTCTGCTTCAGGAACTCACGGTGGGGGACCACCGTGCCACGGATCGCGTCGTCGCTCTGGCGTAGCTGGATTCGGCCGAATTCGGACGGCGGCCGAGCGAATTGACTTTGGATACGTTATCACCGCAACAATGAGGAACATTCGGTTAAACGAGATGGACCGCACAACCGATAAATTCGGCAGGGTCTTGGTCATTTAACTCCGCCTTCTACGGTCATTGGCTCATGAATTTCGAACGCATGTGGGAAGTCGTTAAACGGAACGTCAACCCGTTCAAGGGAGCGAATAAACCGAAATTGGTTGCTTTGGATCAGTTGATCCAAAGAATCGGCACGAACCTCGGATCGAGTCTTATCCGTCTGTCTGAAGGCGACTGGGTACACGACCAATTCAATTTCACATGGGTCCAGTCGCTAACCGAGCCTGAGTTCCAGGAATTTCGGGGGATGTGGCTAAGCTGTTTTCAGTCACACAATCGTTCCGGACATCAACGGCCGCAGACTGCTGCGTCTCCAGATTTCCGCCGATTTGCCGAGGAAGAACCTGATGGTCCTGACTTAGGATTACCAATGGCTGCGTCTCCAAATTTTAACCGACTTGTTAAGCCGGAGGCTGAGCGTCCTACCATCGAATTTGCATTGGCTGCGGCTGGACATCGATTTGCCAATGTCGTCAGCGATGCCGACCGGAAACAAATGCTGTCGACGCTGAGCAACGATGAATTCTGGAATGGCCTTCAGTTCGTGAAGGAGAAGTATCAGAAGATTGCTTCGGAGCGAAACATTGGCAACCTTCGCAGGGCATTCCTCGCCGTTCAAAGCATCGGCAATTCCGTTTCGGACAAGCTGTTCCAAAACAAGTACTTTGGCGAGTACGCAGCCAAAGCCGACTTGATCAACAACATCTACGATGACGCGGCAGCGAATGGACCGCAGAGCAGTTTGGAGAACAAACTGTTGGTAGCCGGTGGGCTTTGGCGGGTCGTCAAGACAACGCTTTCACTGGCCTTTGGTGGCATTGTCATGCATGCCAGTACCAGCCCAATGAAAGTGCTGAAGAAATCACTTGGTGCACTCAACGCACTGGCAGGGATGGTTGCCGGACTTTCTGATTTGCTTCTCGGTAATAATCCAAATTTCCAACCACTAACGGGGCGTGCCGGTATCGACGCGAAAATCGAAGAGTACAAGAGGCAAGTCCTCGGCCCAGGATCGCATCAAGAAGGTGACACGATTCGGCGTCAGATGGAAGATGGTCCAGCGCGACTGATGAAGAGTTCTGATATCACGATCTATGACTTGGACAAAGTTCGTGATCTGATCAAGCGTTCGCTCTGGTGGTGCAAAGTCTGGGAGGCGGATATCAAAGAGCTTCGTCGTGACTGCGCCAGCAATTTTGGAAATTCGAATTTGACGAGTGGATTGAAGGAAGCCGTTGGCGATAAATCAGCCAACGACGTCGTGAAGCTCAATGCTGCCATTGATGCAGAGAAGGTAAAGCAAAACGAGAAGATTAAAACGTTGGAAGCCAACGTTGCTAGCTCGAAAGCTTTCTACGGGAATCGCCTAGCGATCATCAACGATTTGCTGGCTGCGTCGGAAACGCGATTGAGCATCGCACGCAAGCAAGCCAAGTCCGCAGCCGCCGGGCAATCGTATGACATCTTGAGGCAAATCGCCGTGGAGGCATCTGGGTTCGATCGGTCAAACCTGAAGCCAGTCAAACCGTCAGAGATTCAACGTAAGAAAACGGTTTGGAAAAAACCGGCGGGAATAACACGAAAGAGCGTGTTGGAAGAAATCGATGCAGCGATCCAACATGGAGACCGCAACTTATCGATCGCGTCTTTCACGGATGACGACATTTCGTTGGAGGCCGCTGCTTAGTCGGGAAGAGGGCATCGTCCGGTCGTTTTGTAGCTCGGTGGTCCTCCACCGCGACGAGCCTTGTTTGCTTCAGTAACTCACGGCGGGGGACCACCGTGCTACGGATTGTGTTGTCGCTCTCGTGTAGACGGATTCGACAGAATTCGGAGTTGGCGAGGGAGGCCTGTGCGTCCGAATTCTTGGCGAATCCGGCTACTGTTCTTCTCGCCTCGCTTTGTTCCAAAGCATCGGCTCGGGTGCCATGTGAGACATGGCCTACGACAACCTGTAGCTCGGTGGTCCTCCACCGAGACGAGCCTGGATTCAGTCTAGTGACTCACAGTGGGGGACCACCGTGCTACAGGTTCATTGCGTTTCGATGCGGTCTTCGAAGCGTTCGATTGAAATCGCTTTGCCGTCGGCGTCGGCTTCGATGATCGCGCCGCACAACCGGACGTCTCTCGTCGCCACGTGAAAGTGACTGGGCTCAAAGCTGATCGTTGCGTTGGTCACGCGTTTGATGTCACGTCCGATGATGCTGTCGTACGGACCGCTCATTCCGACGTCGCACTGAAACGCGGTTCCGCCCGGCAAAAGGCAGCTGTCGGCGGTCGGCACGTGTGTGTGCGTTCCAAGCACCGCGGTCACCCGTCCGTCCAGATAGCGACCCAGGACTTGTTTGTCGCTCGTCGCTTCCGCGTGCACATCGACCAAGATGCAACGTGGGTTCTCAGCGGCCATTTCATTGAGTGCCGTGTCGACCGCTGTAAACGGGCAATCGACCGGACGCATGAAGACTCGTCCGAGCAATGAAATCACACCAAGCCTGCCGCCGGGTGTCTGAACGACGGTCCAGGTTCGTCCGGAAGAACTCTCCGGGTAGTTGGCCGGACGGACAATCCGTTGGCTGGACTGAAGGATCGGGATGATCTCTTTGCGGCGATAGATGTGGTCGCCCATCGTCATCACGTCCACGCCCGCTTCGATCAGCCGTCGGTACTGGCGAGGCATCAACCCCGCGCCATCGGCTGCGTTCTCAGCGTTGATGACCACCGCATCGAGACGGTGTTTTTTGCGAAGTTCCTCGGTCCGCGCAAGCACGCCGGAGTAGCCGGGTTTGCCTACGACATCGCCGAGAAACAAAAAACGCACACGGAGTCCTTGCGGAGAAGGTCGTTGCCAAGCTGCACGTCATTCCGAATGCCGTGCAGCAAAATCCTGCCAGCAGATTGCTTACCAGCGGAGGCCGAATTTCTCGCCGCCGCTCGGACGGTCATTGCCGCCCTTGAGAGGCCCGGAGTGCGACGCTTTGACCGCCAATTCGCGTGGTGGCTCGTCGACTTCTTCGACCTTTTCACCCTCGGCAGCCGGTTTGGCGTGAGCGGCTTTGATCGACAAACCGACCTTTTGCGAGTCACGATCGAAGCTCATGATTTTCACGTCGACTTCGTCACCAACGTTGACGACCGAGCTGACGCGCGAAACGCGGTGCGTTGCCAATTCGCTGATGTGGCAGAGTCCTTCGACACCCGCGGTCAATCGCACGAACGCACCGAATTCAGCGGTCCGTGTGACTTCGCCCTTGTGCACCGAACCAACCGCGAACATGGACTCGGCGGTGTCCCATGGGTTTTCCAGCAAGTCACGATAGGTCAGCGACATCTTGCCAGATTGCTTGTCGATCTTGTCGACGCGAACCTTGACGTTCTGGCCTTCTTCGATGACTTCGCTCGGATGCTTGATTCGTTCCCAGCTGAGTTTGCTGACGTGGATCAGGCCATCGAGTCCACCGACGTCGACGAATGCACCAAAGTCGCGAACGCTGCGGACGACACCTTCGAGGATGTCGCCGGGTTCGATTTTTTCGAGTTGTTCTTGGCGTTTGACTTCGCGTTCTCGTTCCAGGATCGCACGACGCGAAAGAACCAGGTTGCCGCGGCGAGCGTTGGCTTCGGTGACCAAGCAAACCATTTTCTGGTCGACAAATTCGCTGCAGTCTTCAACTCGGTATTCCGAGATTTGGCTGATCGGCATGAACCCGCGAACGCTGCCGACTTTGCATTCCAAGCCGCCGTTGTTGTGGCCGGTGATCGTGGCTTCGACCACGCTGCCTTCGTCGATGTCGTCCCAATCCGAGACTTCGGTCGCTTTGCCGGGCAGGCTGCACGAATACAAGCCGTCCTCGGAGTTGATGCCGCGAACGATGACTTCGATCGATTGACCGGGGGTTGGTTCTTCGTCGGTGAATTGTTCGAAAGCGACTGTGCCTTCGTCGGGGCCGCCCAAGCTAACGAACACGTTGTCTTGATGGATCTTCAGCACTTGAGCGTGAACGCGAGCACCTTCACCCAGCGGTTCGCGGCGGTCGGGCAGTCCGGCGTTGCCGCCAAGGATCGTGTCCAAATCGGCTTCCGCCAATGTGGCGTCGAGTTCCGCTTGTAGGTCGTCGCTCAGTTGATCGCGAACGTTGGGGACCGCCGTTTTCTTTTGTTGCGGCACGTAAGGCTTTTCGCTTTTGTCACGTTGCTTTTCACCCGCCAAACGTGGCAACGGAGCGTCTTTGCCGCCCGATTTGCCTTCGCCGGGTTTGCCGCCGCGTTTCCCTTTGTGCTTGACCTTGCCACCTTCGAGCTGGTCGGTCGAGACCGCTGCGGGAGAAACCGGTTTGGCAACTCCCAATCCGCGAGCCGCCAAGGGACCGCCGCCGATTCGCGGCAGGGGAGCCTTGTTTTTCTTTTGCCCGGCTGGTTTGGGGCTGCTCGGTTTGGCTGGTTCCGCGGGGGCCGGCGACGCCGATTCAGCCGGAGCCGATTCTTGCGAGGCAGGGGCCGCAGCCGAGGCTTCCGGGGTGGGGGCGTCCGAAGTTGGGGTTTCGGCCGTTGCGTCGGTGGATGGTTCGCCGCTGCTCATGGACAGTCAGGGGGGATCTGAGAAAGAGTGAAATGGCAATCGCGCCAAAGGCGTCCCGCAGTCTAGCAATCCGGAGGGCCACTCGGTAGCCTTCCCTCGTTCTGACTCAGCACAATCCACCGACAACCTTCGAGACCATGCCTAACTTTGACGATTGCACGTCTTCTGCCGCATCGAATTCGGGCGACTTGCCGTCCTGGTTGACCGATTTGGACGCATCCGTCGCCCAGCCATGGATCGCCGCGATTTCTGCCGCGGAAATGCCAGGTTTGGGCGAAGGGCCCACCAACCGTGAATTGGCGGATTTGCTTCGAGGCGAGACGGCCAAATCGTTCACGCCGCTTCAACGCAGCGGATTGTGGTTGTTGGCTGGGGACCTGGATCGGTCGCACACCATCAGCCAAGACGAAGGTTCGTCCGAGGGAAGTTTTTGGCACGGGATCATGCACCGCCGCGAAGGGGACTTTGGCAACGCAAAGTACTGGTTCCACCGAGTCGGCCGGCATTCGATCCTGAGCGATCTGTCGGGCATGTACCCGGAATTGCATGCCGATGCGGATGAGTTCGTCGATCGCGTCGCAAACGCCGTGCGAACTGGGGAGGACGTCGAGGAATGCCAGCAAGTCCAGTGGACCGAGTGGCAGTGGCTGATGAACGTCAGTTGAATGGTTTGTCGCTGGGGAACCGAATTCTTGGCGAATCCGGCTACACCATTGCGAACCACAATCCAACCAACCTGTAGCTCGGTGGTCCCCCACCGAGACGAGCGCAACTCGAGCGATGTGGGCGTTCCTGCCTGCCAATGGCGAATGTTTGGGGATACGCCTCGCTTTGTTCCAAAGCATCGGCTGGGGTGCCATGTGAGACATGGCCTACGGCAAAACAACCTGTAGCTCGGTGGTCCCCCACCGAGACGAGCGCAATCGAAGACTGCGACTTGCTCCAGCCAGCCCTCCAAGCGTCTGACTACTTCCCAGCGACGCTGGCTTTGGTGGGGCGTTGGACGTCGGTGATCAGTCCCATCATCTCCCAAACGCGGATGATGCCCCAGGACATATCGAACTCGTACCACTTGTGACCGTGGCGAGCCGAACGTGGAGTCGCGTGGTGATTGTTGTGCCAACCTTCGCCGTGACTAATCAATGCAACCAGCCAATTGTTGGTGCTGTGATCTCGCGTTTCGTAATTGCGATACCCGAACACATGGCTGAGCGAGTTCACTGACCATGTCCCGTGCAGGACGAAAACGGTTCGCATCGCGACTGCCCACACCGTCCAAGACAGCAAATAGCGGTAGGACACGGCCCAATCGCCACCGCTGACCGCGTATCCGACCACTCCGCCGATCAACGAAATGACGATTGCGTGGAAGACGAAGACAAAGAACCATCCGTCCTTGCGTTCGAGTTTGAGGTAAAAGCGGTCTCTCAGCAAATCGCGAACATAGCGTTCGTAATGGCTGGTCTTGTCGAGATCTTTGTGTCGGCAAACGACCCAGCCCATGTGTCCCCAAAGGAAGTTGACCAGTGGCGAGTGCGGGTCGGGCTGGTGATCACTGTGTTGGTGATGCATCCGGTGAATCGCAACCCAGCGTGCGGGGCTGTCTTGCAGGTTGCACATGCCCAGAATCGCGAGCGTGTGTTCCATCCACTTCGGGCATTTGAAGCCGCGGTGGGTCAGCAATCGGTGATAGCCGATCGTGATGCCGAACATGCCAAAGATAAAATGGCCGGCGATCCCGGCGATGAGGCCCGACCAAGTGAACAGGTACGAAAACCAAGCTGGAACGAAAGCCGCCAAAGCGACCAAATGGACCAGGGACAGCACGATCACGTATTGCCACATGATTCGAAGTGGCTGGGTTTCTTCCGGGCGAGGCAATCGCTGCGGATCGATGCCAGATTCGCCGACGGCCATGGCTTCTGTCGGGACGGCGCCAGACCCGAAATCGTTGGATTCGTCGAAAACCAACTTGTCGCGTTTCGCGGCTTCAGTTGGAGCGGGGGCTTCGGATGTCGACATCGTCAAAACCAGGGTGAATTGGAATTCATGGCCGAGCGGGAGCCGAGACTCCCAGAGTGGACAGTTCTTTGCGGGCCATGCTAGCTAGCTTTCGAACCGCTCGGGAGGGTGATTTGATAACAAATCCGCCACATGCGGCCCATCCTCGCAAAATCAATGCAAAAAGGCGACGCATCGAGAGAGATGCACCGCCTTTTGCTGTTTTCGTTGAGAAGGAGCCAATTGCTCCGGCCGCGACTACTTCTTTTTCTTGTCGTCGGCTTCGTCGGCCTTTTTGACCTTCTTCTTTTTCTTCAGCGAGACTTTGAGTACACGCGTCTTCGGCATGCCAATGATGCTCGACTCTTCGTTGAATTTGTCGAGATCCTTCATACGCTCGACACGTTCAGCACGCGTCAGGACGTTGCGACTCTTAATGGCCCCGGCTTGCACCTTGAGGCTGCGATCCATGGTCATGGCGAAATGTGTCAAAATCGAGGGGGAATTCGGATGGTCAAGTCGAACAGGTTATCGACAGTTCGATTTGCTGGCAAGTCGTAAGTCCAGCGGTTACCGGTTGTCCAGTCACAATCGGCCAGTTTAAGCGTCCGGCCCCCGAAATCGAGACCGAAAACGGGGGCCAGTGAACATCGGGGCCGGTTTAGGCGGCTTGCAACGATCGGTGCTGGGCGGCGTAGGTCACCCATTCGGTGACTTCTTCCAGGTCAGGAAGCTTGCCACCACGAGCGATGCGTTTGCCTTCGCGGGAGTGCGAAATGGCGTCGACCTCTCCGAAAAGTGTCACCGGGTTCTGATCTGCCAATTCCTCGGCGGAGGTGACTCCGGCGGCGACCAAGAATTGAGCGTCGTGGCCTCGCATCATCGGCACGCGGCAAACCAACGTGGTTTGTTGCTGCCATGCGAGCACGGTTTCGGCTTCGACTCGACGATGGTTGAGCTGTTCGGCGACCGTTTCCGGGGTTGATTTCAGCAAGTCATCGACGGTGTAGATTCCGATTTCGTTCAAGCGTTCGGCCATTCGAGGTCCGATCGATGGTGCATCGACAACGTCGCTGGCTCGTTCCAAGTAGAAACGCAGTTCAGTCGTGCTGCTAGATTCGCGGCTGCTGGAGCGTTCTCCGCGTTCACTTCGCTCGGAACGATTGCTTCGCGATTTCCGTTCGCCACGTGCTTCACGTTCTGCTCGAGGTTCACGTTCTCCGCGTGAGTCACGCTCGGTACGCGAGCTTCGTTGGCCGCGGCTAGATTCGTGATCTCGCATCGAGACGACGCCTTGCGAGCGGTTGGCTCGGCCGTTTCCGGAACCGTTGCCGTTTCCAGATCCATTTCCGGAGCCGTTTCCGGATCCGCTTCCGTTGCCCGAACCCTGCCCGTATCCGTTTCCGCTGCCGGAACCGTTTGCGGACGATGATCCATTTCGAGTCCGGCTGCTGGAGGAGCTGCGAACCGAGCTGCGTGAGCGACTCGTTCGGCCGCCTTCACTGTCACGGCTTCGCAGCGTTCGCGAGCGGGTGCGTTCGCTCTCGCGGCGTTTGCTTTCACGAAGCGATTGCATTTCGTTGGCCAGTTGGCGACCGCGGCGGGCGGCTTCGACTTCGTAGCGTTCTTGATCGAAGGCATCGTCGTCGTAGTCGTTGCCGAGGTCCAAATCGCGATCGAGCACGTGGCGTCCGTTCGATGAACGATGGTTGAGCGAACGTGTGCTGCGAGAGCGACCGTTCAACGTGCGACCGTCCACGGTGCGAGTGCGGGTTCGGACTTGAGCGGTTTGGTTTGCCGATGCGATCCAGCTGGTGATTCGAGAGAGTTCGTAGCTCGAACCGCTGAGCAAAATGCGTTGGCCGCGTTCGGTGGCCAAAAACGTTTTGACTTGGTCCAGCAAATCGCTGGGGTGAATCGCTGCCAGTTGGGCTGGGTCGGTGACTCCGCAACCCACCAAAACGCGAGCGTCAAAGCCACGCAGTTGAGGAACGCGGCACATCAAGCGACATTCCGATTGCCAGCGACGAATCGTGCGAGCGTCGACGCCAGCCAATCCGAGTGTGTCGGCCAATCGGTTGCTGTCTTGGCTCATCAAGTGAGTGATGTGCGAGATTCCAATCCGGCGAAGGCGTGCCGCGGCGACTCCATCGATCGACGGTGCCGAATCAATGGGGCTGTCGACGGTCAGGAAGAATGGAGTCTCGTTGACTTCCGATTCCGTCGCGTGACCATTTGCGAGAACACCATGTTCGTGGGTTCCGTTAGTTGCCGCGGGAAGTGTCGAAGTCGTTTGGTCGGCGTAGTAGTATCCGTCGCGATACATCGTTCCCGAAGGAGCGTGATCGGTTGCGGACGCCGGATGGCTGGGGACGAAACCGTTGTTTGAGGTTTGGTGTCCGTTGGTGTGAACCGAAGCGGCAGGGTAAACCGATGGCTGACCGTGCATGGGTTGCTGTCCGCCGACCCATTGGTCTTCGTCCAGTCCCGCGGTTTCGCGATAGGCAGCTTCGAACTCATGGTTCACGTCCGCCGATGCTCCGTTGAACCAACGTGAACGTTGGCCGGTTCCGAGTTCGGTTTGGCTGTCCAGTCCGTGTGGGCCGACGTAGCGATCTTGTCGACGACCGTTTCGCCATGCTGGTTGGTGAGCGTGTACGACTCGTGAGGCGTGCAGGCGGAAGGTTCGAGCACCGCTCCGAGCGAGCGACGATGCCAGAGGATCGTGGCTGGTCAGCAACACGATTTGGCGACCGGGTGATGCGTAGTCGGAAAGTGCCGAGGCAATCGCGTCGCCGGTCACGCCTTCGGCGGTCCAAGGACGAAAGGCATCGTTCAGCCCATGATTGTCCAGCCCGTGCATGTCGGTACGACCATCCACCGCGGTGAATAATTCGCGATGTGTTTCGAGAATCAATGGCACTGAACGTCCGGTTCGATCCATCAGTTCACCCGCTGCCATGCGAACGGCCATCGCAGCGACGGCACGTGTGACGCCCGGCAAGCTCATTTCGTCTTGATCATCGATTCGCACGTGGACTTGGCGTCCCGCGGCGATCGATCGAGTGTTGGTGAACCGACCTTCCGCTTCGCTTCTTTCCAGCGTATGAGGATCAACGTTGACGGCGGAAGTGGTCCACGTCACGCGGCGATGGCGTCCACCGGACAAGCGAACCAGCCAGCGACTGGCCAGCTCAACCAACGAAGATTCGGCTCGGGTGGCGGGACGGTAACGATTCAGCTCTGTGATCAATTCGTCTCGACGGCGGAGCAACTCAGTGCGGCGGGCGTTTCGAACCACTGGACGAACGGCTGGACGTGATGCTGTGATCTGTTCCAGTTCGTGTTGACGAGTGGCCAAGGCCTGCAGTTCTCGATCGAGTTGACGCAGGCGATCATCGACCGATGCCAAGTCAAATGCCGATTCAGGCATTCCGATTGGGTAGTCAGCGTCTACGATGGGCAAGGACCGAAGGCTGCGGCGAACGTGAGCGGTTTCATCCAGCACGCTTCGCAGTTGGGTTTCGGTTTGGTGCAGTTCGCTGATGCGAGCGTTGCGTTCGGCGACCCAGTCCGGGTGACGGCCGGTGATGGTTGCAAAGTCATGCAGTTCACTTCGCGATGCGGCAAGTTCTTCGACAATGCGAGCCCGGTCGTTGAGCAACTGATCAAGCGTGTCGGCGAGTTGACGCGTGACGTTGTCGACGTGATCGCCAACCACGTAAGGCGAACGCCGAAGTTCCGTTCGGATTTGACGCAGGGTCGATGCGAGCGAGCTTTGACGGCTCCAGGCACCTCGTAGTGGCTCGAACGTGAGCGGATCGACCGAACCCGTTGTTGCGGCAGCCGTTTCGCGTTCGATGCGACCGAGCAACCAATCGATTTGCTGTGTCGCTGAGTTGATTCGCAAATCAATGTCGTCGATCTGGTGCAGCGGACGATACGCGTCGCGATAGAAATCATCCCAAGCGTGATCGACCGAGTAACGATCGATCGCGTGGATAAAGTGATCGTAGCGGCGTCCACGAATTCCATCGACATCGACGGAATAAGCATGTTGGCGAGCGGTCGCGATTGAATCTCGAAGACCGCGAATTTCGGCCAGTGTTCGACGCAGTTGAATGATTTCCGAATCTGCGTGACGCAGTTGGTCTCGCAGTTCCGTTGCCGACAACTTCGCTGCGTATCGCAGGTCGGTCGTCAAGTATCCGTTGCCGGTGTAGTGATCGCGATGAACAGCTTCGTAGGCCAGTGGATCGGTGCCGTGGGTGTAAGGCCCGACCGCCGAGGCAACCGAACCAGGCACCGAGTAGGCTTTGGCGTCAAGATCGGCGATCCAGCGTTTTAGGCCAGCCGCACGGGCTCGCAACGAGTCGGCTTGTGTGTGCAGTTCGTGCAATCGCTGGGTGTGTTGACGATGGCGCTCGGTGTGAACGCTTTGGTATCGTGCCGCTCGCGAACGATGAGCCAAGATCACATTACGACGAGCCATGAGCGAGTCTCGAAGACGCACGCACTCTCCGCGTTGACGTTGGAGGTCAGCGACTTCGTTGTCCCAGGTGCTGCCGTACCAATCTGATGCTTCGAGTTCTTGGTTTGGCAGTGCGGCCAATTGGGCTTCGACGTCGGCCAATTCCGAGCGCAAGGCCCGTCGGCGGCGATCGTCGGTTTCTGTGAACGAATGAACCGATTCGCCAGATTGAACCGAGTTGCTGTAGGCGGGGTGGCTGTGGGTGTAGCGTGCCGTTTCGGATTCGTAGGGCAGCGTTGCCAACCCTTCGCGATCCAGTCCCGATTGGATGCAAGCAGCGACGACTCGAGAAACGCTGGTGACAGTCGTGTCGACCATCACTCCGTCCACGATCGATTCAGGCATTTGCACGCTGCGAAGAGCGCGAGCCGCCAAGGTTGTGTTGGTTTTGGTTGGGGTGGCGCCATCTTGGTTGCCGAACCATCCGTCGTGATAGCCTTCCCATGCCGTGGTGGTTTCGCTGCGTGGTTCGAATTCGACCGTGCGGCGACCGTTGGAAGTGCCATCGGCTTCGCGGCGGCAGTGGACCCATCCGTTGTTGTCGACCCAGACGACTCGTCCGGTCGACCCGCTGAGCATTCCGTTGGGATACTGTCGCGAAACAAGTGAGTCGCGAATGAAGCGGCTGATCGCGGTTTTGCCGGATCCGATCGGGCCGAGCACCACATTCAAGTGATGAGACAGCGGTCCAAGTTCCACCCGGTTCAACGGGCCATGATTGTCGATTTCGATTCGATCCAACAACATCGCAAAACGCTCCTTCCGTGGCTGCGCGTGATCACGCCCTGTAAGGGTCCAAGGTCCTTGGCAAAGAAAAGAGGGCCATCCTGCCCACTTGCGGGAACCTTTGCCGGGATCCTTTGTTCACCACTGGAATGGGTGAACTCGCGGAGACTTTAGACGAATCGGCAAATTCGTGGAAAGGCCGATTTCGTGAAACTGCGACAAGACCAAAAAATCATATTGTGGTCAGTCGACGTGGAAAGATTGCTCAAAGAGCACTTCGCTGCGATGGCATTTGCGGATCACGCGGCACGTCGTTCACGCTGCTTCTTTTTCTTCTTTGCCGCCTTTTTGCCAGCCTTTTGACGAGACAGGCGAATCGCTTGCGGGACCCACATCTCTTGTTTGATGCGTCCTTGCAGTTTCATCCAATTGTCAAAATGGCCGACTTGTTCGGCCGACCAGGCCGCAATTTGATGGTGGTAGAAAATTCCGTGTTCCTGCAATTCTGTTTGCTGGACCACACCGATGCCCCAAATCTGTGTCAGGTCGTCCGGTGATTTCGGGCGAGCCATGTAGAGCAGTCCAAGTTCTTCGTGCTCTCGGATGGGAATCCCGTTCTTGTCCTGGGTTTCGCCGTGTGACTCGGTTGGTTCTTCCGAAACAACAGCAATGGTGGTTGGATTCGCGGATTGCTTTGGTGGCTTCGTTGCAGTTGCCTTGGGATCGATTCGCCTGATCGAGTCGATTTGGTTGTGGTCTTCGAAGTGACCGGCCAATTCATTTTCGAGTGCTTCGATTCGCATCCGCAAAGCAGCGACTTCCAGGTGCAGGTTTTGAGACTCGTTGGTGATCGAAGCGGATACCTTGATGAATCTCGCAAGCTCCGCCCGGAGCAAACGAATCTCTTTGCTGTCGTCGATGTTTGTTGATGCCGTTTGTGGCGACGACTCGTTTCGATTGGCAGCCAGCTTGCTTTCTCGCTTTGCACGAAGTTCCTCCAGACGTTGCTCGCGGGCTTTGCCGTGGCTGGACAGCAACCCATACAAAACGATGCATCCCAAACAAGCGTATCCGGCGGCCAGACCCAGTACTAAGTAGTGCATGGTGTTGGCGGATGCGGATTCGATTGGAGGCATGACGAGCCAAATCTCTGGATGTTTGAAGGACGCAGATATCTGGAGCGTTCGGCGTTTGCGCGCGTCCGCTCCGTTTCTTTTTTCGGAACAATCAGAATAGCGCGTTGAATCTTTCTTCGGTTTTCACACCTTTGACTGAAGCACGCTCAAGCGTCGCCCACTCGGCGATGGCTGCAGCGAGTGTTTGGTTCCTTGATTCGAAAGTGTTTCACATGTTGATTGGTCCGGGCGTTTTGCCCGCGTTGATACAGAACTTCCGTTGCGATTGGTGGTGTTTCTTTGCTACCCCTCGGAACGTCGAGGAGATCCTCGACCGGTTTCATGTCGAAACCGCCCACCCTGACAACCCACCTCTCTACTCACAGATCGCTTGTCCGATGAATCGGAACCGGCTGCATTTCCGATTGGCCGCTCTCCCCACCGATCACCGCTGCGCTGCTGGCGAACGTCTGGTTGCATCTTTGCGAACGCCTTACGAACAAGTTGTACCTAAGACCGATCGCGGGCTCGTGAACCGTTCCGCGATGTCGATCCTTATAATTGGGATGATGTGTCTGTTTTCAGGTTGCGGCACGACTCAGGAACGCCAGGCGACCGAGCAATTGTTGTTGTCTGACGCCGTTGACCGCAGCGTTTCAACGATTGACTTCAGACCGCTGACGGGTGAGAAGGTTTACCTCGACACGAGCTACCTGCGATCCGCGAAAGTGCCCACGATCGTGAACGCTGACTACGTGACCAGTGCTTTGCGTCAACAGGTCATGGCTGCGGGGTGCTACTTGCAAGACAGTGCCTCCGAAGCTGACATTATCATCGAGGCTCGGATTGGCACGTTGGGGTACGACGACCACCGCGTGACACTCGGTGTTCCAGAGAACAACGCGATCAACTCGACAGTTTCGCTTCTGCCGAGTTCACCTTCGGTTCCGCAGATCCCGGAAATCGCCATCGCCCGTCGCGACGCTCGTGAAGGAGCCGCGAAAGTGGCTGCGTTTGCTTACGACCGGAAGACTCGCGAAGCCATCTGGCAATCAGGGATCAGTCGATCGCGATCGACTGCTCGAGATACTTGGGTGATGGGCGTTGGGCCGTTCCAAGGTGGGTCCATTCGTGAAGAGACCCGATTGGCTGGGACCAAGCTCTTGCGATTCGGACGGCGATCCACTGGGTCACCGCCAAAAGTTTTTAGTCGTCCGCCAGTTGACTACACCGCGGAGACGCGATTCGACGGTGGTTACCCTGTTTTGGGTGACGAAAACCAGAGCATGATCGGCGGCGGGTTGTTGCCCGGCGAACCGTTACCGAGCGTGACTGCAACGGAAATGCTTGCCAAAGATGAATCCGCGAGCGACTCAGAGGGCGACAAAGAGGCGTCCGGAGAGCCGACATCAAAAGAGGCACAGCCAGCTGAGAAGATCGCCGCACCACCGATCAAGAAAAAGTTGCGCTGAGAATATTCCCTCTTTCACGAGGGACGCGGCTTTTGTACACGCAGCTGAGAAGATTTGTTCAGTAGGTGTTTCGGACGTCGCAAATTCATCAACCAAACCGAATATCCGATGCACCGCCGATTGGCATTCAGCATCCGGAGTTCTTTTGGATGAACTTGTCCCATAGATCAAAACCATGAATCGAATTCATTCCATCAACCCCTTTCTGTTCACGCTTGCCGGTTGGCTGGTGTTGTCCAGCGTGACTCACGCTCAGACAGTTCCCAGTTGGCAGTCCGGTCAATCCGTGTTCAATGGCTCGGGATACGACCTGCCGTCATCACCGGCGGTGACAGCCTCAGCAATGCCATCGGTCCCGGTTCCAACCGCGGTTGATTCGATGGGTTTGCCAGCCGATGCGCCGGGAAGCGGTTCTTCGCTGAACATGAACGATCTTTCGTCTGGTTGGAACGAGGAGTTTGGTTTGTCTCCCGCCCAGTTGGAGTCACCGATCCTCGAGACGCCGCTGCCGGATGAAGTGATTCAATCGACCAGTTACGCGGACGTCGTCGAGTCGGGACATGTGGTTGAGTCGCCTCCGTTGGAGGAAGAAGTGGTGACTTGGTACCAGCGACCGTGGATCTGGATGACAAACGGATGGACAAACCATGCTGAGTTTGGATTGGACGGCAGTTCGGGCAACTCGGACACGCTGGCGCTCCAGACCGGTTTGGAAATGAAACGCAAAACGGACCGATACACTTTGGCGTTGGATTTCGACTATCGACAAGCCAGTGCGAACGACGTCACGACCGAAGAAAATGGTCGGTTCAACTTGGACTACGATCGCTTGATCAACGATTCCAATTGGTCGCTGTTTGGAAAGTTCGGGATGGAGTTTGACGAGTTCAAAGCGTTTGATCTGCGTTTGAACTTGAACGCTGGTGTCGGGTACTACTGGATTCGCAACGACGATACGAACTTGGTCACTCGCTTCGGTGCTGGTGCGTCCAAGGAGATTGGTGCGCCTGATGATTCGTGGATCCCTGAAGCGGTGTTTGGGATTGAAGCCGACCACCAGTTGACTTCGCGTCAAAAGGTGAAGGCGAAGTTGGACTTCTTCCCAGCCTGGGACGACTTCAGCGACTATCGGTTGGTGACCGATTTGGCTTGGGAGACTCTGCTCAGTGATTCGGATAACTTTTCGCTTAGATTGTCAGTGACGGACCGCTACGACAGCACGCCGCAGGGTGCACTCAAGAACGACTTCTATTACTCAGCGTTGTTGCTCTACAAATTCTGATCGCTGGTAACTTCTAAGTCCTGACAAGCTCGATCGCCGGTTGCGGACGTGACCGTGGCCGGTCGACCGTTCCGCGTGTTTCAGCCGGTGGGATCGTCTCAATCCGAACATCCGGTTGAATCGCATGGCCGCGTGCCGTTCCGAGCTTTAAGAATGCTTGCTTCCACCCGATTGCTTACCGAGTGGTGGTTTTTTGTGACGTAGGATGCATTTGTTCGCCCAAGGTGCGGACGTTTGAACCTTCTTACGCGGGGTACCAATTCATGGTCACTCGAAACAAAACACCACATCGCAGCGGGATCGCCGTCACGGAATTGGCCGTGGGGTTGCCGTTGTTGTTGGTGGTCATGATGGGCACCGTCGAAGCGTGCACCATGATTCGGTTGCAGCAAAAAATGAAGATGGTCGCCTACGAAGGGGCTCGCGTTGGCGTGCTCCCGGAAGCTCACGCTGAAAACGTCGAGTGGCAGTGCGAAACTCTCAGCACCGACCAAAGACTGAACAGCATCGTCGTTGTCATGGACCCCATGAACCCAGACACGCTTGAGTCGGGTGAGTGGTTCACGGTTGAGGTCCGGGCCCCTTTCTCCGAGAACACTTTGATGGGTGGATGGGGATTTGGAAATTATGACTTGGCCGAGTCGGTCACCCTCCAGAAACCGTGACAGCGGAATCATTCAGATGCCCCACTTGAATAAGAACTGTGAGAAACGTCGCGGCGCCGTGATCGTCTTGCTGGTGATCATGTTGCCGGTGCTGCTGATCCTGGCGGCTTACGTGATCAACGTCGCCTACGTCGAAGCGGTCACCGCCGACAGTCAAGTTGTCACCGATGCCGCGGTTTGCGCCGCCGGTCGTGTGTACATTCAAACCGGCGACAAAGACGCGGCGCTCGCTGCGGCTCGAGACGCTGCGGCACGAAACCCGGTCGCAGGACAAGTCGTCCCGATCAACATGGACGATCTCGAATTTGGGATCAGCGTCCGTGAGAGTCTCGAAGAAGGTTATGTCTTCGAACCATTGGCCGAAGGAGAAGAACTCGGCAATGCGGTTCGGCTGACCACCCTGTCACTCGCCAATTCGCCGCAACCGGTCTTTTCGCCGTTATTTCCGACGATGGGGACCAACTTGCAAATTCGGCCTCAACGAGTCGCCGTCAGCACGCAAAGCACGATGGACGTCGCATTGGTGATCGATCGCAGTGGTTCGATGGCTTACGCGAGTGACGAAACGCCCGACCCTTACGTCAATCCTGCGTCGGCACCTCCCGGGTGGACTTATGGCGAACCCGTCCCGCCGAATTCACGATGGTTGGATTTGGTCGCATCTGTCAATTCGTTCAACGGTTTTCTGGATGACTCGCCTCAGTATGAAAAGCTTTGCTTGGCGACCTATTCCGACAACGCCAGTCGGGATTGTGAGCTAACGCACACCTATTCAGCGATCTCCGATCAACTCGACGCCGTTTCGTACCAATTCAACGGTGGCGGAACCAGTGTCGGATATGGGCTGGAACATGGTTTAGCAGCGCTGACGGACGCCACTCACGCTCGCAAGTTCGCGGTGCGAGTCATGGTGCTGATGACGGACGGTCATCACAACACCGGCAAGAGTCCTGAGAGCATGACGTATCATTTGCAGAACCACGGAGTGACGTTGTTCACGATCACGTTCAGCGACGACGCCGATCAATCAAGGATGTCCAATTTGGCAAAAGCGTGTGGGGGCGAGAATTTCCACGCCACCGATGCGAGCCAATTGCAAAACGCATTTCAGAAGATCGCGAAGAAGCTGCCGTCGTTGATGACGCAGTGACATCATTGCCCGACCTTGTTTGACTTTCTACTGTGACATCGCATCATGCTTGAACTGCTGCATTCAAAATTTCGCTCGCGTGCGTCCGCACGTCACGGAGCGACCGTGGTGGAAATGGCGGTCGTTTCGACGGTCTTGTTCACCATCTTGGTTTCGGGCATCGAGTTGACGCGTGTCACGATGCTTCGACATTCCGCCGATCATGCTGCCTACATCGGTGCCCGCCGAGGAATTATCACCGGTGCGACCGCGGAAAACGTCGAGGAAGTGGTTCAAAGCCACATGGATGCGATTGGTATTCGCGACGCGACCGTGAAAGTGACTCCTGAGAAGATCACTGAAGCGACGACGCAGGTCGAAGTCGAAGTGGGGGTTCCCTTGAAGATGAACACCTGGATCAGTCCGGAACTGTTCGGAAAGAACCTCAAAGGACGGGCTCGGTTGCTGACCGAACGCGCGGCGATGGTGATGAGCCAATCGATGCCGACGCCTCCTCCACCACCTCCACCACCTCCACCGCCGCCAGAACCCGAGCCGGAACCAGATCCAAATCCTGAGCCGGAGCCTGAACCCAATCCGGATCCCGAACCGGCTCCGGAACCTGAGCCAGAGCCTCAGGAGCCATCACCTCCGCCGCCACCATTGTTGTAGTCGGGCGTGGTGGAACATCCCGCCAGAGTGAGCGTTCCACGTCAGCGAATGATTTACGTTCGCGGTACGCTTTGAAGAACATCGCGAAGACCTTCGCGATAGGTTGGGTATTGCATCTGCGGAAGTAAGTCGCGGCGAACGCGACGGTTCCAAATTCGTTTGTCCGTTTCACTACGGAAACGAACTCCGGAATCCACCATTGGATCCACGAATGTCGGTTCCGCCGACCGGGTCGCACGTGCGATCTCTTGGTAGAACTCTCGTCGCACGACTGGTTCGTCGTCTGCCACCACGTAAAGCGGTGAGCGTGCGCGCGATGCAAACCGCTGGTTGTCGAAACTGTTCATGACCGCGGTCGCGGCATCATCGACGTGAATCAAATTCAGGTGACCGGTCGGCGGTGAAGCGATCGGACGCCCAGCGATCACATCGGCTGCACGGGGGACTCGTCCGGGGCCGTAGATTCCCGCCAGTCGCAGCGTCGTGGTTGGTCGACCGACTCGCAAAGAACGCAGCTTGGCTTCTGCGGCCAAATGAGCCTTGCCGCCCTCTCGAGTTGGATGAGTGGGTGACGATTCGTCGACCCAGACACCTCCGGTTTGGTGGTAGACCCCAGTCGTGCTGATGTAGCAAAGGTCGGCGGATTGTTCGGCGGGACGGCCATCGTCCAGGTACCGAATCACACGTGCCAGTCCATCAACCTGCGACGCGAATCGGTCCACTCGACTGTGGCGATCATAGGCCACCGCGATCAACACATGGGTGGCAGATGGAAGGTGCCGCAAAGTCCGCGAATCGTTCCAATCAAACGCGATGGGGTCGAAACCTTCGGCCGCCAGGGTTCCGAATCGGCTTCGGGTGGTTGCGTGGACTTGCCAGCCTGATTGTTGGGCGATTCGCCCGACTCGCAGTCCCAAATATCCACAACCGATGATGAGCAACGAGTTCGACATGCTGATGATCTGGCGATTGGAAAAAAGAGAGGAACGGTGGAAGGTCACCAAACTGTCGCGATTAGCGGCGGATTCGCGGGAAAACGGCAACTAAACTGAGTGAGTCGCGAACGATCCGCTTCGTGGCGGCATCCAACGACTTGGAGCACCGGCTTTCGTGGCCGATGGGCCGCCGTCAGGGCCGATCTGCCGCCCATGATCGTCCGCAACGATAGGGTGGTTTGGTTGGATTGCACGCGTTGCAACGGCACTTTATCTCCTGAACGACATTGCCGCGACCGCTGAGACCTTGAACCAAGACCTGGTTGGTGGGGTACAATGAGGACCGCCCGTCTTTCCTTCTGATGAATCACGCGATGCCATTTCACGACACGCTCGGACTGAGGCTGGTTGCCAGTTGTTTTCTATTCGCTCTGGCGATTTCTCCTTCGGTCAGTCCCGCGCAGATCGTCAATGGAGTTCCCTCGACAATTGGCGGTCCGCCACCGTTGCCACCCGGTGCGACTTTGGTGCCGCCACGCCAAAGCTTGCCCGGTACCGGACAAAGGTTCGGGCCAAGTTCAATTCAGGATCAAGGCGGCAACGGAACGCAGTCCGGCCTCGGCTCGCAACGTTTGATCCCGCCCGGATCGATCAACCAGAACGCGTTCGTTCAAGAGTCGGCTGCGGACGCATTTGACGATCGTTCCGGTGGCACGTTTATCGAACCGCCGACGGAACTGCAACGATTGGTTGAAGAGGGCGGAGTGCCAACTTCGTTGGACCAATTGCGTTCGCTGCAACGTCAACAACAGCGGGTCGCTTCGTTAGCCGAAGCCTGCACCGTCAGCGTGCAAATTGGGCCCGCGCAAGGTTGCGGCGTCATCATCACTTCGACGGGTTATGTTTTCACCGCAGCTCACGTGGCGATGCGTCCCGGCAAATCCGCGATGTTGACACTTAACGATGGGCGAACGGTTTCCGCGAAAACTTTGGGCATGAATCGCAGCGTCGACGCGGGGTTGATGAAGATTGATCCGGGACAGAACATTCGCGATTCGGCCGGACGTGAACTCGGTTGGCCACACGCATCGCTTGGAACCAGCGAAAAACTCAAGTCCGGAATGTGGTGCATCGCAACGGGGCACCCCGGTGGTTACGAAGCCGATCGAGGCATGGTGACTCGGGTCGGCCGTATCTTGGCTGTGTACCCCGATCGTTTAGTGACGGATTGTGCTTTGATCGGCGGCGACTCCGGTGGTCCTTTGTTTGATTTGTCAGGCAAGCTGATCGCCGTGCACAGTCGCATCGGGAATGATGTCGCCGACAACTTGCATGTTCCCATCGATCACTACAATGAACATTGGGACAAGATGCAGGGCGGGAACGCTTGGGGGTATCTGCCTGGCTTCCGACCCGTTTTGGGTGTCCGAGGCAACAGCAAAGGCGGGATCGCGAATGTTGTCCGAGTCGGACCGGGTTCGCCTGCTGATCAAGGTGGCATTCGGGCGGGTGACCAAGTCATCACGTTCGGCGAAGTGGATATCACCGATTTTGAATCATTGAAGGCCGCGGTTTCTGACACGATGCCCGGCGAACGAGTGAAAATTTGGCTGCGACGTGACGGCCAACCTGTGAAAGTGACTGTGGAGATTGGCCGTGGCGATTGACGTTCAAATGACTTCTTGGAAGCGATCGCTGAGCGGTGCGTTCACAGCCATGGCGACCGCCGTGTTGCTGTGCGTGTCTTTGACCGGTCCGGTGTCCGCGCAAGAAGAAACGTCCGTGCCGGCTTGGTTGCAAGAACGCTTGGTCGAACGCGTCATGCATCGCCGCGACAATGGCGAGATGATGCAGTTGGTGCGTCCGATTGCTGAGAGCGTCAACGACGGCGTGGTCGGCGTGATCTGTGGCGGCCGTCCCGTTTCATTGGGAACCGTGGTCGCCAGATCCAGCTTGCACGTGGGAGCGTCCGTGGCGACGACGGACGCTTACGTGATCACCAAGCGAAGCGAATTGTCCAACGATCCGATTCGCGTCCGCCTTCGTGATGGCCGGATGTTTCCCGCTCGAGTCGCCGCGGTTCGCCGACGTAGCGATCTCGCATTGCTGGTGATTGAACGAGACAGCACCGGAACGCTGCCGATGCTTCGCCCGGTGACGTTGACTTCGACCACTCCGGTTGTCGGCAGCTTTTTGATCAGTCCCGACCGAACCAATCGAGTCATCGGATTGGGAGTGATGGGGGCTGGGCCTCGCCGTGTTGAGTACCGCGGCATGTTGGGCGTTCAACTCAATCCGAACGCATCCACCGCGGGAGCTCAAGTCGAACAAATCTTGCCCAACAGCAGTGCGTCGGAAGCCGGGTTGGAATCAGGTGACCGGATCATCGCGATCAATGGGCAAATGCAAAACAACAAGGACTCGGTGATGTCGACGCTGCGGATGGTTTTCCCCGGCGAGATCGTGCAGCTCACCATCGTTCGCGATGGCGATACCAAAGAGGTGTCAGCCAAAATGCGTGAGGCAGCGATTGTTCAAGAGTCTGAAAATGACGCGCGTGTGAACGGAGCTCGCAACATTCGGTTGTCTGGTTTCGAAGAAGCCCTGCAGCACGACACGGTTCTCAACCCCGATCAATGCGGCGGGCCTTTGCTCAACAGCGACGGGCAAGTCATCGGAATCAACATCGCTCGTGCCGGACGAGTGGTCAGCTACGCGCTACCATCCTCGTTGGTGACGGTTGAAGTATCCAGCATGATCGCGGAAGCGGGTGGGAAGTGATCGTTGGTTGACGAGGCATCCTCCGGTGGCGATTTCCGACCTTTCGCAGTTCAGTGCGTCAGTTGCCAGTCCCGATTGAAGGTCAGCAACCCGAGCTTGATCGGTACGATTGTGAATTGCCCCAAGTGCAATTCCTTCGTGCAAATTGATCCGCCGGAAAACACCGCCGGTGCGACCCAGCCGACCCCGCCAAGAGTTACGTTGGGTGATGAATCCATCGGCAGCGAGGCGATGACAGAAGCCGGTATGTCGGTTGGAAATTTGCCAAGCGATCTGCCCGGTGATTCAGCAGCTGATCCTGGCCCCTTGGTTGCTCCGCCGTTGGCCGATGGCTCTTCGTTCGCGGCAGATGACGAATATGCATCTGGCTCGAGCCTCGACTCGGATGCTGATCTAAACGCATCGTCATCCGGTGTCGATCCGAATGAGTTGTACCAAGCCCGACGAAGCGGCACGTCCAAATCGGTAGCGATGTGGATCGTTGGATCGTTGTTAAGCGTCACGCTGTTGGCGGGGCTGTTCCTTTGGTTCCGCCAGCCCGATTCGACGGCGGGTTTGCCCGTCGCTGACCTTGGCCCAACCGCTGACACGTCCAACGAACCGACGGATCCGATCCAGGCCAACGATCCGGAAGTCGCCCCGATTGCTGATGGCAATGAGCCGACCGCGACCGAAGACAGCACATCGACTGATGACGAACCCAGTGACGATCCGGCTGAAACGGCCGATGGCGATGCGGTCTCGGATGGAGTCACTGATCCAGTGGTTCCAAACCTGACCGGCGTACCGAACGACCTGATGCCGCGAAGCCCACTCGACGGTCCGCCCGCCGTTCTCGGTCGCGATCAACCGTCTGAGGGACCGGTTGCTCAGCCTCTCGCGAACGATCCGGCAACCGACGTCGTGACTGAACTGCCGCCTGAGTTCGCTCAGTTTCAAATACTGTTGGATATGCCCGGCCAGGCTCCTGATGCGACGCCAATGTCCGAGGCTCCGGTGTTGGAAGACGTCGTTTTAGATATCGCAGCGGAGGAATTTGTCGACCCGATGCTAATCGCAACACCTCCTGAAGAAGTCGATATCGAAACGGCTTTGAAGATGCGATTGGCGATCAGCACGAAGGGATACCCGCTGTCGGATTTGATCCTGTTTCTTGGCGAAGCCACTCTGATTCCCATTCAACTGGACTGGGTGTCGATGGATCTAGCGGGAACGGATCTGAGGCAACTCGTCGCGACGGATGCGAAGGGTTGGACGACGATGGGCCAGTTGCTCGGCAGTGCGGCGCGATCCGCAGGATTGAAGATTGAAACAGAAGAGGATCGACTGACGCTGACCCTGCCGATGGAAGTGTTGCAGTCCAAAACGGAAACACTCGTTGATCTGGATGACTTTGGTACTGAACGAGGTTCCGCGGAAACGCTTTTGAATCAACTGAACGCGGCCATCGAGCTCGAACCTCGTGATGCGTTGCACCTTCGATGTCTGACCACGGAATCACTGCGGCGGATGAGACAACACCCATCCACGCTCGACGACGACGTGATGACGCGCTGGACGGCTGCGTATTCTCACCAGCCCACCGAGGTTTTGGTGGATGATGGTTTGCCTCCCGCCTGGAAGGTGCTCAGCCGAGGCAAAACGGGGCCTCAGTTGGACACCGCGATCGCGATGGCTGGGTTGCTTCGACGAACGTCTCGCGCGAACGACGCAACGTGCATCATCAACTGGACCGACGCTCAACGACGCCGTTTGTCGCCGGGGCAATTGGTGATGGCGTACGCGGGCGAAGCTGGCAACGAGGTCACCGCGGGCGACATGCTAGGCCGAACGCTGGACCCGATCGGCTTGCAAATTCGCGAGGTTGATTCATCGCATTGGTGGGTTGGCACATCAGCGACCTATGACCGTTTGCCTGTCGTCGTGCGAAGCGAACCATTGGGCCCACGTCGCGACGACGTGTTGAACCGAATTCGCGAATCGGCGCGTTTGGTCGGCGGAGGCCTGGCGATCGAGCACGATCCTGTTTCGGATGGTTTCTTGGCGGTGATGCCAAGGTTCCTCTACCGGCAATTGCCGAAGATCATCGGCCCAGAGCTCTAGGCGACAAAGCCTGAACCGGCGATGCGTTTGGGGTGCCGATGGGTCCGGGAAATGAGACCGGAGAGAAGAAACGGGCGGTTGAGGTCAACCGCGCTTTTCATTTCGATGTGATTCACTCGAGCCAACCGAGGCAGAAGGTTGGCTGTGATTCGCCAGTTGGTTTTGGCGATTTGGGTAAGACGTGTTCCGCGTTGCTGTTTCAGGAAGGCAACGCTCGTCGTGGCCGAATTACTTGGCGGCCAAAGTACGAAGTTCTTCCAATTCGACCGTCAGGCGGTGTCGAAGTGGGCTCTCGTCACGCAATTCGCGCTCGAGCAACTCTTCTGCTTGGTCGAAGGTTTCTTCCGTGCATTTCTTGGGTTCGGCGACAAGTTCACGGAACATGCGTTCGATGGTGGCTTCAGTTAACACGGCGGGGGACCTTAAACGGGGATGCGGGGGATGGTTAATCGTCTGTCCATCTTAAGATGGCGCATGGTGATCGCAAGTGCAAACGATCAGTCGACTTCCAACTTGAATGGGAATCTTCGATCCCCCACCGAAGAGGAGAATGACGGGTCCAGGCCCGACGACAGATGATCGAATGCCCGATAGAATGGTGCCGGTTGTCTCATTTCACTTCCCTGCAATTGCGGTCCCGATGAATTCCGACACGCCTTCTGAGCCCCCTTTTGACGGTCCACCCAACGACGACGATGGATCCGGCGGCAACCCACCCGGCGATGGTCAACTCGGCGGCGGCCAATGGGGCGATGGCGTGCCGGAGGGTGGTCCACCCGCGGACGGACCGCCCGGACCTCCGGCGCCCGGCAACAATCCTGCGGCCGACAACCCCGCCGTTCGAGCTCGGGTGCCCGATCATGTCGCGGGTGGTTGTTTCAGCACCGGCGCGATCGTGATGACCGGCCCCAGCGAGTTCATCGTCGACTTTCTACAAACCGTCGGCCGGCCTCACCGAGTCGCTGTGCGAGTGATCATTCCGCACGCGGTGATGCCTCAATTTGTTGACGCGTTGCAGAAGAATTTGGAGTTGTACAAAGGTCGCTTTGGCGAGCCGATGATGCCAACGCCGACACCCAATCCCAACGCCGAGCAACGTCGGCCATCGCCACAAGAAATCTACGATGATTTGAAGTTGCCCGACGAAGTGCTCAGCGGAACCTATGCCAACGGAGTCATGATTGGTCACGGTGCGACGGAGTTTGGTTTGGACTTCTTGACCAGCTTCTTCCCACAGTCCGCCGTCAGTGCTCGAGTGTTCCTGGCGGCCGGCCAAGTCCCACGTTTGCTCGACTCACTTCGCGGGGCAACGAAGCAACTGGAAGATCGCCGCAAAGGCAACGAAGGCAATCAGTGACCAGGGTCGCTAGTCGTACGTAGGGCTTCCAAGCCCGACGAAGTGGTCGGTTGACCAGGCTGTTGACTCAATACGGTTCGCAGATGGAGCAATCAGCCAATGGGCGATCGTCCACGGTTACCGAGACGAACCGAATGCGATCGCGTTCTGGCTGAGTCAAGCAACCGGTTGTAACTCGACGGGCTTGGAATCCCATCGTACTGGCGTTGCTCACTGAACCCTTTTATCCACGCTCGAACAGCAAAGTTGTTTCGGCGATCACTTCCGCTGATCCCGTCAGTCGAGGCAGCACCGCACCGGCATCGTCGATTCGATACGTGGCTTCAAAACAACTTCCGGTGATCGATTCTTGCCGGAACGTTTCGCCGGCTTCGAGCTTACCCGCGGCGGCCAAACAAGCGACCTTGGCACAGGTTCCCGTCCCGCAGGGTGAGCGGTCATAGGCGTTGCCGGGACACAGCACAAAGTTTTTTGCGTCCGCGTGCTGAGAAGGACCGACCATTTCGACATGGTCGATCTCCGCACCATCTCGGCCCATGATTCCTTGTTCACGCAGCGCGGCTTTAATCGTTAGTGTCGCTTCCATCAACTGATCGACGTTGCTGAGCTCGAGGTCCAATCCGTGGTCGTCGACCAAGTAGAACCAATTGCCTCCGTAGGCAATGTCGCCGGTGACAAATCCGTTCTTCAGCAGTGCCGAACCAGGTACCTCAACGCGGACGCCGGATTGATAGCGTTCGCTGACGACGTTTTCGAAGGAGACCGTTTCGCCATTGTCGTGTAGCTGGACTTCGATGATTCCAACCGGTGTTTCTAAACGGTGCACTCCTGGTGGCAATCTGCCTTGCCAAGCCAGCGTCGCGACGGCACCAATTGTTGCGTGGCCACACATTTGCAACACACCCACGTTGTTGAAGAACACCACACCAGCGAAGCAACTTGGATCGACTGGCTGGCACATCCAAGCACCCACGATGATGTCGTTGCCGCGGGGCTCGTTGACGATTGGTGCTCCCAACGTCGCGAAGTGTTCGCGAAGGTACATCCGGCGTGCGGCCATCGTGTCCCCAACCAGCACGTCTTCCAGTCCGATCACCATTCGCGTCGGTTCCCCACCGGTGTGAGAATCCAACACCCGTACACGTGCAGGCAGCATCATCGTTCCCGAATCAAAGAAGGTAGGTGCAGGATTTCGCCTTTGTGGAGCGAAACATTCATAGCGACGCATCGCCGTGTTCTGCTTGATTAAAGTGGTCTGAACCCGCGAAATCGATGGACTTGGGACGCTCGTTAGGAGTGGGGGCCAACAAGATCGTTTTGCGGGGAAGCAGTCCACTGACACGCACGGTTCCACAGAACATATAGACATGAAATTGCCGTTTCACAATTGGATGCCTCGAATTTTTGCCGGGCGATCGTCCGCGAACGTCGCCTCTCAAGTCGCGGGGTTGCTGTTCGGGTTTGCATTTTTCGCGTTCGGTGGCATCGCAAACGCACAGGGTCCATCATCGCCTCGCCCCAGGGTGATTCAGCAAACTCTCACGCCGCACTGGACGACTGACGATTCGTTCTGGTTCCGTCGTCAGAACGCGGATGGTTCATTCACCGGCATTCGAGTGGATGCTGAAACCGGTGAGATGACGGAGGTGGATCCGGCTGAAAAAGACAGCACGCGTGAAGCGGCGCTCAAGGGAGGCCGCACGCCTCGATCCGGTCGGTCCGCAGAAAGTCACAGTGAGATCACGTTCGTCAACAAGACCGAACAAGCGTTGCAATTGTTCTGGGTCGACGGCGAAGGCAAACGGGTAAAATACGATTCGGTCTCCGCCGGAGACTCACTGGTCCGAACAACTTTTGCAGGACACGTTTGGGAACTGATCGGCGAAGACAAAACGAAGTTTGGTTACTTCGTTGCTGACATCGAACCGGCTCGAGTGGAAGTCACCGAACCGGCTCGCGTGACCCAGCCAGAACCGGAACGTCGTGGGCGCCGCCGACGGGGTGTTCGCCGTGGGGATGATTGGAACGCTGGCGTGCCCGCACCTGACAATGACAAGGTGGTTGCAAGATTGACCGAGGGCAGTTTGCAATTGCTTCGCTCGGAATCCGAAGACGAGTCGGACGAATGGAAAACGTTGATCGATGAATCGCAACTGGCCGTGTCCTTTGCTGATCACGCTGCAGAATCGGCTCAGCCCATGAAGTTGGAATCGCCGCAGTGGTCACCCGATGGAACCGTGTTGCTGACTCGAGCGGTCATTCCCTACGAAACTCAACCAGTTCACTTGGTGGAATCATCGCCCAAATCCGGTGGTCGAGCGGAACTCAAATCACGCCCGTATTTGTTGCCCGGCGATCCGGTCGACGAGACTCAACAGCTCGCATTCAACGCGAAAACTGGCGAAGCGATCGAACTGGATTTGCCATGGATGTCTCAACGATTTTGGAACTTCCGGTGGGTTGGACCGCACCGCGCTTTGATCGCTGTCACCGACCGAGGCCATCAACGATTCCGCTTGTTCGATGTGGACGTGTTGTCCGGTGAAGTCACCACCGCGATCGACGAAAAATCAGAAACGTTCGTTTGGACCACTCACAAAACGGACCTGCCGCGTTGGACTTATCTCGAAGACACGAACGAAGTGATTTGGGTCAGCGAGAAGGACGGTTATCAGCATCTCTACTTGGTCGATTTGGCTGGCGAAAATGAGATCCAACCCATCACGAGCGGTGAGTTCGTCGTTCGTGGAATCGACAACATCGACGAAGAAAATCGCGTGCTCGATTTGGTGGTCAGCGGTGTGCACGAAGGCCAAGACCCGTATTTGAAGCATTACGCTCGGGTCGCGTTCTCGGGAGAAAGCTTCACGCTGATGACGGAGGGCGATGGCACGCACACTGCCACGTTTTCTCCTGATCGAAGCCAATTGGTTGTCACCCATTCTCGCGTCGATTCGTTGCCGGTTCATGAACTGCGTTCCGCGGATGGCAAGCTGATTCAAACACTCGCCAAAGCGACGGTCACGCCTGATGACGCCGAGTTGAATCTGCCGCAGGTCTTCTCAGCGAAGGGCCGTGACGGCGAAACCGACATCTGGGGATTGGCGTGTTTTCCCGAAGGCTATGACCCGACCGGAGACAAAAAGTATCCCGTCGTCGAATACATCTACGCCGGGCCTCATGATTCGCACGTGCCCAAATCGTTTCGTTCGGCACCCTGGCATCGCGACTACTTAGATGCCGGTTTCATCGTCGTGCAGATCGACGGCATGGGGACCGCCAACCGATCCAAAGCTTTCCATGATGTGTGCTGGCACAACCTGAAGGACGCTGGTTTCCCCGATCGTATCGCTTGGATGAAGGCTCTTGCGAAAGAACATCCCGCGATGGATTTGGAACGAGTGGGCATCTTCGGAACGTCGGCTGGTGGCCAAAACACCGGATCCGCGTTGTTGTTCCACGGTGACTTCTATGACGCGGGCGTGGCGGCTTGCGGTTGCCACGACAATCGAATTGACAAAGCCTCTTGGAATGAACAGTGGATGGGCTATCCGGTCGGAGATCACTATTCCGCCTGCAGTAACATCGACAACGCTGGCAACCTGATCGGCGATTTGTTTTTGATCGTGGGTGAAGTCGACACGAACGTGCCACCTGAATCCACGCTGCGTTTCGCGGATGCGTTGATCAATGCTGGCAAGGACTTTGATTTGCTGGTCATGCCGAACGTGGGGCACAGTGACGGCGGGAAGTACGGCAAGCGACGAACGTTGGACTTCTTTATCGAAAAGCTAGAACCCGGGAAGGAGATCGACAAATCGACCTCTGATTCCAGTGAGACATCCGAAGAAGTTGCCACCGTGTTGATCGACTCGGAAAAACTGCAACCACAGACGGCTTGGAAGGACATCCAGAATCACTATCAAACCGACCTGGAGACACTGAAGCGTCGTTTGCCGATTCGTGTGGCGGACGAGCGTCTGTCACAGACCGCCGCGTTCTTGGCCGCATGGGAAAGCCAATTGCAGACGGCGATCGATGCCGAAGGCGATAACACTTTGAGCGACGCGGAAGCGGAAATCGCTAGCGAAATGTTGACTGCGGTGAGTGATGAAGAGGCGGAGCTGAAGACGCTCGTTGCGACGTCTGCGAAACTGAAAGAGATGTTTCCCTTCACCGAACAATTGATCTCGCTGACGGATCTTTCCAAACGTGTGAACGCACTGGATGGACAAGCGATGGCGGCTGAGGTGGAAACGCTGAACGGAAAGCTTCAGGAGTTCGTTGCAGACAAGGAGCCCAAGTCGGTGGCCGTCAGCCAATCCGTCATGGAAGCCGCGAAAGATTTGGTGGACGAGTATGAATCTTGGCAAACGTTCTACGAGGGCTATCACCCCGATTTCAATTGGTGGGTGCTCGATCTGGCCAAGGAGACCGGCGAGAACCTGCGTGCTTGGAAAGCAACACTGAACGTCGGCGAATCGTTGACGGCGAAACAATCGGAATTGGTTGCTGGCGGTTCCGTCGAACTGCCCACACCGGCTGAAGCGTTTGCCTTTGACGAGGCTTACCCACCGATTCAAACATGGTCCCAACGCGAAGCGACTTGGATGCCATCGATCGTCCGTCGATTCACTCGTCGTGGTCGCGATCGTGAAAAAAGAACGGCACAGTTGCCTCAGTGGAAAGAGGAGTTGGCCGCTTTGGAGTTGGACGGCAAACCGTTCGAAGAATGGTCGCTTGATGATCAAGTCGATTGGCACCTGCTGACCGCTGAGGTCGAAACACGAATCGAACGCAAACGGATCGAAGATTCGGGCGAAAAATTGCCGCCTGCGACCTCGTCGGTTGAAAAGGATCTGTCGGGCACGCCGGTCGGACGCGAACGAATCGAGTTGGAATTGCGTCGTCAATTCATCGATCATTCGCCAGAGGAATTGATCGAGTTGGCCGAACGAGAATACGCGATTGTGCGATCTGAGATGGTTCGCGTTGCTCAAGACATGGGATTGGGCGAAGATTGGAAAGCCGCGGTCGAACGGATGAAGAATCACCACGTGGCACCGGGCCAACAGCCGGTGTTAATCGGCGAGATGGCTGACCAATCGGTCGAATGGTTGCGAAAACGCGATTGGATCACAGTCCCGCCGTTCGCCGATTATTGCTGGCGGATGATCATGATGACTCCCGAGCGACAGAAGGTGAATCCTTTCTTCACCGGCGGCGAAGTGATCAGCGTTTCATTTCCAACGTCGGAGATGTCGCCGAGTGACAAACGCCAAAGCTTGCGAGGAAACAACATCGGGTACGCCCGAGCAACGGTGCACCATGAACTGATCCCGGGTCACCACTTGCAGATGTACAGCAACGAGCGGTTCCAACCTCACCGTCGCACGATGAGCACGCCGTTCTGGTTGGAAGGATTGGCCGTCTATTGGGAACTGAAACTGTACGACGATGGGTTCGCTCGCACTCCCGAAGAACGCATGGGAATGCTGGTTTGGCGAGCCCACCGGTGTGCACGAATCATCTTTTCGTTGAACTTTCACCTGGGGCGTTTTTCACCGGATCAGTGCGTCGATTTCTTGGTCGACAACGTTGGGTTCGAACGACGCAACGCGACCGCGGAAGTTCGACGCAGCATCGGTCCGAGCTACCCGCCGTTGTACCAAGCTGCGTACATGCTCGGTGCGTTGCAGATCCGCCAATTGCACCGTGAGATGGTTTTGTCGGGCGAGATGACCGAACGCGAATTCCACGATTCGATCATGGAAGCCGGAATGTTGCCCATCGCCATGTTGCGTCAGGTCTTGAAGCAAGAACCGCTTCAAAGAGACGAACCACCACGCTGGAAATTCAACTGACGGCGTACGATGGTCTTCCAAGACCGTCGAGGCAGCAATCTCCGTACGATGGTCTTCTAGACCGTCGAGACGGCTACCTACGTACGATGGTCTTCTAGACCGTCGATCTTGGTTCTCAACCGCCGTCCCCGCTCAGCGTCTCCGCGGTCAGCAACACCTTGCTGAGATTTGCGACCGGAAAGAAATGATCCCCCGGCAACACTCGCAGAGAGAACCCGGTCGATGTGAGTGCTTGCCAACCTTGCATCTTCGCTCGGTTGGCAACATGGTCTTCTGCCCCGGCGAGAGCCCGAATGGGGACGGGGATGGTCGGGTGCTCTGCAGTCGCGACTCCTCGTGCCAGTTTTAAATCCGCACGCACGATTGGCAAGAACATCGCGAGCGCGTCGGGATGCTGCTTCAAACCGGCTGGCAATCCGCCATAGCGACGGTCGAGTTCTTCCGCGAACGCGTCGTCGTCCCAGTCCAACCAGTCGCGGTTTTGCGTCCATTGGTTGGGCGGCGAGGCTCCCATCACGATCAGCCCTTTCACGCGGGATGGACCGGAGGATTTTTCTAACAACCGAACCGCCAACCGGTACGCAATCAACGCACCCAGGCTGTGTCCCGCCAGCACCAACGTGTCGTCATCAGCAAAGGTTCGTTCCGTCTCGGTCGCGATCGATTCAACCAACGAGTCCATGTCGGTTTCAAGTGGATCCGAGAAACGGGACTCACGCCCAGCCATCCGAACGGCCCACAAGTTGATGGAACTCGGAGCATTTCGCGACGTTGTCAGACTACGAAATTGTTTGAACAGCGGAGCGGTCGCACCGCCGGCATGCGGCACCCACAACAGGTGCGTCTTCGACTTCGATGCGGGACTGATTCGACAAAGGGCGTCATTCGACGTCATCAAGCAATCGTTTCAACGAGCGTGTCAAGTTTGCAGTCCAGGAGAGTCACCGCCAGGAACGCTTTGTA
This sequence comes from Rhodopirellula bahusiensis, assembly GCF_002727185.1. Lineage (NCBI taxonomy): Bacteria > Pseudomonadati > Planctomycetota > Planctomycetia > Pirellulales > Pirellulaceae > Rhodopirellula > Rhodopirellula bahusiensis. The sequence goes on from NZ_NIZW01000002.1 coordinate 470,368, forward strand.
ACAAAGCACCCGGCCAGGCGTCAGGTGAGACCACCCAAGTGGCATAGGCTTCCAGCCTGTGAGTCCCTGCCCTTCATCCCTGCAAGGCGGCATCGCCTTCCAGCCTGTGTATCCCAATTCCCCACAATCCACCGAGGATTCAGCTATAACGGGAGCCCCCACAACGATTCCTCCCCATCCCAATTCCCACCATGCCCGCCCTCCAACCCCGCCATCTGTTTCTTGGCTTGGTCAGCTTGGTTTGTTCGCTGCCGATGCCCGCGTCGGCACAAGAAACCTCGCCATCCAAACCGCTCAACGTGTTGATGATCGCCGTCGATGACTTGCGGCCTGAGCTTGGTTGCTACGGCAAATCTTTCATTCACTCGCCGAATATCGACCGTTTGGCGGCTTCTGGCATGCGGTTCGACCGCGCGTATTGCCAGGTCGCCGTTTGTGGTGCCTCGCGAGCCAGCTTGATGAGCGGTTGCCGTCCGGAGACGACCCAGTGCTGGAACTTCAAAACGCTGCTGCGGTCGAAGATGCCCGACGTGCTGACGCTGCCGCAACACCTGTCTCGCAACGGCTACGAAACGGGGTTTCTCGGCAAGGTCTACCACAGCGCCAGCGACGATGCGGCGGCCTGGACCGTCGATGCCAACGAGTGGGCCCCGCGAGATCGCAGCAAGGGCAAAGGCTACGTCCAGGAACTGCCTCGCAAACGCAATCCGGCCAACTCGAGCGAGAAGCCGGGACCATCGATCGAAAACGGCGGCGACGTTCCAGACAATGCCTACGCCGATGGCCACAACGCCGAGCGGGCGGTTGCGATGTTGGAGCGCTTTGCCACACAAGACAAACCGTTCTTCTTGGCCGTTGGATTCTTGAAGCCACACCTGCCGTTCAATGCACCGGGCAAGTACTGGGACCTCTACGACCGCGACGCCATTGAAATTCCTTCTCGCGAAGATGTGATTGATGGTTTGCCGTACGCTCGATCGAGTTGGGGAGAGCTGAAGAACTACACCGACATTCCTGCGAAAACGAAGATGCTCGACGACGACAAAACTCGTGAGCTGATCCATGGTTACCGAGCCGCGGTGAGCTACATGGACGCACAAGTTGGCAAGGTGCTGGACGCTCTCGAAGCCAACGGGCAACGCGAGAACACGATTGTCGTGTTGTGGGGCGACCATGGTTGGTACGTCGGCGACTTTGGCGATTGGTGCAAACACACCAACTATGAAATCGCAACACGAGTCCCGTTGATCGTGTCCGCCCCGGGCGTTCCTGCGGGTGAAACGAAATCGTTGGTGGAATTGGTGGACGTGTTCCCAACCTTGTGCGAGCTGACCGGAGTGCCGGTTCCGAAACATTGCCAAGGCAAGAGCATCGCGGGAGTGGTCCGTGATCCCGAACTGTCGGTTCGTCCGGCGGCGTTCAGCCAATACAAGAAATTCAAACCAGGCGTTGGGCCGGTGCTTGGAACCAGCATTCGCACGGAGCGGTTTCGTTACACGGAATATGTGTCGAGCAAGACAGGCAAACTCGAAGACATCGTCTTGATCGATCTCGACAAGGATCCGGGAGCGATTCGGAACGTGGCTTCCGATCCTGCCTATCAATCGTTCTTGCCGCAATTGCACACTTGGTGTGAACAATCCGCTACCGGGCTATGACTGCGAAATCTAGTTCTGATTCCAAGGGTGTATCTCGGCGCACTCTTAGTCGTACCAAGAAGGCTTGTTTCGGTTTCGTGACCACCGCGTTTGGATTGTTGGCGATCGAGTTGTTTCTGACCGCAATTGGTGCCGGTCGGTCGAACGATCAAACCGACCCGTTGATGGGGTTTTCGAAGCAAGTTCCCCTGCTGGAACGCTTCACCGATGACGACGGCAAGACGTGGATGCGAACCGCGGAAAACAAGTTGGTCTGGTTCAACGACCAACGCTTTCCGCTGACAAAGCCAGCGAACACGCAGCGGATCTTTTGCCTCGGTGGATCCACGACGTTCGGTCGACCTTACGACGACAGCACGTCCTTCGCGGGCTGGTTGCGAGAATGGTTGCCGCACATCGATGCTGACACAAAGCATGAAGTCTTCAACGCGGGTGGTGTCAGCTACGCCAGCTACCGCGTCGCGGCGGTGATGGAAGAGTTGGCTGAGTACGAGCCTGATCTGTTCATTGTCTACACCGGTCAGAATGAGTTTCTCGAACGGCGAACGTACGCAGACTTCTTTGACCAGTCCCAGGCTCAACTTTGGTTGACGGGATGGTTGAACAAGACCCGAACGTATCGGGTGATCGATTCCCTCGTGCCTAAAAAGCGTCCACCGAAATCCGACTCGAACTCGATCGGTTTGGCCGCTGAAGTGGACGAACGTCTGAACCACACGGTTGGACCGTCGGACTATGTTCGCGATGAGGAATGGAGCGACAATGTTCGCAAGCATTTTCGATTCAATGTTCGACGCATGATCTCCATCGCTCAATCCGCGAACGCGAAAATATTGTTCGTCGTTCCAGCTTCCAACGAAAAGGATTGCGGTCCCTTCAAGCCGGCCCCTGAAGAAGATTTCTTCGAACGAGGCCGGCAAGCATTTGAGGCTGGCGATTATGAGGTTGCTCGTTCAGCATTTCGATCTGCGATCGACCGAGACATTTGCCCGCTACGTGCGCCCGGCGAGTTTGCTCAGTTCATTCGTGAACTTCCCGAGTCCGATGACGTTCGTGTGCTCGATTTTGAATCCGCACTGCGCGACGTTTGTCAAAACGAATTTGGGCATGACATTCTGGGCGAAGAGTATTTCCTGGATCACGTTCACCCGACCGTTGAGGCCCATCGACAGTTATCACGTTGGCTGATCGCTGAAATGCAAGACGCGGGATGGTTGGCGGATGGTTCCATTGCTTTGGAACAGTTGCCTCCCGAAGCAATTGCCGAAGTCGATCAATCGGTGTTCGACCGCATCGATCGCAGGGCCCAAGGAATCGCGATGCGAAACCTTGCGAAAGTCATGCATTGGGCCGGGAAGTTTGAGGTCGCTGCGCCGCGTGCTCGAGACGCAATCCGAATCTTGGATGGCGACGCGGAGAGCCAGTTCATTCTTGCTGACTGTTTACGCTGGATGGGACGTGTCGATGAATCGGTGGAGGAATTCGAGCGGGGCGTCAAGGCGTTCCCAGATTACTACCGCGGGTTGCAACGTTACGGACAATTGTTGCTCGAGTTGGAAGACTACGAGGCGGCTCGAGATCTGTTGGTTGTCGCCACCGTGGGGATCCCGGAATCGGACCCTCGGCATTGGTTGTCCCGCTTTCAACTTGCAATTGCCCATCTGGGTGCCAGCGATTTCGAATCCGCTCACGAAGAGTTGCTGCGTTGCAATGAGCACGCGCCGGATGACTTGGATGTCGTGTTTGCGCTCGCGGAAGCCAGCGCGGGGATCGGAGACTCGGAGGCAGCGATCAAACTGTACGAGCGCATCTTGGATGATTTTCCTGACGACGTGACGACGCACCTCAATCTCGGGCACGTGTTCTTGAGTCTGAACCAGACTCAGCGAGCGTCGTTGCACTTTGAGACGGCTCTGCTGTTAGCACCTGACAACCCGCGAGCACGAGCGGGCATGACTGTCGTCAGCCAATTGAATCAATCATCGAAGTAGGTCAGCACGGCATGTGAACAGTGGATTGTTTACACTGCGACGACTTTGTTATTGGTTGCTCTTAAGATTCCCCTTATGAAACGTCGTTCCTTCTCACGATTTAGCAATCTGATTCAGCCGTAGGAATTGAGTATGACACGCCTTCTTCTTATCTTCCTCACTGCCGTCGCGTCGACGCTGCCATTGGGAGGCGTCTCGGCGTTTGATCCTACCGGCAATCGAGAAGTGGTTCGAAACACGCCTGGTTTGGTCGCGTTCTGGGACTTCACGCAGCGTGAATCGACTGGGCAAGAACGTTTCATCGCGCACGTGCCTGCTGGGTCGACGAACGTGTACCCGTTGGATGCGGCGAACTATGTGCGCGACTACTGGGGCGAAGGCAGGCAAGCCACTTACGCGGATTTCCCGCTGTTGAACGATGGGCCGTTTGGGCAAGCGATTCGTATCCGCCAGGAGTCGGATCCGAACTTCCGCCCGTTTCTGTTCATTCCCCGGTCGCGTCTGCATGACACACCGTTGGATATTAAAGGCGACGGCAAATCGGTGACCGTTGTTGTGTGGGCGATTCGAGAAAGTGGCAATCATGCGTTGGCAGGAATCTGGCACGAAGGCACGGACCTCAAGCAATCGTCCACCGCTTCGATCAAGAAGGTCGAACGTGGGCAGCGGCAATACGCATTGTTCGCCGGGCTGAATAAAGCCGGCAGCGCGTGTGGTCATGTGTCGGAGAACGGAGCCAGTTCGTTCCTCAACAAGTACGCCCTTCACAAATGCAATTCGCTGGGCCAGTCACCTGCCGTCTCCGCTGATTCGCCGCCAGAAAAGCTCGCTGCGTCCTGGCAGTGCTTTGCGATGACGTTTGCCGACGAGAAAAACGAGATCACTGGTTGGCTAAATGGAGAGTCCGGTGAACGCTGGCTCAAGAACCCCAAGTCGAACAATTTGCTGTCGTATGCCCACAACGCCTACATGCAAGCACATTACGCTCGGACGCCTGGAATGCAGGACGGTGAAGACAGCGAGTTCCCCGAGGCTCAGTACTACAGCCCGCCGGAAGGTGATGAGTCTGAGACGGAAGTCTTGCGTGAGGACGAGAACCAACGTGTTGAACGTCGCCGCTACCGCTACACCGAAGTGGTTGTGACGCTAGAGAAAGATGAAAACGGAGTATGGGTTGAGACCGACCGAAACCTCGTTGGCTTGCGGTTGAACCCTTGGTGGTACCCGCACGGCATCTATTCGCCACCCGATGCAGAACAAGGCGGGCCGTTCACGATTGGGCGGGTGATTCACAGCAGTCGCAGTGTCGGCTTCACCGGATGGATTGGAGGCGTCAGCGTGTTTGATCGGGCCCTCTCGGCAGCCGAGTTGAAAGAGCTTGCCGACCTTCGGAACTGATCGGCTGGGATCGGAGTGATCCAGTTGAATGCCGATGTCGGTTGCGACCGAGGAATCCGACCTGCGATAAACGAAATCTCACCGCTTCTCAAACAACTTCTCACAGGACGAACGTGATGGCAGAGCTTCTCCAAGAAACAATGGATCAAATCCGGGCTCATCTCTTGGAAGGGAAAAAGCTCAAGGCAATCAAGCTGTACCGAGAAGCGACGGATTCATCACTTATTGAGTCCAAGGAACAAATCGAGAAGCTCAGCGAAGAGCTTGAGAAATCACACCCTCGACAAATGGCCGACAACAAACCCATCGGCTGCGCCGGAATCCTCTTGCTCGCCGTGGCCGGCGCAGGTTTGGTGGCCAAAAGTGGCATAGGCTTCTAGCCTGTGAATAAGAGGGGCAACGAAGGTATAAATCACAGGCTGGAAGCCTATGCCACTTTGGGGACCGGTTCGCCGGCTTGGATTCCGAGTTTCGAACGAATCCGAGCTGATGACCATTGGAAATCTTCCGCACGGTCCACTAATCCAGCCACGACAGGATTCTGCTCGATGTAGTGGATGATTCGAAGCAACTCCTCTTGATCGCGGGCGTAGTGATCGAAAGTCTCCGCTTGCCAAAATGCACCTTCACCGCCACGTGCTCGATTGCACTGCGTCCCCGTGAAGCTTTGGATGCTGTGTGAAATGCCTTCACGTGGAGTGCGTTTCTTTTCCTTGTCCTGTTGTTGGGCTAAAAACTGTTCCGCCCAAGTTGGATCGGGCAGGAACACCCAATGGTGATGGCTTGGCATCACAACGAATGCGAACAGCGTGTAGCGTTCCCCCGCGAAATGAAGGAACGCGTCGGCGACGATCTTTGCAAGCCGATCATCGCGAAGATGTGTCACTGGTGACTCACCATCCAGGATGGAATCCACCAGTTTGAAAAGCAACTTGTGCTTCTTCATTTCCCAATCGGCGTCACTTAGGTCGAGAGGCTTCTTGCGTTGATCGAATTCATCACGATGAGCACGGATGCGTTTCAAACCAGCGGCTGGCAAACTGCCATCCAAGCAGGCCGTGATGAACGATGCTTTGCCCTCGACATCGATGTGAGGCAGATTGCGACGTCGGAAAACTTTACCCTCATTCATACGCTACCTCCTGTGGCATAGGCTTCCAGCCTATGATTGAGACTGCGTTTGCTCTTTGTGAATCACAGGCTGGAAGCCTGTGCCACTGTGCAGGTTTGATCACAGGCTGGAAGCCTATGCCACCGCTTAGGACTTGATGCCGATGTTGAGGTAGGCGTGGACGTGGGGGGCGCCGCGGAAGTGCCAGACCATTGATGGGCCTTCGACTCGCCAGATGTCCCAGACGCGATCGTTGTCGATGTCTTCTTGTTGATAGAAAGCCATGTGCAGTTGGTCGAGTCCTCCGCTGCTGTTCAGGATCTCCATCACTTCCTTCGAATCGTTCTCACGATAAGGAGCCAGCAACATCTTGAGGGTCGATTCGACGAGCTCCTTTTGATCGCTGGAAAGTTGGTCGACGCCAATCCCCGGAAAGTGCCCGCTCTCGCCCTTCAACTGCACCGCGGTTTCATTGGGAGCCTTCTTTTGTAACGCCAGTTTGGCTTGGTCCGCGTCCAAGGCTTGGAAGACCTTGTTGGCTTGCAAGGTCTGCTGAAAGAACGGGCTGTCGGGGAGGTATTCCTCGCCGTGCCCATAAACAACGGGGCCGCCAAAGCCTATTTTGTCGAGTCGATTTCCGTCGGCTCGCATCGTCACGTGACGACCGGTCAATTCGAATTGGAACTGGTCCGAGCCTGGTTCTCCGAACAACGCGAAACTGTAGCTTTCTAGTCCGCCGTCATCGTATTCCATTTGTTCGAGCAGACGATCGTATCCGTCTTTGGAGGTGATGTTGCGAACGATTTGCTCGACCAGCGTCTTCTGCTTCTTCGAGAATAGATCGTCGCCGATGGTCGTTTTGCTGACGTGCCAGTTCGGGTTGATCTTCAGGCGATCGGCGTGATCGAACGGTCGCCAGACAGCGGTCTTCTGTTTGTCGGACAAGGAGGTGTACAGTTCCCCCACGTAGGTTTCCGCGGAAGCGGTGGGGGCTCCCGCCGCATGAGCAAAACGGGCGTCGAAGAGGTTGGTCGTCGCAACACCAGCGGCGATAGCTCCTCCAAGTTTGACGAAGTCTCGGCGGGCAACGCGTTGGCCATCGGGGCGATTGACGTTCATCGGAAAGCTCATGAGGGTTGGAGGGAATACAGGCGGGAACCGTTTGCTTCAAACGGCCGATTTTGATTCTACCAAATTCAACCCCAGCGAACAAAAATTGGATCGTTTCGAAGACAACGTTGCCCAGACGAGAACGTTACCGAGTTCCGTCCTCGCTTGGTTCCGGCCAATCTTTGATCTGGTCGATCGCCTTCATGACTTGAGGAAGGATGGTCCCGGTCACTCGTGAAAGACGAGCGGTGACTCGCGTATTGAACAACAACGCGACGTTCTTTCCATCGGAACGACGAACCAGAATCGTGTTGGTGCCGGGAAGCGAACCGCCATGGGAAGCGGTCAATTCGCCAGAGTCATCGGTAACCACTGACCAACCTTGGCCGTAGTACCTGGGCTTGAGGTCACCGTTCTTCTTGTGTCCCGCCAAACCTTCCGGCCGAGCAAACATGTCGTTGATTCTGGCGGACGACAACAGTGGGCTGTTCTCGGGGTGATCGAATGCGCTAGCGAACCGAGCCAGGTCGCTGGCCGATGCAATCCACGCTCCGTGGGAATCCATCGCCTCCAAGTGCCAAGCCCCATAGGTTTGCGGCACGCGCGAATTCAAGTCCTTGGCGAAGACGGAGTCGCCTTGGTGCGGATCGTAGTAGCGGACCTCGTTTGGTTTGCGGCCTTTCAAACGAGTCGCGCCGACTGACATCGATGTCACGCCGATCGGTTGCAGGACATCTTGTTGGACATAGTCTTCGTAAGTGTCGCCGGTGATCTTCTCGATGACTCGCCCAAGCAAGCAATATCCGTAGTTGGAATACGCGTACCGCTCACCCGGATCGAAGTCGAGCGGTTTGCCTCGCATGACACGGATGATGGTGTCGGGCGTCGCGGGGTGGGATGCACCGAGAGCGTTTGCAAATTGAGTTGAGCGGAACATCGCGTCGAACGATTGGTCTCGATCCCAACCACCACGATGTTGCAACAAGTGCTGGATCGTGATTTCGTTTTGTCGCTCGTCGATCTTGGAACCTTCTTCCACATGAGGCTCATGGTCGAGGATTTCGAAGACTTTGTCGTCGAGCGAGAGTTTGCCTTGATCGATCAACTGCAAGATCGCGACAGCGGTGATCGGTTTGGAAATGCTGGCGATCCGAAACAGGCTCTCGGGAGTGACCGGCTCTCGCTGGCCGACGTCGGCGTAGCCAAACCCTCTCGCGTAGACGACGTTGCTTTGGTCCGTGATCGCCAGCGATGCACCCGGGATACGGTGCTCGCGAAGGAATGTTTGCATCACCCTATCGACTTCGCGAAACGCTGGTTGGTCGTCTCCGGTGACGATCGCGTGCGACGCGGTTGTGGGATCAAAGCCGGGGCCGCGGAGGACTTTGCCGGGGCGTTTGCCGGTGAACTTGCCATCGGCGAGCACGGGAATTCCGTTGACGATCACGTGCTTCATGCCAACCGATTCTGCGTGCGGGTTTTCGAAGTCCGCTCGATCGGCGAGTTCATCAAAGTCGAACACGATCACGTCGGCGGCTAGGCCCTCGGCGATTCGGCCGCGGTCATAGACCATCACGGCGTTGGCCGCGGCGGCACTGGCTTGCGAGATCGCTTGTTCCATTGAGATCGCCCCCAGGTCTCGGACGTAACGCGACAACATCCGTGGGAACGCGCCGTAGGAACGTGGATGCGAGGCGCCTCGATTGCCACCGGCTGGGCCGACATCGGTGCAGAAAGAAACAAACTCTTGTTGCATCGCCAAAATCTTGTTCGCGTCGCTCATCGTTTCGGGCAGTGCGAACGTGGACGCATTGCACAGTCCAAAGAAGGTGTCCCAATCGTCTTCACCAGTTGCTTTGGCGATCGCGGCGACGGATTGGCCAGCGTACTCGCGATAACGAGGTTCAGTGGTTTGGCCGACGATGATGCGGTCCCAATCCGAGCCCGCATGGCGATACCAGTTTTCCCAACCGCTGGTGGATTCGATTTCCTCGCGAACTTCAGCTCGAAGTTCTTCGTTGTCGGCCAACCGGTTGAGGAACTTGGCTCGTCCTTCGCCAAAGTGCCGCGGGTGAATCAGGGCATCGATTCCCAACCCGTTGTTGATGTAGGGATAGATGTCGGCGGTGACTTGGTGACCTTCGCTGCGAGCGGCTTTGATCCGCGCGATTGCCAATTGCATCTTGCCCCAGTTTTGACGACCGGCGGCTTTCAAGTGAAAGATGTGAACGGGAGTGTTGCCAATGCGGCCAATTTCCAGGGCTTCATCGATCGCTTCGAGAAGCTGGTCACCTTCGTTTCGCATGTGCGTGTAGTAGCGTCCGCCGTGTTCGCCCGCGACTCCGGCCAAGGCACCGATTTCTTCGGTCGATGCATAAACGGCGGGAGGGTAGATCAACGCGGTGGAAACTCCGATCGCACCCGCACGCATGGCTTCGCGAACGTGTTCCTTCATCGCCTTTAGTTCATCGTCGCTGGGACGCCGGTCGTCTTCGCCCATCACCAACCGGCGGACTTGGGTGTGCCCGATCGTTTGCACGGTGTTGACGGGCATGCCTTTCAGGTCCAGCAACTGAAAGTACTCCGCCATGTTTTGCCAACCGACTGTTTTCGCGTCATGTTCTGAAACCGGCGCGGCCGACGATCCCTCGCCCGCGTTGATGGTCGTGATGCCTTGTGTCAGTAAGTTCATTGCCGACGAAGGATTCCGAAGCATCGGAGTCGCGGTTTGCCCCATCATGTCGATGAAACCGGGAGCGACGATCAATCCCTCGGCATCGATCGTGTCTTTGGCGGACGCCGGATCGATGCGGCCGATGTGGGTGATCTTGCCGTTCGTGATTCCGACATCGGCTTCGTACCAAGGGGCACCCGTGCCATCGACCACGTGCCCGTTCAGGATCGCGAGATCGAAGGTTGGCTCTTTTGAATTGGGCTCGTCGTCCGCAGCGAAGGTCGCCGGTGAAATCAGCCAAACAACCAAGAAACAAAGGGCCATGGATCGACGCGGCGCAATGTCAGAGGGCTTCTTCCACACAGGATTGACTCGGCAGGCGGGGAGGGGCAGGCGGGACAGTGACCCGAGCCGACAGCGCGGAACAGATCAAATTGCAGCCAACAGCTTAACTGATCCGAGAGGGGGGCTTGGTCGTCCGCCTATGCCGCCGGACTGGTGCGAGTGAGAAGTCATTTCCGCGACGGTGGGCTTGTTCGCGTCAAGCCGATGGGATCAAAGCGAGTGCAGCGTTTCCTTTTTCTTGCCTAAGTTCCCGAGATGGCCAGGTTTGACACCGGATTTGCTAGTAATCGCAATCCAGATCACGAATCATTTTCGCGGCAACCGTGGAAGGGGGGTTCGATCTCTCTTGGCAACCTGTAACGATAGGGCATCTTGAGAAGTTTTGGAGTCCCGCCATCCATGACGGTTGTGCGGTAAGCAAGGATGCCCCCCTGACGAATTTTGACCTGTCGTCAAAGAAACGCCATCATGCTTTCCATCCACCTAGCAGAGTTATATGCTAGGACGAAAGACGACCCAAACTCACTATCCTGCCCCGGCGAGCCAAACAGTTTTCGAGTTGCCCACCTGATCGGCCCACCGCCTGAGACCGTATGTTACGCAAATCAGATATCGCTGATTCAACGACGCGCGAGCCCAATGAGACGCGATGGAAATCGCTCGCTCATTTGCTCGTTGATCGTGCCGCGCGGAATCCCGATCGTCCGGCGCTGACGTTTCTGACTGACGAATCGCTGGATGGGACGGACGAAGGCCAAACTTTGAGTTACGCCGAATTGCACCGGCGTGTCCGTGCGGTCGCAACGCGATTGCTGCGAGAGACGGGAGTGAAGGCTGGCGATCGAGCGATGTTGCTGTTCCCGCCCGGCTTGGAATTCATGATCGGATTCATGGCCTGCGAGATGGCTCGTTTGATTCCGGTCCCGACCAGCTATCCAAAACCTGGTCGCGCGATGCCACGGTTGGACACCTCGGTGGCGGATTGCGGACCATCGGTTCTGATCAGCGACCAAGAAACCATTGCCGGGATTGATCCGCACCGAGTGTCGCCAGAGACGGCCGCTTTGCCGAAGGTTGCGACTGATGCATCGATTCAAGACGACTTGTCCACACCAGAGTCCTTTGATGACTTGCCGCTCGACGAGATCGAAGCCTCTGATTTAGCTCTGTTGCAATACACCAGTGGGTCGACGAGTGATCCGAAGGGCGTGATGGTTTCGCACGCGAATTTGCTGAGCAATTTGGAGTCGATTCGGCACGCATTCGGGATCGAGTGGTCGGACGATGACGGTGACGATTTTGAACGCGGTCTGTTTTGGTTGCCTCCGTTCCACGACATGGGATTGATCGGCGGAATTTTGGAACCGTTGTACGTCGGCGGTCATGCGATCTTGATGTCGCCGCGATCGTTCTTGGCTCGGCCGATGCGTTGGTTGCGAGCGATCTCGGATTACAAAGCGACGATCAGCGGCGCTCCAAACTTTGCGTATCAATTGTGCGTGGACCGAGTGGATGCCGCGCAGGCGGAGTCGCTTGAGCTGAGTGGTTGGAAACTTGCGTTTTGTGGTGCTGAACCGATCATCGCTGACACGCTGCAGCAGTTCACGGATCGATTCTCCGACGCTGGGTTTGGTGGCGAAACGTTCTGCCCTTGTTACGGATTGGCCGAAGCAACGTTGATGGCAGCCAGTTGCCGGTCCGGGCATGCACCCAGCCTGTTGGACGTCGACAGAGATGAATTGACTCACGGCCGGGCAAGTGTCATTCGGCACACGTCGCTCAATCGTACGTCAGCCGAAGACGTGGCTGATCCGATGTCAGAAGATGCCAATGTTCGTCAATTGGTGAGTTCAGGAAACGCCGCTCACGCGATGACCGTGTTGGTGGTGGACGAGGCAACGAAACAAGAACAACCAGACGGCGAGATCGGCGAAATCTGGTTGGCCGGTCCTTCCATCGCGTCGGGATACTGGAAACGCGAAGAAGTCAACGCGGAAGTGTTTGGTGCAACGTTAGCCGACGGGGATTCGTCAGAGAAGTTCTTGCGAACTGGCGACCTTGGCTTCGTTCACGACGGCGAAATCTACGTCACCGGACGCAGCAAAGATGTCGTGATTTTGCGTGGTCGAAACTTGTTCCCGCAAGACATCGAAGCGACGGTCAAAGGTTTGTTGCAAGCCAACGTGTTGCAATGCGCGGCCGTTGCCACGACCGGGCGAACCGGCGATGCGTTGACGGTTGCCGCCGAAGTTTCGCGGCACGTTGATTCAGAAGAATTGCCCGACATTGTGCGTCACATTCGACGTGCGATCATCGATGATCACGAAGTCGACGCCCGTCAAGTGTTGATCACACGTCCCGGCGGGATCCCGCTGACGACCAGCGGCAAAGTCCAGCGTCAGCAGTGCCGGGCAATGATCGAAGGCGGCGAGCTAGCGGCCCGTTACCAATGGTCTCGCAATCGGTTCATCGACGATTCGGAATCGGTGGCGCTGCCGGAGTTGCCGACCCGCGTGACTCGAGAAGAGATTCCCGAAGCAACCGAACAAATCACGGCGTGGTTGCTGGCTTGGTTGTCAGGACACAGTGGCGAGCAGATCCATGAAGATGGTGAACGTCCCGTACGAAACACTTCGCTGACGCCAGAGACCCCATTCGCGGAAACTGGCATGGATTCGTTGACCGCAGTCGAACTGAGCAGCGAGCTGGAAGATTGGTTGGGGATTGAGTTGACACCTGTGTTGGCATTCAACTACCCGACCTCATCGCGGTTGGCGGCTTACTTGGCGGAAACGTTGGCGGGTGGTCCCGAACACGACGCTGCCGTAGATGAATTCGATGGCACGGGCGGCGACATTCAATCGGACATCGAAGCGTCCGATTTATCGCCGGAAGAACTGGAAGCCTTGCTGAGCGAAATCGAAAACGATTCTTAAAGTGAGACTCCGCCTCTCACCTTGTCTGTCCGCTAGATGCACCACCATGTAGGCCATGTCCCACATGGCGACCGTGTTGGGGGCTCGTTCGCTGTTTGGAATGCTGTCGATGTGGCGAATGATCCGGAACGCGACGATCGCCAGGTGGAACCTGGCCTACGGTGGGCATCGACAGAGTAGAACATTTGTCCCCAAATGTTTGCGTGCGTGGTGTCTGTTGTCGTGCCACATGACGCGGTCGTTGTTGAGCGTTCAGCGAGTCCGGTGTGATCCCGCGTTTCACCTTGCCAGGTGGAACCTGGCCTACGGGTTGGGGTGTGGTTTTTGGCGGATTTGACTGGCCAGCATGACGGCGATCCAAACGGGCAACCACATGGCGGCGGCGTCGGAGAAGCGTCCGATCGGCGGGCTGGTGAGCGACACAAACGCGATCTTGAACAGCCAGTAGCTGAGTGCCAACCAAGTCAATGTTGCCAGTCCGGCGCGGTTGGATGCATGCTCGCGAAGTGAATCGGTCGTCTTCATTGGATTGAATCGGATCGATGCAACACAGGCGGCGACGGCCAGCCCCATGGTGACGACAAAAAAGATCGGATGCATCAGCATGTCGGCCACCGATCCCCACACGCCACGCCGGATCGCCAACGCAATCCAACGCAGATAGCGAAGGGGATAGCCCCGAACGATCGTGCTATCGAGTTCTGCAAGCATTCGGTGTTGCTCGACTCGTTGCAATCCAGGTGACTTGTCGGAAACTTCCGGAGTCCGCTTCGCGACAGCTTCCGCGGCTGGGATCACAACCATGTAGGTCATCGCGTCCCAGCGATTTTCAATGGTCGTGTACGAGTCCGCTCGCGGGGCCGCATCGGCGATCCGACGGAGATCCAATCCATCAGCGGCGACGCGGTCACCGGCTGCCATCTCGATGCGGCGATCGGCGATCTCTTTTCCGAGTTCGCCCAGTTGGTCGGGCAAGGCCTCGAGTTCTTCTGCGTCGAGCAACTGAGTCGTCACGGCGGCCATGTTCTGGTGACCAAAGGGAAGCACGCCGAAGTCATCGACTGTCACCCATCGAAACGTGCACCAACCAAGCAACGCGATCACGGGCAACGCTCCAATTCCGATCGCTTCGACCCAACGTCGAGAAAACGTGACGCCCGGACGCACGAAAACGCTGAGCATCAACCAGGGGATCAGAAACAAATAGGCAGGACGGATTGCAATGACCAGCACCGTCATCGTGCCCAAGACGACGCACCGACGTGGCGTCAAACCAGTTCGCCAGACTCGCAGCAGCCCGATTCCGATCATGGCGGCCAACGACATCGCGGGAGCGTCGGTTGCGATCGTGTTGACGTGATCCCAGAACGTGCAACCGATTGCGAAGGCACAGCACGCAACGACGACCGTTCGACGCGAGAAATTCCAGGCCGCCAGTTCGACTGCCGGCCAGCCGACCGCGATGGATTGCAGAGCGATGTGAAGAACGACCAACGCTTGCATCGCGTTCTCGTTCGCCAGCTTTTTTGTGAGCCGCACGATCACCGGGTAGCCCGGCGTTCGGATTTGAGTGGCGACGGCTTCGGCAGAGCTGAATGAGTATTCGGTGTAGCTGGGGGAGTCAGGAACCAAATGGGGTGCGAACCGATTGGTCGTCCAACATGTCCCCATCAAGATGACAAAGGCGGCCAGCGTTATCAGAGCGAAGTGTTTCATGCGAATTAGCTTAACCTGACGGCGGTTGAACGCGATGAGTCCTCATTGCCTCATTCCAAGCGTTCGTGCTCTCATTCGCCCGGATTTGCAACTTCGCTCGACTGGGAACCGGACTTGGTGTCGCCTCTTTCGAATTCTTGGCGAATCCGGCACCATTTCTTCCCGGATCACTGAGCGACAACGGTTCTACTTTGCTGCCGCTTCCTGACGAAAATTCACTCCCACCGAATCATCCCCCTCATGATCTCCGCGCTCAAGGAAGTTCTTCGCGTTGCGGTTCCGTTGATGGTCAGCACCGGCATGTTTTCGCTGGTTTTGTTCGTCGATCGAACGCTGTTGCTGTGGCACGAGCCTTCTCAGATGGGTGCGGCGATGGCGGCCGGCAACCTGTTCTGGGTGTCCGTTTGTGTATTCGTTGGCATCGCGTCGATGACCAGTGCGATCATCAGCCAGTACATCGGTGCGGACCAACCCAAGCGAGTCGGCCAGCTGCTGTGGCAGTCGACTTGGTTCGCACTCGCGACGCTGCCGTTTTTCATTTTGGTGGGAAGTTTTGGTGAGTCTCTGTTTCAGTTCACGGACCAGCCCGAGCATCTGATTCCGATGCAGGCCGCTTACTTCCGCATCTTGATGTGGGGGGGTGCGGGTGAAGTGTTGCAAACGGCTCTCTCAGGTTTCTACAGCGGAACGCACCGGACTCGCACGATCATGCTGGTGTCGCTCGCGTCCGGTGTGCTGAACTTGTTGTTGGACGTCTTGTTGATCTTTGGCGTTGGTTCGCCCGATCCCGAGACTGGTTTGCGGTTCATGGAACTGGGCATCGCGGGAGCTGCGATCGCCAGCACGCTGTCGTTTTGGTTCAAAGCGGTTTGTTACGCGGTATTGCTGATGAAACCCGTCGAGCGAGAACGCTATGGCATTTTGCGTGGCATTCGAATCAACCGTCGAATGATGAAGCGGTTGATCTACTTTGGTTTGCCGGCCGGGTTGATGTACGTCACCGAAGCGGGAGGCTTCACCGTCATCGTTTTGCAAATTGGTCGACTCGGCGACGTCCCACTGCAAGCCACCACGATGGCGATCAACTTCAACATGAT
Organism: Rhodopirellula bahusiensis; assembly: GCF_002727185.1. Classification (NCBI taxonomy): domain Bacteria; kingdom Pseudomonadati; phylum Planctomycetota; class Planctomycetia; order Pirellulales; family Pirellulaceae; genus Rhodopirellula; species Rhodopirellula bahusiensis. Next base: position 486,404 of record NZ_NIZW01000002.1, read on the forward strand.
CGCGTTCATCCCCTTGGTCGGAATGTCGATCGCTGCATCCGTTCTGGTCGGCCAACATCTCATTCGGACTGGGCCGGGGCCCGCGATCCGCTGTGTGATTGCAGCCTTGATCGTTGGTTGGGCCTACTCGTTGGCCTGGGCGGTCGCGTATGTGTTCACGCCCGGCGGCTTGATCGCTCTGTATTCCTTGTCGCCAACGGGAGTGGACAGCGAGGTTGCGTTTGAGATCGCCGAAAAACTTTTGGGCTTCGTTGCGATCTACGTGATTCTGGACGCGACACAATTGATTTTGGCGGGAGCACTTCGCGGGGCGGGCGATACCTGGTTCGTGTTGTTGGCTGGGCTGGCGGTGTCGTTTGGGGCAGTGATTGTGGGTGCGGTGTGGCAACCTGTCGCGGCCCGTTTCCAAGACCCGGACGGCCAAGCGGCGGCCTTAGCGGCGTTGGATTGGTGGTGGTGGGTGATTACGGGTTGGGTCTGCACCCTCGCAATCGTCATGGCCGGACGTTTTTTGCAAGGCAGATGGCAACGGATGCGGATGGTTTGATTCCACCACTACGGTTTTCCGAGACGCATTGCTAAACTGTTGGCCGCTCAGCACTATTCGGCAATTCGACAACAGGAAACATGCAGTGACTGCGGATATCTTCGGCGCACGCGAACAATTTGAAACCGGATCCGGCTCTGCAGCGATGTATCGCTTGGAGGCCCTCCAGAAACGAGGCTTGGGGCAGATCGACCGCTTGCCGTTTTCGATTCGCGTGCTGTTGGAAGCCGTGTTGCGAAATTGCGACGGTTTTCAAATCAGTGAAGACGACGTCAAGAATCTCGCCGGCTGGGACGCGAAAGCGGTGGCTCCTCACGAAGTGCCGTTCAAACCTTACCGCGTTGTACTGCAAGATTTCACGGGTGTTCCCGCCGTCGTCGACTTAGCTGCGATGCGTTCTGCCATGGAACGAATTGGTGGCGACCCGAACAAAATCAATCCGTTGATCCCCGTTGACCTGGTGATCGACCACTCCGTGCAAGTCGACTTCTTCGGCAGCGACGGAGCGCTCGTGCAAAACGTCGAGCGTGAATTCGAACGCAACAAAGAGCGTTACGAGTTCCTCCGCTGGGGACAACAAGCGTTTGATAACTTCGGCGTGGTTCCGCCCAACGTTGGGATTGTTCACCAAGTCAACTTGGAATACCTCGCTCGCGTCGTCGCGATGGGCAAAGACGAACAAGGCCCCGTGGCGATGCCCGACACCTTGGTCGGCACGGACTCGCACACGACCATGATCAACGGTTTGGGCGTGTTGGGCTGGGGAGTCGGCGGCATCGAAGCCGAAGCCAACATGCTTGGCCAACCGCTCTACATGTTGATGCCAGAAGTCATCGGTTTCGAGCTGACCGGCGAATTGCCTTCGGGTGCAACCGCGACCGACATGGTGTTGCGAGTCGTCGAGATCCTGCGTGCCGAAGGCGTTGTCGGGAAGTTTGTGGAGTTCTTTGGAACGGGCATGAACGCAATGAGCGTTGCTGACCGAGCCACGATCGCCAACATGGCGCCCGAGTACGGTGCCACGATGGGATTCTTCCCCGTCGATGATTTGACGCTGCATTACATGCGTCAAACCGGACGAAGCAAAGAGAACGTTGAACTGGTCGAACGTTACTGCAAAGAACAGGGACTGTTCCGTTTGGATGACGGCCCGACGCTGAACTACACCAAGACCGTTTCGCTTGATTTGTCGACGGTCGAACCCAGCTTGGCCGGTCCAAAACGTCCGCAAGACCGTGTGCCGCTCGCGACGATGAAAAAGGCGTTCAACGAGTCGTTGACGGCTCCCGTTGGTGCATCCGGATTTGGACTTGCTCCTGAAGCACTCAGCCGTACCGGGCACGTTTCGAACAACGGTGCCAGCTCCGATATCACACACGGTGCTGTCGTAATCGCCGCCATCACTTCGTGCACGAACACGTCCAACCCATCGGTGATGGTTGGTGCCGGATTGTTGGCCAAGAAGGCTGCCGAGCGTGGTTTGACGGTCCCGTCACACGTGAAAACGTCGCTGGCTCCTGGTTCGCGAGTCGTGACGGATTACTTGAACAAAGCTGGTTTGTCCGAGTCGCTCGACAAGCTCGGTTTCAACACGGTTGGCTACGGCTGCACGACTTGCATCGGCAACTCGGGGCCTTTGCCGGAACCCGTTGCAGCGGCAATTCAAGAAGGCGACTTGATCGCTTCGGCGGTCCTCTCCGGCAACCGAAACTTCGAAGGCCGCGTCAATCCGCTGACGAAGGCCAACTATTTGGCCAGCCCACCGTTGGTCGTCGCGTACGCTTTGGCCGGAACGACGGACATTGACCTGAACACTGAACCACTCGGCAAAGACACCAACGGCGATGAAGTGTTCTTGAAGGACGTGTGGCCATCGGCCGATGAAATTCGCGACACGATCGCGTCTTGCATCCAACCCGAAATGTTCACCAACGAATATGAAGCCGCCGTGTCGGGCAACGACATGTGGAACGCAATTGAAGCGGCCGGCGGAGCCCTCTACCCGTGGGACGAAAAGAGCACTTACATCCACCACCCACCATTCTTGGACAGCGTCACCGCGGAAGCCGTGCCGGACATTGCTCCGATCAAGGGAGCCAAAGTGCTGGCACTTCTCGGCGATTCGGTCACGACTGACCACATTTCGCCTGCCGGAGCAATCGCGACCGACGGACCTGCCGGACGTTACCTGCAGGAAAACGAAGTGCCAATTCGCGAATTCAATTCGTTCGGTTCGCGTCGCGGGAACGACCGAGTGATGGTGCGTGGAACGTTCGCCAACATTCGCATTCGCAACCAGTTGGCACCGGGCACCGAAGGCGGTGTGACACGTTACTTGCCAACCGGCGAAACGATGAGCATCTACGACGCGTCCATGAAGTACCAAGCTGACAACGTGCCATTGGTCGTGTTGGCTGGCAAGGAATACGGAACCGGCAGCAGCCGTGACTGGGCTGCGAAGGGGACGATGATGTTGGGCGTCAAAGCCGTCATCTCGGCCAGCTTCGAACGTATTCACCGCAGCAACTTGGTCGGGATGGGGGTGTTGCCACTGGAGTTTGCCGACGGCAATTCGTGGCAGTCGCTCGGTTTGACCGGCGAAGAAAGCTACGACTTCGATGGCTTGTCCAACGACCTGGAACCTCGTTCGTTGATCACCGTCGTCGCGACAGCGGCGGATGGCAAAAAGACCGAGTTCGAGTGCCGCGTTCGCATCGACACCCCGGTCGAATTGCAGTACTACCAGAACGGCGGCATCCTGCCGACGGTTCTACGAAACCTCCGCGGTTGATTCTGGCGTCGAGCTGAATAGCAAGTGATCCATCGCGCCCCGCTGCATCTGCTGTATCTCAACGTGCTCGTCATTGCGACGTGCGGGTTGATCTACGAGCTGCTGGCGGGGACGCTGGCGAGCTACCTGCTGGGAGATTCGGTCACTCAGTTCTCGTTGATCATCGGTGTCTATCTCTCCGCGCTGGGATTTGGGGCTTGGTTGTCTCAGTACGTGACTTCCAAGCTCGCTCGAGTGTTTATCGAAGTCGAGTTGGCCCTCGCGTTGTTGGGTGGTTTTTCCACGCCACTTCTGTTTCTCGCCTTCCCGATGATCGAGTGGTTCCAGTGGCTGCTCTTTGGCAGCGTGATCGTGATCGGCACGCTGGTGGGTTTGGAACTTCCGCTGTTGATGCGGATTCTGAAAGAGCATCTCGAGTTCGAAGAACTCATCTCACGAGTCCTCGCATTTGACTATCTGGGTGCCCTTTTCGCCTCGCTGTTGTTCCCGATCTTTTTGGTGCCCAAGCTGGGGCTGAACCGGACCGCGATTGTATTTGGTTTGCTCAACGCATTGGTGGGGCTTTGGGGGACGTATTTGCTGCGTCCTTTGCTTGCGAAGAAGGGTTTGGATGGTCTTCGAGGGCGAGCGTTCTTGGTGATTGGATTGCTGATCGTCGGGTTCATCAAAGCCGATTCGATCACCAGCATCGCGGAAGAGAACACACTGGGCGGCCGCATTGTCTACGCCGACACCTCGCCTTATCAACGCATCGCGGTGACTCGCAACGACAAAGGTTTCCAGCTCTACCTGAATGGTCACTTGCAGTTCAACAGCGTCGACGAATACCGCTACCACGAGGCTTTGGTGCATCCGGTCATGTCCGTTTGCGAGGACGCACGTCGAGTCTTGGTGCTGGGTGGCGGTGACGGTTTAGCGGTTCGCGAGATTCTACGATACGACCATGTTGAGTCGGTCACGCTGGTGGATTTGGACCCGGCGATGACGCGGTTGGCGACCCAGTTTGAACCGCTGGCGGAACTGAACGGACGATCCTTGGAGATGGCCCGGGTCACGGTGGTCCATCGGGACGCTTTTTTGTGGGTGGGAGAAGGCGACGAGCAATTCGACGCGGTCGTGATCGATTTTCCTGATCCAGGCAATTACTCGATCGGGAAGCTGTATTCGTCGCGTTTCTACAATTTGCTTCGAGAACGGATGACGGAAGACGCCGGATTGGCGATTCAGTGCACCTCGCCGCTGGTTGCCCCAAAGTCCTACTGGTGCATCCTGCGGACGATGCAATCGTCTGGCTTTGACGTCACGCCCTACCATGCACCCGTGCCGACGTTTGGGATCTGGGGGTTTGCTTTGGCGCGGATTGCTCAGGATCCGGACTCGGATTTGAATTGGCGTCTGCCACCCCAGCTTTCGCCGGAGATGACTGGTTTACGATATCTCACGCCTTCCACGATGGCGAGCCTCTTTGATCTGCCCGCGGATCAACAACCACAGGACGTCCCGCCCAATCGCCTGAACGATCAGATCCTCGTGCGTTTGTACGACGAAGAATGGGGCCAAAACCAGTAGCCGAATTCGCCAAGAATTCGGTCCCTACGAGAGTAGAACAATTGTCCCCAATTGTTCCCTCGGGCATCGCTCTCGGTCGTGTCTGGTTGCTAGCCGAATTGACGTGTTGATTCAAGTTGAAGTTGCACCCCATTCGCGCTGAGCGTCTCGACTTCGCCAACCTCGCACGCAAAAAGGTCGTGCAGATCTAAATGCTGTGCCGGCAGCGTCTTGAGAACCCCGCCCGCGCAGGAGGTCGTGCAGTTTTTAAATTGTTGTATTGCCACGCGTTTATCATCACCCTCCCCTTGGGAGGGTCGAGCGAAGCGAGGGGAGGTCTCAGCATTGAATCCGGCGCGTAACCCTCCCCGGCCCGAAGCGGGCCGACCCTCCCAAAGGGAGGGTGAAATAAAACTGCACGACCTCCGAAGTTGGGAGGGGACGGAAAGCGAGCGTTCAGCGAGATTTCCTGGGGAGGGCAACCCGCGCCGTTTCCCATGCTCGGCCCTCACCTCGCGTACGCCTGAACGGCGTCGCTCTCCCCAAACTGCGTTTCAGGAGAGGTGCGCCGCGTGAAAACCCGACAAAATGCCGCACCAGAAAACTGCTCGACCTCCTAGCAGTTGGGGACAACGGTTCTGCTCTGGGGGAAGTCCGAATTCTGGCGAATCCGGCAACCAACCGATCAGGTCATCAGCGACGTCACTGCCTGTGCTTTGACCAACTCGCGGGGTTGGTTGAGGTGGTTGTAGACGATCGTTTCCGGGTCGATGCCGAAGCTGTGGTAGATGGTGGCGAGCAACTCGGCAGGATGGACCGGGTTGTCGACGGGGGCGGAGGCGGTTTTGTCGCTCTTGCCGTAGACGAAACCTCGTTTCATGCCGGCACCAGCGACAACGGCGGTGTAGCAATATGGCCAGTGATCGCGGCCATCATCGGAATTGTTGTTGCCAGACGTGCTGACGCCTCGTTGCGGGCTGCGACCGAATTCGCCGACGGCGACGACCAAGGTCTCTTCCAACATGCCGCGTTGGTCCAAGTCCTCGATCAACGTCGTCAAGCCATTGTCGAGCATCGGAGCCGATTGGTCTTTCATCCGTTTGGACAGCCCCGAGTGATGGTCCCAGGAATGGTTGTCGCTGTTGGCGACCTTGGGCCAGATCACTTCCACGACTCGCGTGCCGGCTTCGACCAATCGACGAGCGAGCAAGCAGCTTTGGCCAAACGAATTGCGTCCATAGGCGTCACGCAAAACGTCGTCTTCCGCGGACAATTGGAAAGCGTCGCGGGCCCGACCAGACAGGATCAAAGAAAGGGCTCGATCGTAGTTCTGGTCGAGTTCGAATTTCTCGACTGCCTGATTGATGACCGGCATCTGTTCGTTGAGTGCCTGACGCAAATTGGCACGTCGCTGAAGGCGGACATCGAACACTTCATCGCGAAGCGACAAGTCGTCTGTTCGGATTTTTTGAAGCTTGTCCATGTCCATGTCATCGCCAGGCGGATACAGCGTGTATGGATCGAACGCTTTGCCCAGGAACCCGGCCGTGCCGCCTTTGCCGACGACGTTGGATTCTTGCAGTGGTCGCGGCAGCATGACAAACGGCAACATCGGCTCGTCGAGCGGTTTCATCTTGACGATGTTGCTGCCGAAGTTGGGGAAGTCCTTCGGCGAAGGTGGCTCCAGCTGTCCCGAAGGGCTGACCTTGTCGGTCGTGTATCCCGTCATCATTTGGTAGATCGCCGCGGTGTGGTTGAACAAACCGTTGGGCGTGTATGACATCGAACGGATCATCGTGAACTTGTCGTTGACTTGAGAAAGTCGCGGAAGGTTCTCGGTGAATTTGACGCCGGGGATCTTGGTCGAGATTGGCTTGAACTGACTTTTGACGTTGTCGGGGACGTCTTCCTTTGGGTCCCACAGATCCAAGTGACTCGGGCCGCCTTGCAAGTAGACCATGATGATCGACTTGGCTTTGCCCCAACCGGGGCCGCCGCCGTGGTGCACGTTGGCACCGCCACTGGCCTCCGCAGCTTTGGTCTGGTTCGATTGCAACTGCATGATTGTTGGCAGTGACAATCCGAACAACGATGCGCCGCCGACTCGCAAGAACGCACGCCTGGTTTCGCCCAAGTGAGGGTCGCAGAGATCTTTGGCACGCGGGCCTTTGAAAGACAACATTGTTTTCTCGAAGGTTGGTGGCGAACGAATCAGTGGTTGAACAAGAAGGCGGGCGAATTGACGAGAGCCCAGACCAAGTCTTCCGCCGCGGTGAGGCGGATGCTGGCGAGTTGCGTCTTGGACCGTTCCACGTTGGCTCGCAATTCAATCAGAGCAGGATCAACCGGCGTTTCGGTCTCAAAGCGTTTGCGCCGTTTCTCGAGTGAGGCAATCTGCTCGTCTTGCGGCAGCGGACGTTTGGCCGTGTTCACCGCGTCGCGAGTCGCCTTCAATTCAGGACTGATGGTCGAGATGTACTGATTGATCGTTTTCGCGAGTGCCTCGCCGCGTTGTTCGGCGGGCGTTCGCTCTGCGGCGGCAAAGGTTTCGGAGAGTCCCAGTGGGATTTCGCCTTCGGCCGTGGTCACGCTGATCCGGAAGCGACCCAGTTGATGTTCCTTCGCGTTGTGGTTCTGGGCCAATTCAAAACGCAGGCGGGTTTTGCCTTCGGATGCGATTGGTTTGGCGAATTGGAACGTGGCCCAGTGTTCGTGTCCGTTGGCACCGGAGACCGCCCACGCCGATTGGTTGCCAGCGTTTCCATCGAAGGTGTTTTCGATTTTGAAACCGTTCTGCAAGAAGTCCGCCGAGGCACGAGCAATTTTGACGGCTGGCAAATCTTTCGGCTTCGCTTCCAGGTCCGAACCCGCTTTGACAGTAATCTCGGTGACCACAAAGTTGCCCGCTCGGCCGGGGCCGTTTTGTGGCAGGCTTGGGTCGGTCAACGCTTCGACACGGAATCCCGTGATGCCGGTCAGATGAGTTTCAAACTCGACGATATAGGATCCATTGCCCTGCTTTCCGCTGGCCAGAACGCTGCGGTCGGGTTGGACGGTCAACGTCGCTTGGTTGGAGGCGGACAGTGAGGTGGGAGTCAGTGGGTGCCATTCGGTATCGGCCTTCTTATCGGCCAAAAATTTATCAACCAGTTCAGGCAGACGGGCTTCTTGTTCGGCGAGCTTTTTCGCAGCGTCTTCGATCTTCTGTTGACGCTCCGCTTCCATCTTCGCTCGTTCATCAGCAATCGCAGTTCGGCGAGCGGCGATGTCGTCGGCGAGCTTGGTCAGCATCTCCTTGCGGCTCGCTTCCAATTTGGGAAAGCGTTCCGTCCAAGCGGCTTCTGCGTCGGCCAATCGTTTGACCAGCGTTTCATGATCCCCGCCGATTTGCGAATGAATCGATGCAAATGCGGCTCGTTCTTGTTCGGACGGATAACGGCCGAGTGCTCGCAAAAAGATCTCTTCGGTGACGGCTTCGTCGGTCGAGTTTTCGGCGACGATTTTTTCGAGTTCGTTCTTGGGGTCACTGATGGCGGTTCCGATCGTTGGGCCGCTAATCAACGCCATCACTGGTCCAAGTTGCAAGTCGGTGCCACGTTCGCATTCACAAGCGGTTTCGCGAACGGGGCGGCCGAGGTTGGCTAGGAAGCCATCGGTCAGTGCGACGCCGGAGTCGGTCGCGGCGGCGGCTCGTGTGCCCGCGGGCATGCCCGGGATTTGGCTGGTCGCACCCGTCAGCGAATGCACCGCGTCGTAGATGACTTCGGCGGGCAATCGTCGAGGAGTCGCGTGGGAGTAGTTCAGATGGTCATCTTCGTTCCATTCGTTGGACTGGACCGACAACTGATAAGTTCGCGAACTGACGATCAACCGCATTAAGTGACGGGTGTCAAAATTGGAACCGATGAACTCGTCGGTGAGGTAGTCCAGCAATTGCGGGTTGGTCGGCGGGTTGCCGGCTCGAATGTCGTCGATTGGTTCGATCAGGCCGACGCCGGTCATGTATCCCCAAACGCGATTGACGTAGGAACGAGCAAAGTAGGGGTTGGTCGGATCTGTCATCCACTCGGCGAGTTCTTCCCGCCGCGTCGGTGAATCGCTGGAACTTGAAACCAACGTTTGATCGTTGGGTTGAGCGACTTGTGTCTGATGTTGAGCAGGTTCAGGGACGGCATTGCCGGCCAATTCATAAGGGAACGAAGGCACAACATCTTCACCGGTGCGAGCGTGCTGGACTTCCGAGTCAGCCGAGTCGGCGATGATCTCGAACAGCGGTGTCGCACCTTCGACCGCCGTGCCGCCGATCTTTTTGTTGCCCGATTTGGGATCCTTCTTCCGGTCGACTTTTGCGAAGTAGGCGGCAAGTTCGTAGTACTGGTCTTGGGTCCAGCGTTCGAACGGATGGTCGTGGCACTTGTTGCAATTGAAGCGGATTCCCAGGAACAAATGCGTCGTGTTTTCCATCGTGTCCTCGGGGGTCCGGAGGACTTTGTAGTACGACGCAGCGGGATTGGTTTGGTTGGAACCGGATGCCGTCAGGATTTGATAGGCGAATTCGTCATAAGGGCGATTCTCTTCGACCGCCTTTCGAATCCAATCGCGATAAAGTTTGGTGCCTTCGACACCGAGGAACTTTCGGTTGACCTGCAGCAGATCGGCCCACTTGTTCGTCCAGTATTCGACAAAGTCTTCGTTGCCGATCAAGCGATCGATGACGGCTTGGCGTTTGAGTTTGCTGGGCGTTTCATCCGCCAGGAATTCGCGAACGGTTTGGCTGGATGGGGGCAACCCGGTCAGGTCCAAGTGCAAGCGACGCAGGAAGGTCGCGTCGTCCGCGACTTCGCTGGGGACGATCTTCATTCGGTCCCATTTCTGAGCGACCATTTCGTCGATTCGGCCCCAGGTTTCCACATTCGCTTGTTCATACCCGGAACGATCGCCCATCACGGTCAGCGTCGTTGCAGCGTAGGCACCTTCGAATCGAGCCAGCACGGGAGCTTCCCCGCGGCGAACGGCACTGAGCATGCCACCGGCTTCGGCGGTGGCGACTTCGGTGTTACCAGAGCTGACGAATGCCTCTTGCGTGACATCACGCGAATCGCCGTTGGCGTAGGTCGCGACGATGCGGACTTGTTGGTGAGCGTCGGTGGATTGAACCACCGGGTTCTTGGGAAACACTTCCAACGATGAGACGCGGGGAGTTTCCAAATCGAGTTTCGAACCGTCGGCGATCCAGCGATGCAGCACCGCGTGATAGGGATCGCCCTTCTTCATCAGCGTTCCGCCTTCGTGAGGCGTGATGCCCAGCGGTTTGCGGAGCATCATTGAGTCGTCGGGAGCGGACGGGTTGATGCGTCGCGCGGCCAAGTCATCCGTCAGGGCTCGGATGTCGAAGATCGGATCGTAACCGCGAAGCGACAGCCGGAATCCGTTCTTCCCCTTCTGGGCTCCGTGGCAGGTTCCTTGATTGCAACCCAAGCGAGAAAGGACCGGATTGACGTCGCGAATGAAGTCGACGGAGGCATCGCCTTGACCGGTGATCTCGATCGGCAGCGTGTGTTGGTGCGATCTGAGTTTGACCGTGACTTCTCCAGTCGCATCGTGTTGCGGTCGAATCAACCCGCTCGGTGACGCCACGTAGTCTTCGGATCCGGTGATCTCGATTTGCCGCGTGACGTCGACGGTGGAACCATCGGCGAGCGTCCCGATCGCGACCAGTTGCACGTAGTCGTAAGGTGACGTCAGCGAGATGGATTCGGGGACGACGGAAAGTTCGACCAGTTCCGACGAATTGACCGGCGATTCGGAAGGTAAATCGTCAGTTTTGGCGGTGGATGTGAAGTCCAGCTCGCGATCGGTCCCGCTAGGACCTTCGCCCTTGGCGGAGTGGCGCAAGCCGCCCGGTGCAGTGGAACCGGAGGGCTCGCGCCCTTCCGCTAAAGACTGCGGCACCGCGTGAAACGTTCGAACGAGTTTGCCGGTTGGATCAAGGTGACGGATCTGGCCATCGTTGGCGGAGACATACACACTTCCGTCGTCAGCAAGTTCGATTGCGTAGGCCGCGGCGTTGGGCAATTCAAAATGGAGCGTTTGTGTGACGGGGGCATTGACTGCTTCGTCGACGACTTTCTTTCCGTTTCTGGATCGATTGGCGACTCGTTTGCCGAGGATCGTTTTCAGCAGATCAGTCAATTCGCCGGTGAAGTCGTACTTCCAAACTCGCAGTTCCGAATGGCCATCGATCGTGGCAACGGCGGCGATGTGCGTTCCCGTGGAATTCACAACGACTTGGCGGATGCGACCGTTGAGACGCGGCAGGTTTCGGATCAAATTCGCATCGTCACCGATTTGACGTTTCGTTTGTCGGAAGACTCGGTAGACCTTGGTCACGCCATCGGCACCACCGACAACGATCTCATCGCGAGTCGGATGCATTGCGACGCTGGAAAGGCCGCCGGACAAGGCACCGGGGGTGATCGAAGTCACGTTGTCGATGAAGCGTTCCGTTTCGACTTCGGTCAACTTGCAAGTCATGTCGCGAGCGACGGAAACCAGGTGCTTTCCATCGGGCGTGAACACCGTGTCACGAATCCAGTCCTCATGGGCACCTTGGAACAAGACTTGTTCGCCCGTCGATGCGTCGAGCGCTCGCACGGTGTTGTCGTTGGCTCCGATGGCGATCTTGGTTCCGTCGGGCGACCATGACAAACCGGTGATGGTGTCGTAAGTGATCAGGCGAGACAGTTCCAGTTCGCCGGTGGATGCGTTCCAAATCTGAAGTTCACCCAGTTCGCCGGGCGTGCCACCTGCCGCGGCGATGCGTGAACCGTCCGGTGAGAAACGGACGGAGTTGATGCGAGGCGACATTCCAACCAAACGCGATTGCATTTCGCTGGTCTTCGGATCGATCAGGCAGATCTCGTGGTAGCCGGCGACCGCGAGCGAGGTCTCGTTGGGCGAGAGGTCCATCGATGGCAAGGTTGGCGCACCGGCGTAGACGGGCGGATGGTCCGCATCAAAACGTGGTCCGGCGGACTCGGGTGAGTCGTTCTTCGCACCTTGGTCGATCCATCGCCGAATCGTGTCGACTTCCGTTTCGTGCAACGGTTTCCGAGGAGCCTTGGGCATCTCCGCGACGCCATCGTGCGACGTGATCAACGAAACCAAATTACTCGACTCGGAATCACCGGGAACGATCGCCGCGTCACCGCTTTCGCCGCCGCTCAACATCCCGGAGAAGTCGGTCATGACGTATTCGCCGAGTTGCTTGGCACCTTGGTGGCACCCGAAGCAGTTGGCTCGCAAGATCGGCAGGACGTCGTCGTGATAGCTGATCGTTTTTGAATCAGCATCTAATTTCGAACCCGCGACCGAAGGGGCAATTTCGGTCGCATCGGGTTCGTCCTCTGCCAAGATCGGTGGGGCGCCGATGGCAGAGAAAAAGAAAAGTCCCACGACGGCTAGGTGGGGAAGTGGGGATCGCGGTGTCCGAATGGACAACGAGACCAACGAAATATCTGTCACGACGAATTTCCTTCCAAGCAACTGCAAGGGGACGAAAAATCATCGCCGATCCGAATCGATCTCGGGGAGAAACCGATTTGGTAGCCGTGTGGGGGTGGCAGGCGGGAACGGGGTGGATCCCCGCATAACCACAGATTACTGACGGTTGGCCCGTTGGTCAAGGAAAGCGGACGCGGGATTTGTCCGAAAAAGTGGCATCGGCTTCCCGGCTATTTTGGCAAACGCCACTGTTCCCGCGTACAACCAGGGCGAACGCTGGATTGTCCAATGTGTGGTGTTGACGCTCCGACAACAGATGCTGCTTTTCTTCCGGCTTATCGATGAATCAAACCGCTGACGGGAGCCACAAAGACAGGCTCGCGGATCGCGGGGACGGACGATTGGTCGTTCAAGTCCAATGCGTCGGCGGCTGGGTCTTGCACGGGTTCAGGAAGTTCCGGCGTGATCGCTTCCAATTCGTCGGGTGAAGGACGGTGCAGCGTCTCGGCTTTTTCCAATTCTTGTGCGACTTCGGTCATCAACACTGGTTCCTGGTACCGATCAGCGTCGTTGGGGTCGGTGGCGACCGAACGACGCGGGCCGACCGTCAAAACTTCCCAGGGTTTGGGATAGAAGTAATGTTGCTCGACTCGTTCAGGCGGGCAGTGCTTGCCGTGCACCGCGCCTTTGATTCCGTTGTTGTCGTACAGTCCTAACGCATCGGCTCGCTGCCACGCCCGTGCTTCTTGGCTGGACGGAGCGATGAACGCTGCCGTCTTGCCACCCATATAAGTCGGCCGGTTGTATTGGCGGCGATACGATTCCGGCATCCGGCTGCCGACGGGCCCGATCACATCGATCCGTTGAGCTCCGTCAGGCCGCAACAACGGAAATGGCCAATCGGCTCGGCACTCGTTGCTGGCCCAACCAGCCAACATCACGACCAACAAAACGGGAATCGACGTGTGAAGTGGGGTGACTTTCATATGACTGGCGGCACTGCATCCTGCGAAACCGAACGAAGTAAACGTCGCACATCCTTCGCGACATCCTTCGAATCGTCGTGATCGATCGGTTCGGTACAACGCGTTCGCACTTTCGCGCGTCGCAACCAACAGGCAATCTTCTCGGCTCAGTCAATCTGTCCGGCTTGCGGCAAGTTCACCGACCAGTTTCGCAATCAGTGGGAAAGCAACGTCAGCAGCTTTCAACTGAATATATTTCATGGATTCATCAGCACAGCCGATGTGCGTTGTCCACGGGCAACAGCGACGAACCGAACGCCAACGCGATGCGGCTGGTTGGATTGGCAGCTCGATCGCCACCGCTTTTCGAGACGGCCCGTCAATCGATTTGCAGGCTGCTGGCCAGCAACGATGCCATTTCTCGACCGGCGTAACACGACCGCTCGTAGTAATCCACTTCCGAGTGAGCCTTGCCGACGGTGGGTGAGCAGTCCCGCGAACGCACCGGCAGTGGCGAACCGTCATAGCGAGCCGCGAAACGGGTTGGGCCGGTGTATCCGAGCGCCGACGTGCCACGGATTCGTGACAGCAACCAGTAGTTCTTGAGAATCGCGTCGCGGCGGTTGTACAGCAGCACCAGGCGATTCATGTTCTGCGTCGCGAGACGGTGGTACCCATGAGGTGTCAACCAATCGCTCTGGATGGCCGGGGCGAGCAACCCGACGTCCAAGTTGGCTGCCAACACGGGCTCTTCATTCAATCGTCGGCGTCCGATCGCGCCACCCGCCAATGCATGCAGGCTGCCGGTGACGATCCGGCCACCGAAACTGAAGCCAATCAGCGAAGTTGGCTGGGCGGCTTCGACATGACGACGCAACAACCAAGCCAGGTACAAACCTTGGGCATCGGTGCGTTCCGCTTTGATCCGCGCGTCGGAGATCGCAAACGTTTCGCGATCGCTCTGCCAACTCCAAATCACAAAATCCATCGGCAAGTGCCCACAACGATTGGATTCCAATTCGCGAGCAACGCCCATCCCGCGTTCGATGGCCAGCGAAGCGGAGCGTCGGTTGCCGTGCACATAAATCACTCGCGGGCGATTCGGCGCGAACGTCCCGAGGTATTCATCGAGACTGGATGGCGTGATTCGTCCGCAGCGATCCAGGCGTGAGATGCGAAAGTTAGGATTCTGCAGGTTGGCTCGGCAAGCAGAGCTGGTGATGTGCCGCGTGCTAATCAACCAGTAGCGATCGCTGGTCAAGCATTGCTGCAGACTGGATGGCGACGGAATCGCGAAGGAGTTCGATGGAATCATCGAGGACGGTTGAAACGTCGGGGCGATCGACTTGCTGGAGACAAACGTTTCGGAATCGCCCAGTTCGTTCTCCGCGTTCCGCTCAATCTCTTCGGCTCGTTCCAGCTCAGCAACTTCTGTTGCCGCGATGGTTTCGGTGGAAGTCCAATCGCTGGATGCGGGCAATGCGAGCGGCTTGGAGAACCCAGTCGAATCGAGCAACAGCGGCTGACCCGCATTAGCGATCGTCGCTTGCACCGCGAACGCAATGCACAGCGTGATGCCCAGTGCGATGCTGGACCGCACGGAAACGATTGCATGCGGCAGCACACTTCGTCTGGCGGTGGGACAGGAAAGGGAACCGGATGATCGGCCGTTGATGAGGTTGGTCATCAGCGACTTGCGGTCGTTGGGGTGAGGGAGCTGCATCATGCGAACAATCAAATGGGTCGTATGAATCGTGCGGGGCGTCCAAGCTACCACAGCCCTTCTGAAGGTGGGATGTGGCGTTTTGTCAACAAATTGTTGCCCAAAATTAGCGTGTTGCGTTTGCACAACACGCAGAGCGTCCTACTTTTGAGTGGTCTTGATGCCAAGGCCAACGTTTAGGCTCGGTTTGTCCGTTAGGTCCACCTTGCCCGATCCGCCTGCTTTGCCAGTCAAGGAAACTCTGATGTCTATCCGAACTCTAACGCTCCTGACGATCGTGACGGTCACCGTTACCTCGACCGGCTGTTCAGGAATGAGAAACTTCTTCTTCGGCCGCGGTGCAAACTGTGGTCTTTGCAATCGCGTCGGTGCCGTTGGTCGCGCCGTCAACCCATTCGCTCCGCCACCGGCACCCGCCGCTGGTGGTTGCAACACTGGTTCATGTGGTTTGTTCAATCGTGGGCCCGCCGTCGCGGCACCCGCGGTCATTCCACAGCAACCTGTGTACGCTCCCGCACCTGCCTACGTTCCTTATGCAGCACCCCAAGCCTCGGCCGGAACCTGCACGACTTGCCCAACGACGCAGGCCTACGTCGGCGATGGTTGCGGCAGCGAGTACAGTGCCAGCATGCCAGGTTACTACGAAGGCTCGGTCGACCCGTATCTCGGCAGCGGCACGCTCGGCTACGGCGAAACCATCGTCCCCGGCAGCGGCTATCCCACCGATGGATACGGCGGAGCCATCCAAAGCGACTCGTTCGCACCTCGATCCTACCGATCGAATCGAGTTGACTCGCAAGGCGACGTGATCATCCACGCCGACCCACTGCCCCCCGGCGCCCAACTGGTCGACTGATCCAACCATCGCAACCAAATCGTAGCTGGCTGGGGCCTCCCAGCCAGCCGAGCGCAAACTCACGGTAGAGACCACCGTGCTACAAATCTAGCCACCGCCGATTGATCTTGAGGCGTGGATGGGTTGGCTGCGATGGTGAAGTGGGATGGGAGAAATCCGTTTTCCCACGTCCACCCTACTTTTCGAAGTCTCGCTCTCAAAAGCCCTGTTCGCCGCATCGTGACCCAGATCGATCGCTACGTCCTGATCCTCTTTTTGCGCACCGTTTGTGTGTGCTTTTTGTCGTTGGCGGGCATCTTCATCGTGTTTCACGCCTTCACGGCGATGGACGATTTGATCGCCCAGTCAAAAGTGGGCGATTCGTTGCCGCTGGTGCTGGCCAAGTTCTACGGGCCGTATTTGCTGCTGCTCTTCGACATGACTGGCACGATCATCACGCTGATGGCGTTCTTGTTCACCGCGGGATGGCTTCGCAGAACCGGAGAGCTGACCGCGACGTTGTCCGCCGGAGTTTCCCACGGACGCATTCTTCGTCCGATGGTGATCGCATCGCTGGTCATCATTTCGGTGCAGCTCGCCAACCGCGAATGGGTGATCCCCCGTTTTCGCGACTCGTTGACGATGAAAGCCAAGAACCTGTCCGGTGACATCGAACAAGCCGTGATGCCGACTTACGATCAGTCGTCCGGGATTTTGATCGAAGGTGACAAATTGCGAACGCTCGGGCGAGTCATCTCGCGTCCGAACTTTCGACTCTACAGCGAGTACGCTGGGTTCGGCGACGTGTTGCTGGCCCGCGAAGCGATCTGGTGGGACCCAGTGGCGATGGCGGAATGGCGATCCGAAATGGGCCCGACCGAGCAACCACAATCGACGACGGCTTCATCGCAGTTGGCTTCGATCGACGAAGCGGCATCGGGTGTCGATGGCAAGCGAACCAGCTGGACTGATCTGGCGGGCCGAACTGGCATGCCAGACATAACAGGGTATTTGCTGCGTGGAGTTCGGCGTCCCGAGCAACTTGGCGATGTCCCCTCGGTGGGCCTTGCGTCGAGAGAAGACTTGGTGATTCTGACGCCAGCGGATCAACCTTGGTTGGGGCCGACAGAGTGCTTCGTCGTTACCAGCATCCACCCCAACATGCTGCAAACGCAAGACACTGCGACGAAGCTCGCATCCGTGATGGAATTGGCTGGCCGAGTTCGCAACCCAGCCGTCCACAGCAGCATGGCACTGCGAACCACAACCCACGAACGCATCATCAGAGCTCCGTTGGACTTCGCTCTGATTTTGTTGGTGCTGCCAATGGTGGTCAACCGCCGCGGCCGCAAACTGTTTGTGTTGATCGGATCCGCGGTGGGTTTGATCATCGGATTCTTTGCTTTAAAGACCATCGCGAGCACACTGGGCGGAAGCACCAACTTGATCACGCCCGGCATCGCCGCTTGGATCCCGTTGTTGATCATCGGACCGCTGGCTTATTCACGTCTGCGTCATGTCCAGACGGTCTAATGAAGCTCAGCGTCATCGTTCCGACTTGGAATGAAGCGGCCAATATCGAGGCGTGTGTATCCTCCGCTTTGCAATGCGGTGCCGCGGAAGTCATCGTGAGCGATGGTGGAAGCCAAGACGAAACCATCGCCATCATCGATGCCATGAACGAACCCCGCGTGCGTTGGTTGCGTTCTCCTTCAGGTCGCGGCGTGCAGTTGCGAGCGGCAGCCGAACAAGCGACCGGCGATCTGCTGTTGTTCCTGCACGCTGACAATCGTTTGCCAGTCGATGCCCTGGAGCAAATTCGCGAGGCTGACTGGCCGGAGTGGGGTGGGTTTCGTCAGAGAATTGAGGCGGGTGGTTTTCGATATCGATTGCTCGAATGGGGAAACGCCTGGCGGGCACGAGTCCGGTCGAACCTCTTCGGCGACCAAGCGATCTTTGTTCATCGCGAGTTGTACGAGCGAGTCGGTGGTTTCGCCGCGGTTGGACTGATGGAAGATGTGATGCTCTCGGCGGAGCTTCGCAAGCAGACGCCCGCGACTCTGTTGGCTGGGCCGGTAGCGGTTGACCCACGGCGATGGCAGCAACGCGGCGTCATCCGCCAGACGTTGCTGAATTGGCGGATTCAACGAGCATTTGCCAGGGGTGCGTCACCGGATGAATTGCGGCGGATCTACGACGCCTGATTGAACGTTTGATCCGATGACGCGGGATAAAGGTGCCGCAAGCTTTGGCCGGGATGGGCGAAGTCTGCGGCCATCTGCAGCCAATTCATGGGTTTCTAGCCTGCTCGATTTGAGCATGCGTGAGTTTGTGATGAATTCTTGAGTGGATCTGCTCCCCTCTCGGGTGTGGTGATCGCTGAAAGCATCCAAATCCTTCAACCCACTGAAAGCCCATGCCTGTACTCTTGATGATCAATCTCAAAGGCGGAGTTGGAAAAACCGCGTCGACAGTCGCAATCGCAGAGACATTGGCGGAGGAAGGGTTCAAGACTTTGGTAATCGATGCGGATCACCAAAGCATGGCGGGCGAGTTGTTGCTGGGCGAGAAGAGAATGCTTCAGTGCGAGAACCGCAAACGCACGCTTCACGATGTCTTCTTGGATATGTGCGATCCGGATTTTGAGGTCGATGACCTTCGATCGTTCATCTCGGAACAGACATCCAATGTCGCGACCGTGCACGACTTCTTGGATGTGATCCCGTGTTCGTTTCGGATCGATGACTTTTACAGCAACGCCTTCCGCTCCAAGCGTCGTGCGGGTTTGTTCCAAACCGAGCGAGAGTTGTTCACACAGATCAAGAAGCAAATGCCTGGTGCGAAGAAGTGGCTCAACGAACTGTATGACTTTGTGATCGTCGATTGCCCGCCGAGCATCGCGATGCAAGTCAAAATGTTCTTGCGGATCGCGGATGGCTGCGTGATTCCATCGATCCCAGATCAATTGTCGGTGCGTGGCTCAGCGAACCTGGTCGATCGGCTCAAACGCTTTCGCGTCGACACGCTCGGCACACTATGGACGTTGTATCGTCAACAAACACCTCTGCACCGTGCAATGGTTGCGGAACCGTATTCGATGCTACCAACACCATTCGAATCCGTTATCCCCAACGCGGCTCAATTGGCCCGGGCCGTTGACCCGCGCGAACTGAGCAAACCGCTACCGAACTGCGATGCCAAGTACGGACGCCAATTCGCAGCCCGCTACCGAGAGCTGTGCGGCGAAATCATTTCCCGACTTCGTAACTTGGATGTACCCGTCAGCAACCGACAGGAAGAGCTGATCTGTCTTTGAAGTTGATGTCACATCGATGGCCGGCGTAGCGTTGGCAAATTCCGAACATCAGCCAATGGTGTTCGATCGCCCGCTGGCCAGGTATGTCCCACCGGGAAGCCGGGCGATGGGCCATTGGCACAAGCAGATGACACGCGTTGTGCCAGTAATTTCTCAATGAAGCAACTCGGGGTGACACCGGACGGCTCGCGCCATTCCGCTACCAGTTTTAGCGGCAGGGCGCGAGCCCTCCGGTTCGGCCAACTACAGGTTTCAAGCCTGAAAAACCACTGACCAACACGACACCATTCAAATCGTCAATCAAACTGGCTCCGGAGGAGTCCGCATCAGTAGCTCGGGGCGGCATCCCCAAGTACTGATAGTTTTGCAATGAAGCAACTCGGGGTGACACCGGACGGCTCGCGCCGTTCCGCTACCATTTCTAGCGTCAGGGCGCGAGCCCTCCGGTTCGGCCAGGTACAGGTTTCAAGCCTGACAAACCACTGGCCAAGACGACACCATTCAAATCGTCAATCAAACTGGCTCCGGAGGAGTCCGCTTCAGTAGCTCGGGGTGGCAACCCCGAGTACCGATCCATCAGACGCCGCACCGCCCCGGACGGGGCCGTCGCAATGCAGCAACAGTTGCCTATGGCACGTTCGGTTCGTTGCTCGCGGGAGCAAATGGATCCTCGATCCGAGAATCAAGAAATTCGGTGAATTCATTTGATAGGTGTGGCCAGCCTGCTTTTTCAAGGCAGTTGCGAAACTCAAGGTGCTCGAGCGTTTCGCTCGGAGTTCGCTTTGGTTTTTCGTTTGGAGGCAGCTCGGGTGCTAGCTGTCCGTTCATCAGAACCGGATAGTGGATGTAGCGGGTAGTGGCTCCCGGGTACGAATAGCCGCCCGGACCCTTAAACAGAGACGCATCATACGGACCCTTGTACGTTACTAGCCAGTAGAAGCGATTCTCATCCGCTGAAACGAGCACGGCACGGTGAAACGCCCACGCGTGCAGGTTGCCGAATCCAGTGAACTTTGTTCGTTCGTGTCGGGTCTTTGCAATCTGGATCGCCTTGGCAACGTCGCAAGGAATCGGCTCCTCACCGACGTTCCATTTCGGCGTTTTCGCCAAGATTTCTGGCGTGACTGAGAATGCGGTGGTCGTTCCGTAAACCTTGAATTCATCTGCAGAGGAGTGCGTTTTCAATAGCAACGCCATCATTGCGAAAATGCCAATCTTCAAGACGTATAATTTCATAGGTCGTCGGCGGCGTAAAAGTTTGGATTTGTTGGGCGGCATCTCAAGTGCGGACCTCGGTCCGAGAGAAGTGCGTCACCATTGGATACGCAGTGGTCGGCTCGCAGCGGTCGACAGAGTCAATCGCATCCCAAATCTTCGACGAAGCGTTGTTCCGGATAGATTCGGTCGTAATCGATATCCAGTTGTTCCGCAATGATTCGACGAACTCTGAGTGCACGTTCTCGATCGACGCCCGGCGAACATCGCCGGATGAATTCATCTTCTGAGATGGGTGGCCATTCGTCATTGGGCGGGAAGGAAAAGGTCGCGTTCCAGAACGCCAGTCCGGCGGTTGCGGCACGCACGAGGCCGAGTCGAAACTGCATGGCGAAGATCTCAATTGGAATGATTTCGTTTTCTCTCAACACTTTCGTAGTGTGCCTTGTCATAATTAGCGGTTCGGCGCTGCAGCACCGTCTGACGATAAGTTGTTTGTCGGCCAAATAGAAAGGGGCGGAGCCATTTCGTGCGACCATCGCAGATCACCATCGCGTGCAGCGCATTGCGATCCCATCATTCATCGCGCCGTAGCTATCGCCAACAGTTCCGTTTCGTCGGTTTGCTCGAGACCAAGGATTGCGACGTAGGGATCACCAGGCAATCCAAGGGTTTCGGCAAATGCAGGTTCAGTTTTCATTCCCGACCGTTTCAACGCCGACACCGCTGGTCTTAGATCAGGAGACAACGCAAGCAACCGCTGTTCAATCCGAAAGTGCCGTACGCCCCACTGGCTATTCGTCGGGATTGGTTGGCAGAAGATCTCAAAGTCCCATCCGTACGCATTGAATTGAACAATGACAAGCGATGTCGATATCGCTTTCAGGTACATCAATTCCAAGCGGTGGTGTTCCAAACACGCTCGGATCAAAAGGCCGCAAACTTGCAAACAAGCCGAGGTTCTCAATTGCGTCTTTGTACGTGATTCGCATTGAAGAAACATCAAGTGAAACAACTTCGTGCATCACCGAGCCGACTTTGGCCCCGCGAAAGCAAGCCAAGCAGAGACCGGAAGCGCGAACGCTGCGTAAGTGAATGACAGGATGGTAATTGGACGATTCCCTTGTGGAGGTCCCCAGGAGTTGTAGTTTATCAAGAATACGATTAGCGAAGCGAACGCGATTGCGGAACCGCCAAAAACCATTGCAGCATGATCGCGATTTCGGAGTGCGAGAATAGCGATGACCAGTCCAACGAGCGAGAAGATTGGACCAGAACCGATAATGGTCTCGTGCCGGTAAGCTTCGACGGCGAGTGAGGTGACTATCACAATTGCTTGCAGCACAATGAGCCGACGCATCCAGGGAGCCCGAGCTGGTACCCTGTCAACTAGGGCTGCATCGCAAACCGACGCAGACGCCGCGTACGGATTTGGATCGTGCGATTTGGCGGCAAATGAAATGGCCGTGGTTCCTTGGGGTGTCGAGGCATTTCAGTCGGGGGATGTCACGCGTAACCGGGAATGCATCGAAAAGTCTTTACAGGCTAAACCGCTCAGGACGCGTGCGCCGGGGCACGTTGTGGTTGACCGTCGATGTGAATTGAAATCCGAGACGCAATGAAATACGTCAGCGAGGAAGTAACGTTGGCTCGTCGCTTGAACGCTGCCTAGCGAACATGATCGCCGTAGCCGCGAGTGTGAGCAGCGCGCCGACAGTCATGGTGGCCCAGATGGTGTTGTGAGGAAAAGCGATGTCCTCGGGAAGCACAGAGCGATAGGGTGCCATGCTGAGGTAGCCGTGGCATACGCCGACAACGCCAATGATCGCTGGCAAGAAGACAATCCAACGTGATTTCAAAACCGCACCATTAGGCGCGTTCAACAGATCGTTCGCCAAAGCCGAGGCAATCGCAAAGATCCCGGTTGTGAACAGGAGGATTCCGTAAAGCGCCCCCATGCTACTAACGGTATCGGCGATGAATGACGATGGCAGCATGTTCGCAAGGGCGAAAGTCGCAATGCCACCGAAGCCGGACAGGATCAACAGTCGTGGAAGTCTCATAGTATTTCCTAAGCGAGAAGGCAGTTGGAGCAATTGACTATAAGTAGGATAGCTGCAGCAATCACCAAGTGCGGCCAATGTGTTTTCAATTTGCGACCGCCCGATGCGGCGTTTCAGTGTGATGCACGATGCTGCCTATTCGCCATTGTTGGGTGACGTGACAGGCTTTTGAGGTGGTGGCCCAATGATGACGGCCACGTAGGCCATCGGCTGCTCGCCCTGAGCTGGCCTTTTCTCTCCGCTGACAGATATAATACAGCACGGGCTCAACTGCTCGAGTCCCAGGTTCATCCGCCAGTGTGGCTCTCGCCTCATATCCTGAGGCTGGCGACCAGCCAACAACGCTCACCAGCACGCGTCCGTTTCTGCGTTCAGGAATGTCTCCGCCGACAGGGCAAAAGGGGTGTTTGCCGTCAAGACGACCATCCCATACGTCATTGTCGACGATATCGTCTTCAAGCAGCCCGTCACAAACAGGCACCCAGTCTGTGACAGCGAAATACCCGGTCTTGCCCAGCTCTTTGAGTTGCTCGGCAACCCAGGACTCGACGACGGGTCCATTTTGCTTCGGAGTCCGATCGGTGACCGGGATGATCACCTTGACGAACACCTGGTTAAATCGCTGCCGTGCGATCAACTCTGGCGTCGGATTCTGGGCGGGTAGCTCAGAAGCAAAGGTCGTGAGCGTGTAGAAAACGAGCGGGACGGCAAAGCTGCGAAATCTCATCCTGATCCTCATCGTGCATGGGTGACAGATTTCTGACAGAACGGAGTCGTCACGGAGCACCGCCAGCGTGTTTCCATTTGTAAAATCGCTATGTCGTGCTTCGGTGCACGGCATGATTTTGTGCAAATTCAATCGAGTTCCGGGAGGCACTCGCGTCGATATCCGCTTGGGAGTTCAGGCCACCATTGCGAACGCCAGGTGTCGATCGGTTCCCAGTCGCTGACCGGAGAAAGTTCGCACGACGTGATGCTGTCGTCCGCACTTTCCGAGTCAAACGTAGTAGACGATTGTAAGGCTTCGTCGTCAGACAAAGCAAACGGTTTCGCGGCAATAGTAGTCGGTGCCAAATTCCGAACGCACGAAATTCAGTGCGTCACGCCAATGACTTGTGCCGTCAACGGTGAAGTCGAACTGGCCGATGTAAGAATAAGAAGTAGGGACGGGGCATAGATAGAGCCTGGCAGCCAAGACCTCCGTCCCCTTTGATCTTGCCCGGACTGCCTACATCGCAAAGCCAAGTACCGCGAGTGAAGGACGACCATCGCGGATATATGGAGACTCGACGGATGTTGCGAGCTTGGCGTGTTCCAAAGAACGCTGCCAAATGTTTTCTGGTATCGATCGCATTAGGGAATCAATCCTTTTGCTATCCGAACAAATCAGAGCAGGGACAATCGGATTGAAATCTCGGAAACGATCATGTGAATTCGGACCTGGTGGAATTCGTGGGTCAGAGCGACCGTCCAGCGGATAGACATTCACCACGAGGATCCGTTGGCCTCTTTTCCATGATGCAACACCGGGCCAGTCTTTGTTCATTTCCAAGAGCACAACCGCGTCAAGTTCGATGGAGTACGCAGCCACCATTGGGCGCTTTACAGAGACAACCCACCCCGCGTCGACATCACCAATGTGCAAGGCTTGGGATAAACCGGTGTAGCCAGTGTGTTTTCCGGAAGTTGCGATCATGATGTCTTTGGCCATCGCAGTGAAACCGAATTTCTCCGGTTCGATTTGCCTCCAAAGATCTTTTGACAGTTTCAGTTTCGCAGGGTTGGACGACTTGGGTTTGCTTTTGAACACGGTTTTGTTTGGCGAGAGGAGAGGCGATGAGCCCGAGGGGCTCCAGTCATCGTTGTACAGGGAAAGGAACGCAGCCCATCAAACAACCTCCATATTGGTGTTTGAATAGATGTCGATCGTTTGGTCAGTCATGGGCCTGCCACTCCTCGCAACCGGCGAAAAGCACTGCGACGAAGCAGATCGCCAGGAGGCTTCGCGTCTGTGTGCCATTGGGTGTTAGCCACGGTTCCCATGCACGACCGGAGCGATCACGCAAATGGCTCATGAAATTCATTCCAATCATTTCTGCAGCCCTGCTTATCCAGCCAGGGCGATGAGTATCGGCATTCCGATTAGAACCAAAGTTTGACTCGGAAAAGGGGACGGACTCGGAAAAGGGGACGGGGGTCAATTGGCGTGATGCGTTGTTTTTGACCCCCGTCCCCTTTTCTTGGCTGTTGCAATAGTAGTCGGCGCCAAATTCCGAACGCACGAGATTCAGTGTGTCACGCCAATGACTTGTGCCGTCAACGGTGAAGTCGAACTGGCAGATGTAAGAATAGGAAGAAGGGGCGGGCATAGATAGAGCCTGGCAGCCAAGATGACCTCCGTGCCCTTTGATCTTGCCCGGACTGCTTACATTGCAAAGCCAAGTACCGCGAGTGACGGACGACCATCGCGGATATATGGAGACTCGACGGATGTTGCGAGCTTGGCGTGTTCCAAAGAACGCTGCCAAATGTTTTCTGGTATCGATCGCATTAGGGAATCAATCCTTTTGCTATCCGAACAAATCAGAGCAGGGACAATCGGATTGAAATCTCGGAAACGATCATGTGAATTCGGACCTGGTGGAATTCGTGGGTCAGAGCGACCGTCCAGCGGATAGACATTCACCACGAGGATCCGTTGGCCTCTTTTCCATGATGCAACACCGGGCCAGTCTTTGTTCATTTCCAAGAGCACAACCGCGTCAAGTTCGATGGAGTACGCAGCCACCATTGGGCGCTTTACAGAGACAACCCACCCCGCGTCGACATCACCAATGTGCAAGGCTTGGGATAAACCGGTGTAGCCAGTGTGTTTTCCGGAAGTTGCGATCATGATGTCTTTGGCCATCGCAGTGAAACCGAATTTCTCCGGTTCGATTTGCCTCCAAAGATCTTTTGACAGTTTCAGTTTCGCAGGGTTGGACGACTTGGGTTTGCTTTTGAACACGGTTTTGTTTGGCGAGAGGAGAGGCGATGAGCCCGAGGGGCTCCAGTCATCGTTGTACAGGGAAAGGAACGCAGCCCATCAAACAACCTCCATATTGGTGTTTGAATAGATGTCGATCGTTTGGTCAGTCATGGGCCTGCCACTCCTCGCAACCGGCGAAAAGCACTGCGACGAAGCAGATCGCCAGGAGGCTTCGCGTCTGTGTGCCATTGGGTGTTAGCCACGGTTCCCATGCACGACCGGAGCGATCACGCAAATGGCTCATGAAATTCATTCCAATCATTTCTGCAGCCCTGCTTATCCAGCCAGGGCGATGAGTATCGGCATGCCGATTAGAACCAAAGTTTGGAGTGCCATCATAAACCAGTAGGGGCCCGGTGAAGTGCGTCGGTCGATCAAAGCGTTGTCGCCAAGCAAGCCTGCGACTGCGGCTAAGAAAAAAGGGCGGGGGTCAGTGATAGAGCCTGGCAGTCAGCAAGACCTCCGTGCCCTTTGATCTCGCCTTGCGGTGAAACTGAATCACTCTGGATTGTCTCGCCGCTGCTGTTCGATCAGCTCAGCGATATCGTCCATCGAGAAAGACATCAAAGGAACTCCTCTGAACTTTTCCCCGCCGCGTTCACGTGCAGACGCTTCCGAAAGTACAGCGTTCGTGAACTGTTGTACGCCAAACTTGGATTCGAGAGACTGCGTGTAGAGTGCTTCGGCAAGCAGATCTGCCGTAAGATTTCCTCCCGACAAGGCCTCACCAACGGTTGTATCTGGATCGACACTTTCGATGTCAGTTTTGGCGAAGTCTGCCGTGAACGTACAGACTTCCAAGACCAACCCAACCTTGCCTTTGGGCTCTTCGTCGGAACATCCAATGCACTGCAAAAACAAGACCAACAATACCGTAAAAAGTCTGGCAAATCGTATCATTTGATCTGGTGGCAATATTGGTTGGACGAATGCTAGCCGTAACCGGGTCGCGTCGAGAAAGTTAACCATTGTTAAAACGCTTGGCACGCGACTCCGGTACACGGAAATGTTATTTGCCGTTGTGAATTCAAATCTGTGAATTCAGAAGGGCGTTCACATAAGGTCAAATTTGAAGGCCAAGTACACGCCCAGCCAAATGATGCAAAGTTGCAACACATTGAGCAATACGGAGCCACCAACATATCCTAAATGGGAAGCGAAATCGTTTCCAAGCCGGAACGAAGCAATAATCGCGAGCAACTGTCCGCCAACCCAGTATGTAATCCCTGGTTCAGGGACCGAGAACAACGTTAACTCGATCGCTAACGACACCAGCGGCGACCACGATCCCAGCAACCAAGCGAAAAGCCAGGCCCGGGATTTAGTTGTTGCGTCTTGTGCTGCGGTCGGCCGCGGCGGCTCGTATGGCGATGTCGTTGGAATCTCGGTTCGATCTTGGGTGGATAGCGACGGAAGTAAGATGGACCGACGCGATTCAATGGCGTAACGGCTAGCGTAACCGGGCGGCGGCGGTTGACGTTGACTTCAAATTCCGCGTGATCCGCCGCTCCGGTTCACGCAATTGTTCACCCTCGATTCGTTCACTTCGATTCTTCGTTGGGGGCTTTCATGAACGCAGCAGGAATGAGCGACCCGTTCTTCAGCAGAGGTTCGGACTTTACCCGCTTACGTCTTTTTGGCGGTGCAGCAAGTGTAAATGTGATGACGCACCAGAGCTTGTCATCGTCCCGCCGAATTTCCGTAGGGCGCTGGCGATGGTTGCCTGCGACACACACGGTCAGCCTATCCCGATCTATTTGATAGATGCATTGCGCAATCAATGATTCAAGGCCGACATTCCATACATCGAGCGAGCTATCGGGTTCCGAGACGGCAGCCGAATATCGACTCTCGCTGGGCCTGCGATCCAATAAGTCCACTCGATAGCGTCCGTCAGGTGTAAATTCGACGTACTCTCCCGGAAGTCCTCCGATCAATGAGACGGTCTTGCCCACGATCATGTCCGTAGACATTACACGCCAGGATCCGAGCAAGGCGGGGTCACTCGGTGAATCAGGGGAATTCGACGGCATGG
This sequence comes from Rhodopirellula bahusiensis, assembly GCF_002727185.1. Classification (NCBI taxonomy): domain Bacteria; kingdom Pseudomonadati; phylum Planctomycetota; class Planctomycetia; order Pirellulales; family Pirellulaceae; genus Rhodopirellula; species Rhodopirellula bahusiensis. Next base: position 513,973 of record NZ_NIZW01000002.1, read on the forward strand.
TCACGTTGAGGGCGAACGTCAGTGATCACGGGGTTGCGGCCAATCAACTCAAACTCACGAAAAGACGACGCCCGCAACTCCCGTTCATCACATGGTTCTGCCATGCTTTGTGTCAGACGAGACAGCCACAGTCAACGATTTGCCAGTGGTTCACCAGGACATCGATACCATGCTCTTCATCAAGTTGGGTCGAGAACGAAACTATGAATCGACTGTGGGATTCTGGGTCGTCTTCAATGTCATCGATTAGGCAGCAAGGAGAGTGCATCAGTCTCGCAACCGCGTCGTGCGACCAATGGTCAATGACACCGGAAAAGTCGACGCCATGGTCACGGCGAAGCCCGTCGAAAAACTTGAAAACGGCATTCAGTGCATCACTCTTCAATGAATGTTCGTAAGTGACGATTCGTCGGACCAAATCAAGTTTGCGTTCGCTAGGTGTAATGGACTCAGCGAACAATTGGAATCCGAGCGGACCATCCAAAATGCGGCATTCGATGTCGCCAGTCCATTCTGTAAACGGATGGGAAATGTTTTTTCCGTCGACTTTAGTTGAGATCGTGGCGGATGTGTCCTCGCATGTAAGCACGAGCTGTGTCGGATCAACAACAATCGATGCTGGTACTGGTTGGCGACGTTCGCCAAAGATCGCATTCCGTAGTTGTTTCAACATTAAGTGAATTGATTGGCAGAACGTTACACATCACCGAGTCGGGACGGTTGATGTTCCATTTGAAAATGCCCGCAAGCCCGACTTCGGTGCATGTGATGGTTACCCGCCGTTTGCCGACACCGCCAGCGAGCAGAGTGTCGAAATAAAGTTGCGAGCATCAAGTATACCGTGGAACGCTTCCGGAACGTCCGGAAGTTCAGGGATCGTTGTCGCCATTACTTCGTTGGTCGCCGACAAACGAATTACGACATCCGTGTCAGCGTAGCCAAACGATCGAACTTGTATCGGAAACGGGTTAGCAAATGGAAGCCCCGGTAGAATGACGTTGTCAAGATGAACCGACGCCCCGTAGCAGTAGTGCTTCGGCTGGCAATCGTAGATGAATACCAGCGAAAGTATTCCTCCTGCCTCAAATAGTTGTGTTGGGGGACCAAGAAGTGATTCAACATCCGATGCAGTCATTCCAACAGTGACGTTGCGGGCAGTGTCGGCGTACCGCTGTTGTTGAGCCAGATCGGCTGATCCTGAGATCAGCAAGAATGCAAACCAGACCGCAGATATTGAATCAGGGATGAACATGAATCTTCAGTCGGGTAACAATGGATTCAACCCTACTCACTAGGGTCGTATTCGGGGAATCGCGTGATACGAGGCCAGTGAGTTGGGGTGTTTGAGCAATATCACTTGACTCACTGGCGCGTTGGAAATCTTAGACGTTTCACATGGCTGCTGCGACTCTACCATTTGAGGGGGTATTCAGGCGAGGCTGGCAGATCAATTGGCAAGGCTTGGTTGGTATCCGCGCTGACCGGAGTTGCACTTGCAGGAAGAATGAGCGGGCTGTGTTGCCTTGCTGACGCTGCGGGTTGGGATGCGGAGATGCGGCGCGAAAACGCCGTGGTTTGCAGGCTCGGTATTAGGTGGCGCGAGCGTAGTTGAGGTCCGAATTCTTGGCGAATTCGGCTACGGATTTAGCCTTGCTGGCGCGGCGGGTTGGGAATGTTAGGCCGGGGAGGCCTTGCTTGCGCTGCGGGTTGGGTTGCGGAGCTGCGGCGAGAAGATGCCGTGACTTGCGGGCTCGGTGCGGGTTGGGGCGAGGGGTAGTCGCGGTCCGAATTCTTGGCGAATCCGGCTACGGGTTGAGCCTTGCTTACGCGGCGGGTTGGGAATGGTAGGCCGGAGAGGCCTTGCTTACGCGGCGGGTTGGGAACGAGAGGTCGGCTGCGGTTGGGTGCCGGTCAGGCGATGATCTCGTGGATGGGGCGTACGTGTTCGACTCCGACGAGCTTTTGATCGAGGCCGCCGTAGAAGTAGGACAGGTGGTTGGGATCAAGGCCCATTTGATGCAGGATCGTGGCGTGCAGGTTGCGAACGTGCAGCGGGTTTTCGACCGCCGCAGCACCGAGCTCGTCAGTGGTGCCGTGGCTGATGCCGCCTTTGATTCCTCCGCCCGCCATCCACATGGTGAATCCGTAGGCGTTGTGATCTCGGCCGCTGCCGTTGGCGTATTCCGCGGTGGGTTGGCGGCCAAATTCGCCGCCCCAAACGACCAAGGTTTCGTCCAGCATGCCGGTTCGTTTCAGATCGGCCAGCAACGCAGCGATCGGTTGATCAGTCGCGCCGGCGTGTTTGTTGTGGTTGATTTCCAAGTCGCCGTGAGCGTCCCAGTTGTCGTCGTTGTGGGCGCCGCCGCTGTAGAGCTGGATGAACCGAACGCCACGCTGTGCCAAGCGACGTGCAAGCAAGCAGCGTTTGCCGAAGGCTTGCGTCTTGGGATTGTTGACGCCGTACATCGAAAGCGTTTCTTCGGTTTCGTCCGAGAGGTCAACGGCTTCCGGTGCAGCGGACTGCATTCGGTACGCCAGTTCGTAACTGGAGATTCGCGAGGCCAAGGGTTCTTCGCCGACGTGTTGGACGAGGTGGCGACGGTTGGCATCTTGAATTGAATCGATCAAACGACGTTGCAATCCAGGCGGGAAATCCGAAGGCGGGTTCAAGTCGAGAATCGGATTGCCTTCCGTGCGGAACACGGTGCCCTGGTAGGTCGCAGGCATGTAACCGCTGGACCAGTTTTTGGCTCCGCTGATGGGACCGCCGGTTGGGTCGAGCATCACGACGAAGCCGGGCATGTTTTGATTTTCACTGCCGAGTCCGTACGTCAGCCATGATCCCAGGGCCGGTGAGCCTGACAGGATTTTGCCGCTGTTCATCATCAGCATGGCGGAACCGTGAATCGGCGAGTCCGCGGTCAACGAATGCAGGAACGCGATGTCGTCGACGTGCTTGGCGACATTGGGGAACAGCGTGCTGACCATTTTGCCGCACTCACCGTGGGGAGCGAAATCCCAGCGAGGTTCAACGATTCGGCCGCCGGCTTTGTGTCCGCCGCGTCCGAACGTTTTGACATCGACGGTCTTGCCATCCATGCCCTTCATGGCGGGTTTGTGATCGAACGTGTCGATGTGGCTGGGGCCGCCATACATGAACAGGAAGATCACCGTCTTGGCTTTGGGAGCGAAGTGCGGTGGTTTGACCGCCATCGGTCCGGCTGAGCCGGCGACTTGGGAGGCGGGTGACGCCGAAGCGTGTGGCAACAATCCATCGGACGCCAGCATCGAACTCAGCGCTGCGGCACCGAACCCACATCCCGTTTCCCAAACGAATTCGCGACGGGTGCGACCACAGAAATTACCTGAATGGCTTGATCGAGATGCGTTCATGGCGTGGTGGTGAGGCAGGAGGTGAGATGAAAGGCGGGGGCGAACGATCGCAAAGAACCGTTGACGCGGGTTCTTAGTCAGTCGCCGCCGTCCCATTGTAGACGACTTTTGCGAATGGAGGCAATCGTTTCGTGAAAAATCCGGCTGCGGGGGCATCACTTGGTCGGGTTTGAGTGCGTTAAACTGCTGGCAAAATCACTTTGCCCCTCCCACCTCGAGTCCCGCCTTGTCCGCCTCCAAGTCACTTTCTTTCCCCGCGAATCCGGCCCCCACCGCTCTGAAAGAGTTTTCGCTGACGTTGCAGTCCGAGTCCTATCGCTACCGGACGCCGATGAAGTTCGGCGGGCGAGTGGTGGAAGAGGTCACGGTTTTGACCGCGGAGTGCATCGCGAAAAACCAAGCCGGCCAGTCCGCCGACGGCGACCAGATCGGCGTGGGAAGCATGACGATGGGGGTGACTTGGGCGTGGCCCGACGCGTCGCTCACCGATGACACCAAGTTGGAAGTCGTTTTGGAACTGGCCAGCCGAATGGCCGCGCAAGTGAACGAGGCATCGGGAACGCTCTCCGGGCATCCGATGGAAATTTGTCTTCAACTTGCCAGTCAGCGAGACGAGTTGGTTGCAGCGGTCGCGGCCGGGCACGAGTTGACGGCCCCGATTCCAGAGCTAGCGATTTTGTTGGCCGCGTCGCCGATTGAAGCGGCGTTGTTTGACGCTCACGGAAAAGCGGCCGGGCAGAGCAGTTACAGCTTGCTGTCGGCGGAGCATCTTCCACCGGATTTGGCCGAGATGACTGGCGACGATCGCTACGCGGGTTTGCGACTGGACCAATTCATCTCGTCCTCGCCGGTCGCGACGCTGCCGCTGTATCACCTGGTCGGGGCGTTGGACCCGTTGACGGAGGCTGAATTGACGACGCCTGTCGGCGATGGGTTGCCGGAAACGCTCGGTGAGTGGATCACTCGCAATGAGTTGACTCATTTGAAGATCAAGCTGAACGGCGACGATGCGGATTGGGATTTCCGCCGTGTTCGTGATATCAACACGGTTGCCAATGAGACGACGGATCGGGGTGCGTCGACGGGCAAGCCGTGGTGGTTCTCGTTGGATTTCAACGAGCGCTGCGAGGACGAAGCGTATGTGTTGGGGTTGTTGGATCGTTTGGAATCGGAGTGCCCGGAAGCTTTCGAGCGGATCCAGTACATCGAACAGCCGACGCATCGTGATTTGAAACGGCCGAACGCGGTGACGATGCATCAAGCGGCGGCGAGGATCCCGGTGGTGATCGATGAATCACTGACGGGATTGGAGAGTCTGCACCTGGCGGTCTCGCAAGGTTATAGCGGCATCGCGCTGAAGGCTTGCAAGGGGCATGCGGAAGCGTTGTTGCTGGGGGCGGTCGCGGTGCACGAGAATTTGTTCTTGTGCGTGCAAGATTTGACGTGTGTGGGAGCGTCGCTGCTGCACTCGGCGTCGCTGTCGGCGCATATTCCTGGCGTGGCCGCGGTGGAGAGCAATGGACGGCAGTATTGCCCGGAGGGCAACGCGGAATGGATGGCGAAGTTCGGGCCGATGTTTGAGGTCAAAGGCGGCAGCGTGCCGACTAGCTGTCTGGACGGGCCGGGGCTTGGGTATTGAACGCGGTGGGATCTGAATTCTTGGCGAATCCGGCTGCGGAGTTGAGGGGCGGGGCCTTGCTGACGCGGCGGGTTATGAATCGAAGCGTGCGGCCTTGCGGACGCGGCGCGTTGCGATGGAGGGGCAGTGGTGGTCCGAATTCTTGGCGAATCCGGCTGCGGGCTTTGCTAAGCAACGCGGCGGCGGGTGCTTCTTGTTGAGGTGGTGCTGGTTGCTGAGCCGGGGACGGTCAGGGATTTGATCCGGTCGAGGGCGTTGGCCATCGCGACTCCGTCTCGGAAGCGTTTGAGTGGTTTGGGATCCATCGATTTGCGGATCCAGTCCACGAACTCTTGGTTCAACCCACGACGCAGTTTGGCGTACGACGGCAACGGTGCTTCGAAGGGATACTCCGGCAAAGCACCTGACAACATCCGGTAGATCACGAGCCCGAGTGAAAATACATCGCTGCGATAGGTCGGTTTGCCCATCGCTTGTTCGGGTGCGATGTAGCCAAGCGTTCCGGAGGCAGAAACGGCGTGACGTCCACGTTCGATCCGCGCCAATCCAAAGTCTGTCAAGCAGATCTTGGAGTTGGGGAACAGGATGAAGTTCTCGGGTTTGATGTCTCGGTGCAGGATGCGACGCTCGTGTGCGTAGGCCACGGCGGATGTCATTTGACGGACGTAATCCAGCGTGGTCGCGCGAGCCATGCGGCGACCAAGTCGATCGTGCAACGTTTCTTCGCCCAGCGGGAATACCATGACGAAGTGGCCGTCGATGTAGCGAGCGTCCTTGAGAGGCAAAATGCTCTCATGCGACAAGCTCGCCATGATGCGAACTTCGCGTTGCAGGTCGTCGGCAGATTGGTGATCGCTCGAAGCGTGAGACTCCGGGATTTTCAACGCCACATCGCGATCTTCGATCGTATCATGGGCGGAGTAGACGGTCGCAAATCCACCTTCGCCAAGTTTTTTGACGAGCCGGTATTTGTCCAACCGCATCCCGACGCGAAGACGACGCGTCGAGTCGCTGGGGTCCATCACCAATTTCAAACGTGCCGTCACGGGCGTTGCCTCAAAAGAGAAATCGAATTCGCACGGCTAGACGCTCGTGCCGACCCATCGAAATCACAACCAATTCATTCTTTGAAAAACCAAGTCGCTGATCAGCCAACCTTTGACAAATCAAGCTTTCTATCTTCGAAGCCAGCAGACAGGAGTCTTCGGGATGCGAGCCTTTTGCTGTTTCAACACTCAAACGGCTTGCATGAACATTCCCAACCATTCCTGTTCATCTGCTTAGCGGACTGTTGATTTAGTCGTATACCGAATAAAAAAATTAGCCGATGGGCGTTAGCCCCGGTTGGCGTCTGATCAACCGCTGCTAACGCGGTGCGGCTCATTCAATCGACAGCCCGTTAGACGTTCACATGATCGTGCTGTTGGACTTCGATTGTGTTTTCACAGCGAGTGGCAATGTCAATCGTGACCGCCCAGCGTCCTTCGGCGTCCGCGGTGATGATCCAGTGAGGCATCACGCACACTGATTGGTGAACCAGTTCAAAACCGGCTTCGCTTTGGCTGACTGTTTCCACGGGGAACGCCCACACGCCGCTGTCGCGATCGGTTCGCAAGTCGATGTCGACGCCGAGCCAGCGATCGGACAGGGACAAGCCACGCACATCGGTGAGGTCCAAGCGTTCGCCGAGTTGTCCGAGTTGGTTTCCGTCGACGTCGCTGAAGTAACGGTCGTCGGCTCCGGATGGTAAACCGGCAAAGTTCCATTCGACAGCGAAGTGCAGTGGGCTGGCCGGTGGCAGGTTTTCCAGCAAGTAAGTCACGGACAGGTTGCCGCTGCCTTCTTGCAAGGTGACCGCTTTGGTCAGCGTGATTGGGATTCCCCAAGCGTTGCCGTCACGACGCAGTTGAGCTTGCACACGGTCGCTGCCTCGACGCAGTTTGGCTTCGAATGGCAGCTCGACAAAGTCACCTCGTTCGGGTGACTCGCCACGCGAGACCGATTCGAGGGTCGCTTCGTTGTCAAAGAAGTGGTCCATCAAACTCTTGCGAGCGTAACGGTCGTACTGAATCATCTGATCCAGTCCTTCTTGTTTGAACACGACGCGGTCGTGGATGCTGGCCACATCGCCACCGGCGCTACTCGGGCCCGCCAGGACTTTGCGGTGATAGGCTTCGGGGCGACGTTGCAAAGTCGCCAACAAGTTGTGGTTGATGCCTCGCAAGTCCCACTCGTACATCCGGCCACCTTGGGCGGGATCGATCCAAGCGACCATGGATTCGTTGGACAGCCGGATCTCTTGTTGTCCGTCGTAGTCGTAATCGCCGGCGGTTGCGGAAACGGTGTTCAGCGTGCCTTCGATTTCTTGCAGCAGCGTGTCGGCTTGGATCAGGTGTTCGTAGATCGCGTTGCGAAGGTGAGGCAAGTAGATTCCGCCGAACGCACCGTGCCAGTACGGGCAGTTGCATTGACCGCGATACAGGTGATCGCGAATTTCGGCGAGTTCACCGGCATCGTGACCGCTCGCTTCGGCTTTGGCCAAACGATCGCTGACATGCATCATGCGAGCGTACATCTCGTTGGTTTCTTCGTATTTGACTTTGAAGTTCCGCCAGAAACCGCCACGCACGAACGATTCCAGGTGGCCCCAGCGTTCGTCGTTTTCCATCGCGTGGGAAACGTCGTCCAGGATCTCTTGTGACTCGGCGGGCAACGACCAAACAGTCATTTCGCGGTAGCTGCAATCGGGCAGGTAAGCCTTTCCGGCCGGAGCAGCACTCTGGATCGACTCGGCCAACGTTACCGTGTGCAACCACTCTTGGTTTTCAGTCAACGCGTCGAAGAACGAACGCAACCAGCCTTCGTCATAAACGTGCGATTTAGTGTCGGGCCAGGTGCCGAACTTTTCGCCGTCGTCGCCGAACGTCATCACGGCACCCGGGTTCGAATGAGCGATCCCGCGAAGGTAGTCGATCGTTTCGTGAGCCGGGCGGAACGGGATTGTGTAGCGAAGTTGTTCGCTGCCGGGGAAGACGCGAAGCAGTTGGCCTTGGTCTTCGACGACGAAGTAGCTGCGCAGTTCTTCTTCCGCCATGCCAGCGGATTTGAAGTGGTAATCATCGAGCACGGTGTAACGCATCCCGGCTGCGGCAACGTCGGCGGTCAGGCCGGATTCCCAGACGCGTTCAGGCATCCACATGCCGGAAGGCGTGACACCCAGGTTTCGCTGCAACCACGAGCTGTACGATTGAATTTGTCCCACGCGGTCGCGGCGGGGCAGCATCGTCAGGATCGGTTCGTACTGTGGCCCGCCGACGATCTCGATGCGGCCGGCTTCGACGAGCAAACGCACGCGGTCGAGGTACTCGGGATGGCGTTCGGCCAACCACAGCATCAACGGGCCGGAGGTGTGCAATGAGATATTCAGTGCGTCGTATGGTTCAAACACCTCCAGGAACGGCAGGTAGCTGTCCTGGTAAGCTTGTTCAAACACGCCATCGAAGTTTCCGATTGGCTGGTGGTTGTGAAGGACCAAGCAAAGGTGAACGTGAGGCGACATGGGCGCTGGGATTCAGTGTGTGGAAGGACGTCGTGAAACAGGCGATGACGGTGCGCGAATTTTACGATTTGCATGCATGGCGCGAATGCAAAAAACAACCGGAATTTTCGAAACGGAGCGAATGTTTGGGCGAGCCAAATTCGCTGGTCGTTTCCAGCCGGTTAATCGGCGCAATCGTCACACTCGCGACAACCGCTGCGATCATCATCGGCTGACGGTTGTGCCAGCTTGAGCGGAAACAACGGTCGTGCCGATTCTGCGGGTTGGAACGGCCACAACCTGTAGCTCGGTGGTCCTCCACCGAGAGGGACGCTGGGTCGATGTTCTCGGCGTTTGAGAACGGAGGCTTGTGGTGTGGGCGAGCTGGAGTTTGGATTGGGTGAGGAGCGGCTTGAGACAGAACGCTGGTTGACGGAACAATTGAGGGCAATTGTTCTACTCTTGTGGTTCGTGCGTCACGGTGGGGGACCACCTCACTACAGGTTTTTGGGGAGTTGGTTTGACCTAGAACTGATGCGTGAGGCCGACGCTGCCTCCGGCGTAGGCGATGCTCTCCCTCGGTTCCCATCCCAGGCTGGGGAAGGTGTCATAGATGTTCCGGACGTCCGAATAGACCATCCAGTGCAGATCGAGCGAAATCTGAGTTTTGGAGCTGAAATCGTACGCCAGCGAGCCCGTGGTTTGGGCGAATGCTGCGTCGGACCATGTGGTCTCGCTCGAATTGGTGATGGATGAATTAAAGCTCCGTGAATCAGCCACATTAGGGCCTTCACTGAAGTTGACACCCCAGCCGGCAGTGGTTTTTCCTCCCCAGCGAAGACGTTTCCAGTTCCAGTACGCTCCCGCTGAAATTTGGGGACTGAGGATGTGGTTGGATGTCTGTGATTCTCTATTGATTACAATCCCCGGCATCGCGGCCATGGGTGGTTGCTCAGCGGGAACGTAGCTTAAATGGTCGGACAGGAAGGAGTACCGGACACCCATCAGCAATTCGAGATGCCCAGACAGTGCTTCCATGCTTGTGCCTGTCTCAGCCTCCGCAATTCCCAACCGAGATTGCAATTCCATTCTGGAGCTGCCGGATGAACCGCCCGTGTATCCGTGATGCAGGCCCTCGCTGAACATCACGGACGCTTTTACTTCGTCAAAGAAGGCACCTGATTCTGCCTCGCTGAGATGCTTTGAGACGCTGAGTTCGAGTCCGTTGCTCCAGGTGGACTCAATCGTTTCAATGTAGTCCCCGTTGGTGTAGCCAGCGCGTCCGTCAACATCAAATATCAGTTCATAAGAGTCGCCGCGGTATAGCCGAAGGTAGTTCGCTTCGATGTTCCAGGAAGCTGGCGATGCGAGCGACGGGACGGAGGTTGTCAGCGGGGCTGTCAAAACCACGTCGGAACGCAATCCGTCGACTGAGAATTCGGACGACTCCAGCATTGTCCAATCAGTTGAGCGGGCGGGACTGCTCTCGCTTTCCGACTGAGCCACAGTCGCCCTGCAAACAAGTGGGCTCAGCAGGATCGCAATCACTATCAAACGGGGGTTTGGCTGCATCGGTGGCATGCTGTGTCCAAAGCAGGTTGCACGGATTGTTTCGGATACCCCATCTATCGGGTGCAAATTGAGCGTCCTTGCTGAAGATGTTCCAGATTGGCAGATGTTTTGGTGGCGACGGACCGTCGAATTCGGCTCGGTTGGTCCAGGTTGAAGGACGAAGCATCGCACCCCTCCCGACTTCGCTGAGCTAGTCTGATTGCTGCAGCGTTGTGAACTGGAGAATTCGTTTCAGCCTTTAACCCTTTGAGGCCTTTCAGCTTCTCCTCCGACAACGTTCATTTTCTTTGCCAAGATCGCACGCGAGAGTTCGAACACCGGGTATGCGACGCTTCTTCCAAATCATTCGAAAAGTCACCTGGACGCTGTTTTGCCTTGCGTCGTTGGCGTTGATCTTGGCGTTTGTCACCGCGCTGCCGCTTTTGCAACTGATCACGTTGGGGTATTTGCTGGCTGTTGCGGGGCATTTGGCCGCTGGTGGGCAACTCAAGGACGCCTTGCCGAATTTGAACTCCGCTGGGGTGTTTGGGGCCGCTTTTTTGGCGCTCGCGATTGCTTCGGCGCCGACTCGGTTGCTGGCTCATTGGGAATCCGTTGCCGCGGTGATCGATCCCGGTTCGCCGGATGCGACTCGGCTTCGGATCGGAGCGATCGCGTTGTCGGCGTTCTTGACCGTCTACCTGGGTTGGGCTTGGGTGCGAGGCGGTCGTTTAAAACATTACTTGTGGCCGCAGCCCAAGCGTTTCTTCAAAGAGGCGTGGCGTCCGTCGACTTGGTCGCGGTTCGCCGATCAGGTTTGGGATTTTCTGAAGGGCCTGCGCATACCGTCGCTGTTCTGGATGGGAGTTCGCGGCGCGCTGCTGACGCTGGTGTGGTTGATCCCGGCTTTCGTGATCATGGGAGTGACTCGGCAAGGCGACAATGCGGCGGATGGTTTGATCGGCGTGTTGGCTTTGCTGACGCTCGCGTTTGTGTTGTTGTATCTGCCAATGTTGCAAACTCATTTTGCCGCCCAAAACAATTGGCGAGCGATGTTCCAGTGGCGGCAAGTCCGAAGTGATTTCCGCTATGCACCTTGGTCTTGGGCGGGGGCGATGTTGGTCGGGTTGGTGTTGATGCCGATCCCGTTGTACCTGTTGAAAATCGAAGCAACGCCGCAAGAGATCACCTGGTTGCCATGCCTGGTGTTCGTGGCGTTCATGCTGCCGGCTCGAATCGCAGAAGGGTTGGCGCTGCGTCGATGCCGGCGGCTTCGAGTCCGAGCCGAATCGGGCGAATGGTCGCCTGGGGTTTGGTCAGGACGTTGGTGGTTTGTCTCTCGGTGGACCGTGCGGTTGTTGGTGATGCCTGCGATCGTTGGCTTTTACTTGCTGGTGCTGACCGGCAGCCAATTCACGAGCTGGGACGGGGTGGAAACCTGGGTTCGCCAGCACGCTTTGCTGGTGCCGGTTCCCTTCGTCGGTGTGTGATTCGACCGGGAGATCGAGCTTGAAACGGGGCGTGTTCCCTTGTCGAGTTTTGGATCAGGTGGTAGAAGCGAAGCATGACTCGCTTGCCGAATACGAAACCGACCCAGTCTCAACATCGCAACCGCAAACGTGGTGTGATCGGAGTGATGTTCCGCGCGGACAAACTACTGATCATCCGTCGCTCGTTGACCGTCAACGCTCCCGGAAAACTCTGTTTGCCCGGCGGAGGCATTGAGGCGGGGGAGAGCGAAGAAGAGGCTCTCGTCCGCGAAATGCAGGAAGAATTGGCGATCGATGTGACGCCAACCCGACTTTGCTGGCGAAGCGTGACCCCTTGGGGAACCCGGTTGGCATGGTGGGTGGCGGAGTTTCCGGACCACATTGAACCGGTGCCCAATCCGGAAGAAGTCGCCGAAGTTCACTGGATGACGGCGAACGACATCGGCACCGCTCGTGGGGTTCTGCCCAGCCTTCCTGACTTTGTCGCGGCGTGGCGTGGTGGGAAAATCGAGCTGCCTTGGACGGATTCCTCTCAGGGCTGAGTGGAAACTCACCTTGTCGGTTCCTCGCGTTCTGCTAGGCTACGCGATTCGATCCGGCCAGTATTTGTTTGGAACGCCAAAGATTGGCGATACCATGACGCGAATTCTGGTCATGCACGCAAGACACGAACAATTTCTCAGGAGAGCGATTTAGGTGGGTACCAAGAAATCTGGCAAGGGACGACGCAAGGTAGGCCGCAAGAAACGACGGATGCGAGCCAAGATTCGTCACCGCAAGAAATAATCTCTGCTGGCGGGATGAGTGATCGGTAGATTGATGCCGATCCCTTCACCGCAAGAGATGTGTAGCCGCCTCGAAGTTCGCGACTGACGTCATGGTTTCGTTTGAAACCGATGGATCAGTCGTCTTCGGATTGCAATCCCAGTTCGGCCAGCCATCGGCGGCCAGCTTTGGGGTAGTCGCGGGCATCTCGTTTTTCACGCTGCAATTGGTCGATTTGTTCTTCCAATTCTTCGGCGCGACGTGCCAATTCCTGGCGCTCTCGCGAAAGTTTGGCTCGTTCGAGCGAAGCTTCGATCTCGGCGGTTCGGAACTTGTCTTCCCATTCGGTTTTCAACTGGGCGAGGCGTTCCCGCTCTTCGATCACCAATTCGTCGCAGTCGACCATTCCGGCAATAGCAGCGGCACCAAAGGCGACTTGGTCGTTGCGAGTGTCCGCGCGGTTTTGCAGCAGAATCTGCAACTCATGAATTTCGGCATTGCGTTCGGAAATCGTCTGTTCGGCGAGTGAAAGCCGGTCGACCAAATCGTCGATGAAGGCCACCGGGTTGTGAACCCATTCGGGATCAATCGCCGCCGCGATTTCTTGTGCTGGTTGCGACAGGGACTCCAGGAACGACTCCGCATTGAAGTCGTCGTTCTCCATCTGTTCCAGAATTCGTGCCTTGCGTTCCTCCCAAGACATCGAGTCATCGCATCCTTGCGTGTCGGACACGGTGCGCGTGACTTCGGTTGACGCGAGTTGTGCCGCCAGGGCTTCGTTTTGGTTTTGCAGCTCATGCGAACGCAGGCGTTCGGCTTGCAGTTCTTCTTCCAGTCGATGGACTTCTGGCGGAACCAGGTCGCAATCGTCGCCCTGTTCGTACTTGCCCTCCGTGAACTTGCCGTCGTCGTAGTTCTCTTGTTCGAATTCGTCCGTGTCTTGGGTTGGGACGGGCGGTTGCCAAGAGACGCCGCAGCAGTCGGCTGATTGACCAAAGTCATCCACCGAGTCGGCGGGTTCTTCCGGTTGTGCGGATGCATCGCTGGATGCCAGCGGTGTGAGAGCGTACTCGTCCAAACGATGCGTCAGTCGGCCTTCGAACTCGCCGAGCAGCGACACGATCTCTTGCAATCGCTGGTCGATTGGCGTGGCTGCATCAGAAACGACTTCGGCCACGTCAGCGCGTGTCACCCAAGTGCCGGAGGTTTCCGCATGCTGTGCAGATTCGTTTTCCTCGATGGCAACATCGACCGACGCGAAATCCGTTGCAGGATTGTCGCGAGAGTCGTCGCTCGGCAGGTTTTCAGTGGGATCGTTGGTGGACATTTCAGTCGATTCAGGGACTTGATCGCCAGGATTTTCAGTCCCTTCGATATTGCCAGCGTCGAATTGCTTCGCCTGTGGCCGCGGTTGCGGCGCAGGGGAAGAAAGGCGTCGCTTTCGTTTACGGTTGTTTCGAGCCATTTGGCTTGAGATTCTTTTCCGGGGCAAATCGAGTCAGGCATGGCCTGATGGGTGCGATGGACTGTCTGCTATAGTCCATCCTCACCAGTTCTTCGGAACAATAGATCACAATCAATTGCCGGTCAAAATTTCGCACCGACCATCCTCACCCAATCCAGAAAAATAAAGTTTTGGCTAAGAAGAAACGGAACCCCTCTGAAGTCGAGGCCGGCGACGGCGAGCAATCCGCGGCTGAGTTGGGGGATTTTGAAGCGACTTTGGGCGATGTCGAAACGATCGTGCGAAAGCTCGAATCCGGTTCGCTGACGCTAGATGATTCGTTGAAGCAGTACGAGGTCGCGGTGGCGAAAATGCGTCAGTGCTACCAGTTGCTCGACGTGGCCGAACGCAAGATTTCGGTGTTGGCGGGAGTCGACGCGGAGGGGCGTCCCGTGACAGAACCGTTGGAAACCATGTCGGGTGGCGAATCGCTGATTCAAAAGCAGGCTTCACGCGGCAAACGTCGCGGTGCCGGCGGTGCTGACAGTTCGAGTGGTGAATCGGTTGGCGACGAATTTTCGGAGGATGACGAGTGAGCGTGGAAGCATCGGGTGATCGCCGCGAGCAGACGAGTGACACCAGTGAATCATTGACGGACTACTTGAACGCTCACCGTCCGGCGGTTGATGCCGCGTTGGAAGCAGCCTGCCAGGACCGACCTGGTGTGCCCGAGCGATTGGCAGCGGCGATTCGGTACGCGGTGCTCGCGCCGGGGAAAAGGCTCCGTCCGATTTTGACGATCATGGCAGCGGAAGCTTGCGGCGGCGACGCGGCATCGGCGATGCCTTCCGCAGTCGCGGTCGAGATGATTCATGCCTACTCGTTGATTCATGATGACTTGCCGGCGATGGACGACGATGACTTGCGTCGCGGTCGGCCGACGACACACGTGAAATTTGACGAAGCCACGGCAATTCTGGCCGGCGATGCGTTGCAGTCGATGGCGTTCGCTCATTTGCATCAGAGCACATCCGACGTCGCGAAATCGGCGGCTCTGATTGGGACGCTGGCCACCGCGGCTGGCCCGGCGGGATTGGTGGGCGGGCAAGCCGACGACTTGGACGCTGAGAAGCACACCGTCGAAGATTTTGGTGGCCCAGAAGCCGCCCTTAAGCATTTGGAAGCGATCCACCATCGTAAAACGGGGGCGTTGTTTACAGCCTGTGCGGCGATGGGCGCAATTTCCGCCGGAGCGGATTCGAATGTCGTTTCGGCCTTGACCGATTACGCTAAAGCGTTTGGACTCGCGTTTCAAATCACGGATGATTTATTGGACTGCACGTCCACGGATGAGCAACTTGGTAAACGAACGGGGAAAGACGACGGCCGTGGCAAGCTGACGTACCCGGGGTTGATGGGACTGGATCGGGCAAGAGCCCACGCCGAAGCGACCATTCACGCGGCGCACGAATCGCTGCAGTTGTTTGGAACGACTGCTCAGCGGTTAAGAACTTTGGCGGACTTTGTTTTGGAGCGTACGAATTGACTGATCACAAACACCCCCTGTTGGCTGGCTTGCCGGATGCAACGCCGCTCGCCAATTGGTCCAGCACTGAACTGAACAACGCGGCCGTCGAAATTCGCGACGTTCTGTGCAATTTGCTCGCGACCCGAACCGCCCACTTCGCGTCCAACTTGGGCGTGGTGGAACTCTGCCTCGCGCTGCACAGTGAGTTTGATTTCCGAACGGATCGATTGATTTGGGACACCGGTCACCAGGTCTACCCGCACAAATTGGTCACCGGCCGCTACGACCGATTTGAAACCATCCGCACGGCCGGCGGATTGATGGGTTATCCCAACCCGCTTGAGAGCGTTTATGACTTGTTCATGACCGGTCATGCCGGTTGCAGTGTCAGCACCGCGGTTGGACTGCGCAGTGGCGACATCTTGATGAACCAGGAAGAACGCCGGACCGTGGCGGTCATCGGTGACGGTGCGTTCCCCTGCGGAGTCGTCTTTGAGGCACTCAACAATGCTGGTGAACTCGGCGACGATCTGACGATCGTTTTGAACGACAACAAAATGTCGATCTGCCATCGAACCGGCTCGGTTGCTCAGTACTTGGATCGTCTTCGTGGCAATCCGTTTTACACGGGACTGAAACACGAGGTCACGAAGTTGCTCGACCGAGTGCCGATGTTTGGCGACCCGGCCGAGCGACTGCTGGCTCAAATGAAGGAAGGTGTCAAAGCGGGACTGCTGGGCGGAATGCTGTTTGAAGAGCTCGGCATTCGTTACATCGGTCCGATCGATGGGCACGACATTCCTTTGATGCAAAAGTACTTGCGGCTCTGCAAGGAAACTCCCGGCCCAGTCTTGTTGCATGTGGTGACTGAGAAAGGTCACGGGTACAAACCAGCCGCCGAAGACCCGGTGTTCTTCCACACGCCGCCGGCTTTTGAAGATCGAGGCGGGACCCCGGTCACTCGCGGCAGCGACGGTCGTCCGCCGTACACCACACACGCTCGCGACGCGATCGGCGAAGCGATGAACCGCGATTCGCGAGTCACGGTCATCACCGCTGCGATGTGCCAAGGCAACAAGCTCGAACCCGTTCGCGAAAAATTCGCGGATCGGTTCTTTGACGTTGGAATCTGCGAGTCACACGCGGTCGCTTTTGCCGCCGGGCAATGCAAAACCGGCATGCGTCCGATCGTGGACATCTACAGCACGTTCCTGCAGCGCAGCTACGATCAAATCTTCCAAGAAGTCGCTCTGCAAGACTTGCCGGTCGTCTTCATGATGGACCGCGCCGGGCTGACCGCGCCCGATGGGCCGACTCACCACGGCGTGTACGACATTGGCTACATGCGTTTGTTCCCCAACTTGGTTTTGATGGCTCCGGGGTATGCCCAAGAGCTTTCGATGATGTTGGACAAGGCGTTGACGCTCGATCATCCGTCGGGAATTCGGTACCCCAAAGCTTCGGCGTTGGATGCGACTCACACGCCCGCACCCATCGAAATCGGCAAAGCGGAATGGATTCGCGAAGGTGCCGATGGAACGATCGTGGCCTACGGAGCGATGCTGGAACAAGCGATTGCCGCGGCGGAGCAACTCGAAGGCGAACTGGAAATCGGAGTCGTCAACGCTCGCTTCGTCAAACCAATCGATTCCGAGATGGTTCACAAGACGCTGAGTGATGGCCGTTTTGTCGTGACGCTTGAAGAAGGCACTCGTGTCGGCGGCTTTGGTTCAGCATTCCTCGAATCAGCGGTCGATCAACGGTTGGACACGCGAGCCGTTCATCGGTTGGCGTTGCCGGATGAGTTCGTCTTGCACGGTGATCGTTCGCAGTTGCTGGGCGAATCGTCGTTGTCTGCGAAGAAGGTTGTTGAAGTGTGCCGCGAAGCGGCTTCTGAGGTCGGTTCACAGGTTGGTGTTTGATGTCATCTTCCGGCGGAGAGGCTCCTGATTGGTGCGGTTGCGATCGCCCTCCACGGATCGTGGTTTTGGGGGCTCCTGACAAAAGCAATGTGTCCTCCGCTTGGAAGCGTCTTCGTCCAACGATTCAGTCGCACGCCGAGATCGTCGCAGCGGACTTCGAGTTCACCTATGACTTCTCGGATGAAGACGTCGATTTGGTGATCGTCATCGGTGGAGACGGTTCGATTCTTCAATCGGCGCGGCAAATGGGCGGCAACCAAACGCCGGTGTTGGGGATCAATTGCGGGCGTCTTGGATTCTTGGCCGCACTTTCGCCCGAAGATTTCTTGGACGCTTGGCCCAAGGTCTGCCTGGGGGATTTTTCGATCATCCGACACCTGATGTTGGAGGTCCAGCTGATCCGAAACGACGAAGTGATCGCCCAGTCGATGGCGCTGAACGAGGCAGCCATTTTGAACGGCCCGCCTTTCGCGATTCTTGACATCGATCTCTATGCTGACGGTGAGCTGGCGACCCAGTACCGATGCGACGGTCTGATTGTGGCCACGCCGGTCGGATCCACGGCCCATAATTTGTCGGCTGGCGGGCCGATTTTGAGGCGGCAACTGCAAGCGATCGTGATCTCGCCGATCAGCCCGCACACGCTGACCTATCGGCCGTTGGTGGATTCAGCCGACACGCGGTTGGAATTGGCAGTGACCGAACCCAACGAATCGACCAGCATCGTGGTTGATGGGCGAATCCTGGGGCAATTGAAATCCGGCGATCGCGTCCGTGTGCACCGAGCTCCCGTGGCCTTTGAGATGCTGCGAGTTCCCGGACAGAACGATTACCGAACCTTGCGTGAAAAGTTGGGTTGGTCGGGCAGGTTGGCGTTGCGTCAGCTTTGATCGGTGATCAAGATTCTTCGATGATCGAAATTCTTTGGCAGTGCCATTCCTGCGTCGTCGTCAACAAACCGGTGGGGCTCCCGACCACTTCTCCTCAAGGCATCGACGGGCTCGAGTCTTGTTTGCGGAAGCAGCTTGCGGAGGCTGGCAGTCCAGCCAGCTACTTGACCGCCGTGCACCGACTGGATCGCCCTGTGTCAGGGCTGGTGTTGATTGCTCTTCGAAAGAAGGCCGCACGTCTTCTCAGCGAGCAATTTCGATTGCGTCACGTGCAGAAGAAATACATCGCGGTTGTTCAAGGACAAGCCCTGGAGGCTTGCAAGCAGGAGCCTTGGCAGGACACCATCGCCAAGCTGGCCGATGAAGCTCGTGTGGAGATCGTCGGTTCCGATTCGGCGGACGGACGGGCCGCGGAAACGCGAGTGAGCTTCCTGGATTATGACTCGGCCACCGACTCTTCGCGAATCGAGTTGCGGCCGGTCACCGGGCGAATGCATCAATTGCGAATCCAAGCTGCTCTTCGCGGGCACCCGATCATGGGCGACCCACTGTACGGGAACGCGGAGGACGAATCGGCGTTGAAACTCGTCGCGGCGAAGCTGTCGTTCCGAGATCCCACTAACGGACGAGCGGTCGAAGTCTCGCTCCCGAAGTTGCCGTTCTAGGCAGTCGGTCCAACATAGGTATTGCGTAGGCCAGGTTGTACCTGACATGGTCACCGGCCGAATGTTTCGCCATTTCGGTGGCATTCAAAAACGGGAATTCGCCTCGCTTTGTTCCAAAGCATCGGCTTGGTGTCAGGTGGAACCTGACCTACGAGTGATTGAGGGGCTACTCGGGGATGTTCAGCGGGTTGAGCTGGCAATTTGGTTTGGCTTGGCGGAAGCGTTGCAAACCTTGATCGGTGATCTTGGTCCGCTGGACATCGAGCGTTTTCAGCTGTCGCAGAGCCGCCAGCGTCGCGATTGAATCGTCTGTCAGTCGGGTGCCAGTCAACCACAGCGTCGACACAGTTGGCGGGATCGATGCCAATGCGGAATCGTCGATCGCGGTGTAGCTGAGATCGAGTTCTCGCAGTTGGCTCGCACCGCGGAAAAGATTGGCGATTTGGTTTGTGACACCGGTGGCTTCCAAGCTCAATTGATCGAGTTGGTTGGTGTCTGAAATCAGTCTTCGGACGTCGGCGTCGTTGATTGGCAGACGCGAAAGATCGCACCAGGTCAGGCCGCGGATCGGTTTTTGATGGGACAGGCCTTCGCTTGTGATTTCGCATCCTGCCAGACACAAAGTCGACAGATCGCCCACAATCGGGTTTCGCTTGATGTGAGCGTCGTCGACTCGTAGCGATCGCAGGATCTCGGCCGGGTTCACATCCAAGTCGATCTCAATTGACGTTCGATCGTCTGCGTTTCTAGTGGGTGAATACAGGGCGACCAATCGTTTGAGTAGAGCACGCCGCGGTCCAGGCCCGGCTGAGTCCATCAGAAAGTGTGTTCGCAGGCTGGCTTGCGAATACCAGCGTGCCAAATCGGGTTTCGATTGAACGCTATCGCGGGTGCCCTGCAGTTCTTGCTGCGACGCGACGGGGACACCGCCAATCAAGGCTTGGTAGCGAGCGAGTTGCAATCTCGGTGATTCCCAACCACCAACGTAGGCCAGCGATTGTTCGTAACGCAGTGATTCGAAGTATCCCGCGATGCCTTCGATCAACCAGAAGTCGTTTGTCGTTGCGGTCGCAAATGTCTGCCCACGTGTCGGTCGACGTCGCGAGGCATTCGCGGACGCCTCGGTGAAGAGTTGATGGCAAACCTCGTGATGCAAACTGGAAAGATCTTGCTGGGGAAAGAAGAACGACAATCGCAGCGTGTCGCTGTAGAACCCCGTTGAAGCAGCGACAGCATTCGTGTCCGTGTTGCGAAAGGCGGATGCGATCGTGCTTCGGTAGTTTGCAGCGTCCGGCAACAATACCACTCGGTGCCGTTGGCCATGTTTGATTCGAGCTGGCGACGAGAGCGAATTCAGATGATCGACGACCGACGTGGTTTGCCGGTCCCAGTCCTTGGTGAGCAACGCAATCTGATCTCGCCCGGACCAAATTGGGAAAAACACTTGAGTCCAAACCCAGTACTCTCGCTCGAGAGCCTCGGCCACTCGCCGCGAATCGGCGTCGTCTGCTTGGCTGAGAATTTCGAAGTGATCGGTTTGCCAAACGCGAAAGGAACCTGGCCGCCAGTGCAGTTCGCTTGGGGCGACTCGTCCGCGACGCTGCGTGACCAGCACGTCCGCATCGGAAGGCAAGCCGAACAAAGTTCGCAGCTCGGTCAGGCTTGGGTTCGTGTGGTGGGCTCGCCACAGTTCAGTGTAGGCCGACCAAATCTCATCGGCCGCGTTGGGCGACTCGGCTCGTGCGGCAACGTCGGCAGTCAGTGCGGCAGGCTCACCATCGGGATCTGCATTCTTCGCCAAGGGAGGCGGATCCGCAGCGGTTGGCAGTGGAATGAACGCGGTCACGCGATCGGCATTCGCCTCATCCGGTGACCTTATGGATGTTGTTTCTGCAGCCGAATCGTCGCCACATGTGGTTTTGGGTGACGCCAAAATTGTCAAAAGCGTCACGATGATCAGGTATAGTGGTGCCCTCGCGGATTTGATCGCGACCCCCTTCCCCACCTTGCTCTCTCCCAACATCTCTTTCCACATGAAAATTCTTTGGACCCAAGTGGCTCGTCGTGCGTTCGCAGCGACGATGGCCGCCGTTTGTTTGTTTGCATCGATGTCGCTGCAAGCGGCTGAACGAAATGTCTTGTTCATTATCACGGACGATGAAAGTCCCACGCTGGGTTGCTATGGCGATACCGCGGCAGTGACTCCCGCGATCGATGCCGTTGCCGCTGACGGCATGGTGTTTCGAAACGCGTTTGCCACGACGGCATCGTGCAGTGCCAGCCGAAGTGTGGTGATGAGTGGTTTGCACAACCATCGTAACGGACAGTTCGGACATCAACATCATTATCACAAGTTTGCATCGTTCAATGACGTTGCGGGTTTGGCTTTGCCGCGTGTGATGGCAAACACGGGCTATCGCACCGGGCACATTGGGAAATACCACGTCGCCCCTGAGTCGGTTTACCACTACGAAACCTACCTGAAAGCCAATTCCCGCAGTGCGGTCGAGATGGCGGATACAGCGAAGGATTTTCTAACAAACCAGGAAGACGATCGTCCGTTCTTTTTGTATTTCGCGACTTCTGACCCTCACCGTGGTGGTGGCGTCGACAAGACCTCCGAGTTGGAACTGAAGCCAGACCTGTTTGGCAACAAACGTCGTCGTGGTGCTTATCCGGGCGTTGAAGAGGTCTTCTTCGATCCGAAGGACGTGATCGTTCCTGCGTTCTTACCCGATACCTCGGAGACGCGAGCGGAGTTGGCTCAGTACTATCAGTCTTGTGCCCGGATCGACCAAGGTGTCGCTCGTCTGGTTGAGATTCTGAAGGAAGCCGACCTCTACGATAAAACCATGATCGTTTTCACAAGCGATCACGGGATGGCGTTCGCTGGCGGCAAAACGACTGTCTACGAAGGCGGATTGCGAGTTCCGATGGTCGTTCGCGATCCGTATCAGGAAAGCCGCGGCGTCGAGAGCGAAGCGATGATCAGTCACATCGACATCACGCCGACGATTCTCGATTTCGCGGGTGGCTTGGACCGCGAAGCCAACGCCCCCAAGGGATTGGTCCCCGCGAAGAAGCTTCGCAATCAGATGGGGGTTTCGCCGATGGACAATCACAACGGGAACAAGCCGCTGGATCAGTACCATGGTCGAAGCTGGATGGATGTGCTGGCCGATCCTGCGAAATCGCATCACGAAGAGATCTTCGCTTCGCACACGTTCCACGAAATTCAAATGTACTATCCAATGCGAGTCATTCGTGACGGCAAATACAAGCTGATTTGGAACATCGCACACGCTCTGGACTACCCGTTCGCCAGCGACTTGTGGGCAGCCAGTTCGTGGCAGGCCCAGTTGGCCAAGGGTTTGGACGCACCGTACGGTCAGCAAACCGTTGGCAAGTACATCCACCGTCCTGAGTTCGAGCTCTTCGACATCGAAGCCGACCCGAACGAGTCGACGAACTTGGCAACCAGCAGCAGCCACACGGATGTCTTGGAAGCCTACCAGGCCAAACTCAAGAAGATGCAAAAGAAGTACGACGATCCCTGGATCATGAAATGGGATTACGAGTGATCCAATGGCCGCTCGATCGCAGTGCCCGTCAGCCATGGGCGGTCGCATCTCAAAATTTCCGTGAGCCTCAGCGATCCTAAGTTTAAGATGCCGGTTTTCGCTGCTGGCTCTTCGGCAATCAATCGCAGAGCAAGTTTCAGACGCTCTGGTTGTGACATTGCCCGGCTCGATTGCTACTCGTGGAACTTGAGAGCCTGCATGATGCAGGCCCAACGCCGCCCGGCAACCAACCAGCAACGGGCCGTGATCCGGGTGTGCCAGAGCATCCGCTGATTCCGCTGGCTTGGTTCGGTGGTCTTCCTCTCAGACTCCAGTCACAAATGGCGAATATGCTTCGGATTCATCCGCCGGATTGTATTCCGGCGTCGGCCACCGGTGCACGCTGGAGAAGGGCCGAGGTTCTAACCACACATAGGGTTGCTAGACTCGAATCTGCTGAGGCGAGCGGCAACTCGGCATCAGAGTTAGCAGATCGTATCGGATTGTTCTTTGTTCTCGCATGAGCGCAGTCAGGCGACAACTCGCTAGTCATCCGCAAACTGAGCGACCAGTTCCTCAGTCATCTCGAGGAATTTCACTGGATCATTGTTGAGAGGGATTAGCTTTTCAGCCTTACGCAGCGGGTCCATCAGCGTTGAAGTTGCGTCGTTAGCCTCTCCGAATTCCTGCGTCAACCAATTTTCAAGTCGCTTCGCCAATGACCGAAGTTGCTGCAGCGACGGGGACGTCTCTCGAAATGTCAATTTAACAGAAACATGTGAGAGCACCTTGGCGAGGTTCTCCGCACAATCGTCTTCAGAGACGGCTGCGACAAAAGCCCCCACGTAAGCTTGTAGAGCGTTAAACCGTGAATCTGAATCCCCGTCCCAGTTGTAGTCAAACAACGTTATGTAAAGATCAACGAGTCGCTCGGTTGGGCCGTGGTTCTCCAAATGTTCTTGGGCAGAATCGAATAATTCCTCTGCTCGCTTCTCCGACTTTCGACGTAGCAGCACCTTGAACAGTTGCAGAAGGGCGATGCCTCGATCTTCTTCGGAAAGATTTCCTTTCAGCATTTCGTCAAGTTCACGAATCGACCTCTTGGGAATACTGTGTCGCTGCTCGAAGTCGGCATATTTTGAGCGGCAGTACGCGAGCTCATCTTCGTCACCGACATTTTCAGCTCCTTGAATAGCAATTTGCCAATGTTTTCGTGCATCATCCGATCTGCCAGTCTCCTCGCATAGAGAGGCGAGTGTAGAGTGAAAGTCCGGCACCGAAAACGGATCATCTACCAGCTCAATATTCTTGGCGAGAACTCGATGCGCTTCGGCCGTATCGCCGAGTACACGAAGCAAACGGGCGAGGTTGAACGCTATCTGGGGTTTCCGTTCGTCCTCGTCGTATTCGTCACATTCCGCAAGTGCCTTTTGATACTGCTTCTTGGCTGTTTTCTTTCTGCCACGTATCCACGACAGATTTGCAATAGCCTCGCAAGCCCGAAGGTACTCATTCCACCACTCCACCGACCGCGATCGATCACGGCACAATCTGTATAGCTTGGATGCTTCATCGAAATTGCCAGATTTTTCGAGCGTCAACGCGTGCCCGTGTTCAATCTGAATTTCCGAGAATTCGTCCCCCGAATCAGCAGCAACTTTGCGTGCCTTCTTGAACACTCTGATTGCAGCTGTTGTATCGCCGAGGCGGCGATGACTTTCTGCCAGATTGTGGAGAGAGTTGACGACCAGCCAATTCAGCTTGCACTTGCGTGCCTCTTCTGCAACGAGCGTGTGAAGTGGCAACGCCTCCTCGTTTCGGTCGAGATCCTGTAGGCAAACGCCCTTCTGATCGATTGCTGCCAGCTCCTTTTCGATATTGCCGTGTTGTTTCGCGACCGCAGCAATCACGTCCAATGTGCGAATGGCCTCATCGAACTCGAAATTGAAATCCCAAGACAACGTGTAAAGAAACTCGTACGCTCTGAGTAATTCATCAATCGCATCTGGCTCTCCCTTGCAACATGCAATGCACTTGCGAAGCGCATCAACGGCACCGCCAATATCTTCTGGTGCCAATATCTGAGCAAGCTCAATCCAAAGTGCAGCTGTGGCTGCATGGTTCTTTCGGCGAGCCTCCTGTCGAATCAGTTCACTAAACGTCTTTGGATCTACAGCAACAAAATCGCCGTTGTCGATGGGGCGACTTCTGTCTACCAGCCCCCGGACCAACCAATGAGTTGCTTTCTCCTTTCGTGCCAGCCTTGTCAAGGATCGGAAATGTTGCGAGCCACCATCTTGATCACCAAGTCGCGTCTTACACGCCCACAAACCGTGATGAGCTACCATCACGTACTCAAACATCTCAGCATCCTGCGCCAACTTCAACAGATCTTCCATGTAAGTCAGTGCCTTAGCCAATTTTCCCATTGCGTAGTGGACGCGGGAAACACCTTCTGTTCCACGAACTCGTAGCTCATCAAATCCTTCAGCGCCTGCCAGCCTTGCGGACTTTTTGAATACACGAAGCGACTCTCTTCTTTTACCCGCCGCGAAGAGTGTGTTTGCCTTATTGTTCAGTAGTACTGTTTCTAAATGGACGAGTTGAAACTCCTTTGCCAACACCTCGGCTTCGTCAAATTTCCGGAACGCCGAATCAAAGTCTTCCAGCTCCGCGTAGGCCTGAGCCAAGACCTGTGTCGAGACTGCGATGCCTACCATGTCCTTGCACTTCTTCTTCAATTCAATTGATTCACGCAGCAACTCAATGCCAGCCTCAGGATCGCGTTCAACTTCAATTTGTCCCAAATTACCGATTGCGTGGGACTCAAGCATTGTCAGTTCGTATTTCCTGGCGTGTTTCCGTGCTCGCTCGTAGAAATCAACCGCTGCCTCAATGTCACCCTGATTGTGGTAGTTTGTCCCAGTATTCAGTAACGCAATATTGTAGCACTCTCGATCTTTCAAACGTGCCGCTACGCTTTTAAGCTTGTCAAATTGAGTTCGTGCTTCATCAAACCGTTTTGACGCCGACAGGCAATGTCCGAATGCTCGAAAGAACTCAAGTCGTACTTCGGGTGACAGTTTCCGTAGCAATGTAGGGTCACTGTTCAAGGAATCCAAGATCGTAGTGCATAGAGGCAACCAGTGGTCCGACTCCGTCGCAAACGCGACGTCAATAACCAACAGCACTGCATCCTCAAGGCGCTTTTGCCTAAAGTAAATGAGAGATAAAAACAGAGCACAGTCGATGTGATCGTGTAACTCTTCTAATCGGTCCTGCCATCGAGATTCCAAGTCGGGAAGCTCATCAGCGAAACTCTTCTCAACGTTCTTCACGCAATCGATGAGAATATCATTGGTGATCAACTCAAGGCGCTTGAGGTGACGTAAATGCTCGGGCCAGGCAATGTCCGGAAAGAATCCGCGAAGGTGCCTGTCCGTCATAGGAATGGGAGACGCAACAATTATTGCAAGAGCCTCGCGCGCCGGTGCAGACAAGACAGTAGGGTGTTTGACTTTGTTGTGAGTGCGCTTTGCCCTTTGATCGAATTCGGCCTCAAGTTTCGCCTTAAGTGCTTGAGCAATTTCCTCGGGCGTAAAGTTGTCTGCCCCCAAGTAGTTGTGGTCGTCGGTTAGCCCGAACTGACGAGAGTCGTCGAGACGAATCGGAAGAAGGAAATCACCCTTTCGCGTTCTAGCCTCTCGTTTTGCAGTTTCAAACTCCCACTGCGTCCATTCCCGCTCTGCGTAGTGTTTTGAAATCATGGGCACAACGTAAGCAGAGTCTGGCCCGTAAATGCCCTCATATTCGTTCCGACTTTTTCCCCAAAGGTGCGCGTGATGGTCTTTGTCGTAGAACACACGTAGGCCGAGCGATTGCATCGCTCGCGCCACCGCTTCCGCTCGTGGTCGATCTTTCCCGGCAAACGAGAGCGCTGCATCAAATCGAAAGTCAGATCTTTTCTTTTTTCCCATCGGTGCATTCTATCAATTTTGGGTGCAAAGCTAAGCACCGCTGCTGCGCACATTCAGACGATGAAGCGAGCCGACACGTCATGGTCCATCTAGGCGATTTCCGCTTGATCTCGTGCTCGCTCCGGTGGCCGACTTCGGTGCGTTCTTTCCCGTATCGATGCGGGGCCTCTGACATCTGGTGATTTCACCCTCTTTCAGTTAAACGGCGTTGACGATCGTATTCGTGCCAACGTCTTCCGCGGCCAGCATCCGAAGCATCGCCAAGCGGCTGGTGTGGTCCATGTTGGACAGGTGAACGAGCTTGGCCGCGGGCATCCGGTCGCGGAGTCACTGAACCAAGCCTGTGTGTTCTGCGTGGTCTCCAGGTTGTGAATTGAAATCCCCAGCAAGCTGCATTGGTACTCCACCTTCCGGTGATGGTGGATCCTTCTTCATCACCAGCGATGTCCATTCTGTCGGGATGTTCAATCCAAGCGTCAAACAGTCGTTCGAGCGATAGCGGACCGAAGCTCTTGGTGAAAGTTCCAGAGATGGCACCATTTGCCAAAACGGTAAATGACCGTTTTGGCTTGCAAGGAGCTGCAGCGTCGCCGACCGGCGGGTCGGGCCAAAAGGCCGCTCGCCCACGCTGGGGCCAAGGGAAAAAGAAGTGAGAGTGCTGGGACTCGAACCCAGGACCATTCGATTAAAAGTCGAATGCTCTGCCAACTGAGCTACACTCTCGACCGACGACGAATCGTCGGTTTGATCTCAACCGAAACGGTGGAGCAAAATTCACCAACATTCGGAAGAGAATATCAGAGAAAAAAACTGCCAATTGCAGAAGCAATCCGGCCGACCGAGTTCAAGCGGAGCGGACAGGATTCGAACCTGCGGAACCAGTTTCCCGGTTCACCGATTTAGCAAACCGGCGCTTTCGACCACTCAGCCACCGCTCCTGGTGGAAACGTGCCCGCGGGACGTTGCCGCCGCGTGACGTGTTTCGGTCAGGCGGGATTGTGCTTCATTCCGCTTTCCGCTGCAACCCTTTCTGGCCTCTGACAGCCTGACACAGGGAACTTTTTCAAGGTTCGCAGCCCCACCGGATGTCGCAACCGACTCAGTCGCCTCAATTGGAACCCAAACCGGCCTCGATCCACTCCGTCGGGGATCTTCGTGAACTCTGCCGCCGGTGGTTTCGTTGCACTACACTGGTTGCTCTCGCCTTGATTCGCTGAATCATCGGATTCGCGGAACCGCCGAGCTTCCCCACCCGATCCCCACCTGACCACTAACATCATGCGACCTCTTTTTGCGAACGTTTTATCGGCTGCTTTGGCGGCATCCACTCTCTCCGCGTACTCTCCGTTGGTGTCCGCCGAAGACGCGCGGCCGGTGACGGTCGTTTTTCAAGACGACTTCGAAAACGGTGACGAAAAGTGGGAGTACCTGGACCCAAAAACTTGGAAGTTCAACTCCCCATCCGGCGAATCCAAGAATGGATCGATCGAGATCACCGACCGCAAATCGGAGTACTCACCGCCAACCCGAAGCCCCGGGCACGTGGCGCTGGTGAAGGATCTTGAAGTCGGCAGCTTCGAGATTCAGTTTCGCGTCCGCAGCACCTTGGACACCGGCAACCACCGAGATTGCTGCGTGTTCTTTGGCTACCAAGATTCAGCGCATTTCTACTACGTCCACTTGGGTGCCAAGCCCGATCCGCACAGCGGCCAAATCATGATCGTCAAGGACGCGCCGCGTTTGGCCCTGACGACGAACGAAAAGCTGACTCCTTGGGACAATGACTGGCACAACGTGTTGCTCCGCCGGGATATCGAAAGCGGCAAGATCGAGATCTTCTTTGACGACATGGAAACACCTCACATGAGCGTTGTCGACAAGACGTTTGGTGCCGGCCGAATCGGGCTGGGTTCGTTCGATGATTTGAACGAATTCGACGACGTCGTTGTTCGCAAAATCGACTGACGATTTTTTGGGTGATACAGCTTTGGGCGGGGGTTTGGATGCGTGAGTTCATGCTCGGCCCTCCCCTCGCTTTGCTCGACCCTTCCTGAGGGAGGGTGAAGTTTGGAGGCAACAAATTGACAGGGACCAGCATGAGCACGGAAGAGAATCAGACCGACGAAGCGAATTGGGATCTGGACCCGAAGTTTGACTTCGTCGACGCCCATCGTTTGCCGTTTTCAGACGACAAGGTCTCGCTGAAAAAGATCGACACCGAATGCTCGGGTCCTTTTGAAGGGAAGGCTCACGGGCGAGCGTTCACGCATGCTGCCAACATCGAAATTCGCGATCTGCAGTACCGAATGTACACGGAGGGCAAGCAGTCGCTGTTGGTTGTGTTGCAGGCTCCCGATGCCGCCGGCAAAGATGGCTTGATCCGCAAAGTGCTCGGGCAGATGAATCCGCAGGGGTGTCGGACTTATCCGTTCAAAGTGCCTTCTTCAGAGGAGCGCGCTCACGATTTCCTCTGGCGAATTCACAAGGCGACGCCCGCAGCCGGAAAGGTCTCTGTGTTCAACCGATCGCACTACGAAGATGTCTTGGTCGTGCGGGTGGAGGACTTGGTGCCGAAGTCGGTCTGGAAAGAACGCTACGAGATCATCAACGACTTTGAGAAGTTGCTCGCTCATCGCGGCACTCGGATTCTGAAGTTCTACTTGCACATCAGCCCGCGGGAACAACTCGAACGCTTCAAGAAACGGCTGGATGATCCGACCAAGCACTGGAAGCTGAACGCTGGGGATTATGCCGCCCGAAACAAGTGGGGCGATTATCGCGAGGCGTACCAGGAGACCATGGAGAAATGCCATTCGAAAAGGGCTCCTTGGCATGTCATCCCGGCCGACAAAAAGTGGTACCGAGATGCGTCCGTGGCCGCGATTGTTCGTGACACGCTGCGAGACATGGACCCGCAATTGCCGACGATTGATGCGGATTTGGACGAGATTCGGCAGCTCTATGAACGCGAATTGGCTGAGCTGAACGAGTGAACCGTCCCGCCGGATTGCGGTTTTCTCCAGCAGGGTGCCTTGTCAGATGCGGGTTCGTCTGAAAACTCACTGTTTCATTGCACACACTTTTCTCGACTGATTGCTTTCGTTCATGAAAATTCGCCGCAACCCGACTCGCCCGGTCACCATCGGATCGATCACGATCGGAGACGGTCACCCGATCGCTGTTCAAAGCATGACGGCGACGAAGACTCAAAACATCGATGCGACGGTCGAACAAGCCGAAGCCCTGCATGCTCGCGGGGCCGGAGTCGTCCGGATCGCGGTGGACAGCGACAAAGACGCCGAGGCGTTGGCGGAGATTCGCAAGCAAACAAAGGCCAACCTGGCTGTCGATTTGCAAGAGAACTTTCGGTTGGCGGAGAAGGTCGCGCCGCACGTTGACAAGATTCGATACAACCCCGGTCACCTGTATCACCACGCTCGCGAATTGACTTGGCAGGAGAAGGTCCGCTATCTGATCGACATTGCGGGCACCAACAACTGCGCGGTTCGGATCGGTGTGAACTGCGGCAGCGTCGACCCAGCGAAAAAAGAGAAGTACGACCGCGACGATTCGATCACACCGATGTTGGAATCGGCTCTGGAGCATTGTGAACTGGTCGACTCGTTGGGTTTCCACAACTTCGTTGTTTCGCTGAAGGACAGTGACCCGTCGAAAGTCGTCCAGGTGAACACGCTGTTCGCTGAGAAACGTCCCGACGTCGCGTTGCACTTGGGAGTGACGGAAGCGGGCATGCCGCCGGACGGGATCATCAAAACTCGAATCGCTTTTGAGCAATTGATCGGCAAAGGGATCGGAGACACGGTTCGTGTTTCGCTGACGTTGCCGAACCCCCGCAAACCGGAAGAAATCGATGCGGGCAAGCAGATCGTCGACGACATTCATGCGGGGCGCGTTCGCAGCGTCGTGAAGTTCGACGATTCGAAACTGAACATCATCAGTTGCCCAAGTTGTTCTCGCGTGGAGAACGAGGCGTTCATCGATTTGGCGGCCAAGGTCAAGGAAATGACGACGTTCGCGCAAGAGTATTCGATCACGATCGCCGTGATGGGATGCCGTGTGAATGGACCGGGCGAAACCGACGACGCGGACCTCGGGTTGTGGTGCGGGCCGGCAAAAGTCAATCTAAAGCGTGGCCCGGAAGCCCTGGGTGCGTTTGGATACGATGAAATCCTGCCGAAGTTGAAGCAGGAACTCGATGATCTGATCGCCGCCAAGCAATAGCTATCCGACCATTTTACGATTCCGAATCGCGGCTCGGTTGCCGGCCGTGGCGTTCGGATGAATTTTCAATCCACTCTGACCTCTGATTCTGTTTCCCTATGGCCAGCGACGAACTTTACGAACGGTACAACGAAATCGAAAAAATCATCGACGATGAGAAATTCGAAGAAGCCATCGCGGGGCTGAAACCGTTGGTGGAAGAAGACGAATCGTTTGTGCTCGCTCACCTGGCGCTCGCTCGCGTCTACACCAAAACGGGCCAGCACGAAGAAGCGATCGAGCACGGTAAGAAGGCTTGCGAGTTGGAACCTGAAGACGCGTTCAACTTCACCGCGATGAGCGTCACCTACCAACGGGCTTGGGCCGGAACGCAAAACCAGGCCTACATCGCTGCCGCGGAAGACGCGATGGCGCGAGCTCAACAACTCAACGCGATGTAGACAGACCTGCAGCCGGATTCGTCAAGAATTCGGTCATGACCAGCCATTCTGCGTTGCTGCGGCTCAACCGGCACAACCGTTTCAAGTTCACCAGGCCAAGACGGACTGCGTTGGATTCCGATCCTCTGCGCGTGCATGCCCGCTCGGTGGAGCAACAAATTCACAGAC
The DNA here is from genome assembly GCF_002727185.1 of Rhodopirellula bahusiensis. NCBI lineage: Bacteria > Pseudomonadati > Planctomycetota > Planctomycetia > Pirellulales > Pirellulaceae > Rhodopirellula > Rhodopirellula bahusiensis. Next base: position 545,185 of record NZ_NIZW01000002.1, read on the forward strand.
GAACCTGTTGAATTCGATTGCTTCCAATTTTTGCCGAGCGTTTGAGCCGTGTCTCCATCGTTGTTTTTTGCCGCGATCTTTGTCGGAAGCTGCGTCCTGATGTTCGTCGGTAGCGCGGACGCGATCGAGGAATGGGAATGGAAACGGCTGACCCGTAAACAGCTTCCAAAACTTCGAAGCGGAGACCAGTTTCGGCCGGCACCCAAAGAATCGGTCGAGCAACCGGAAGCTTCGTCGAGGACGGATGTGTCGCAGCATCCGAGTGGCTGGAAAGGTTGGCGTTCGGTTGTCGTGCAATCGACGAAAGACGAATCGCCCGACTGCCGGTCGTTTGTGCTTGCGCCGAGTGAGGGCGATTCGTTCCCACCATTCTTGGGCGGGCAGTATTTGACCGTTCGGTTGAAAGATCCCTCGACGGGCAAGAACGTTTCTCGCTGTTACAGCCTATCCAGTGGTCCCGATGAGCCGCACTACCGGATCACGGTGAAGCGCGTGCCGGGCGGAGCGATGAGCAATCTGTTGCACGACACAATTCGCGTTGGCGACCGAGTTGAAATTCAGGCACCGAAGGGAAAGTTCCATTATTCGATTTCCGAAAGCCATGGCCTGGAGCCTCAGCCGTTGAATCTGATCGCGGCGGGCATTGGGATCACTCCGATGTTGTCGATGATGTTCCAAAGCTTGAACGAGCGAGCGGATCGAGAGGTCAATTTGTTCTATCAAGTTCGAAACGCGATCGACGCTCCGTTTCTGGCACCGATTCGCGAGATCGCGAAAATGCTGGAGAAGAACACGGGCGTTCGCGTTCACCTTTGGTTCAGCAAACCGGAAGATGAGGACATTCAGCCGGGCGACTCCGTTGGACGATTGTCAGCGGAGCAGATTGTGGATCGTCTCGGTCACCATCGCGGTGAATATTTGATCTGCGGCCCGGATGTGTTCATGAGCGGGATCGCCGATGGTTTGATCAATTGCGGTGCATCGGAAGAGCGCGTGATGTTCGAATCGTTCGGCGGGAAGTCGAAGTCCGCGGGCGCTTTGGCGGTGCCAGCTTGCGAGCCTTCTGATGATTTAACCGATGCGTCGGTTGGATTGCTCGTCACATTTCGAACAAGTGAAAAGAACGCCGCTTTCGAGTCCGGGATGGAAGGATTGTTGGACGTGGCTGAATCGCTGGACGTTGATGTCGATTCGGGTTGCCGGTCGGGCGATTGTGGTGCTTGCGTCCGTCGTTTGCTCTCGGGTGAAGTTCGCTACGCCGAGTTACCAGAGTGCGACGTGGAAGAAGGCGAAGCGGTCCTGTGCGTTGCTAAGCCGGTCAGCGAAGTCGTCGTCGACGCGTGATCTCGTACCGTAGGCCATGTCTCACATGGCGTCGGGTGAAATGCCGAAACAATTGACGCTTGCGAGAGATCGTCGTTCGGTGGTGACGCCTCGCTTCTTGCGAAGCATCGGCGTGGTCGCCATGTAAAACATGGCCTACTCGGCGGACGAGCATGGGCGGGGCGGACGACCGTGTGCCGTGCTCAGGCGGTGCTTTTGCTGAGCAGCCAATCGGCGAGTCTGGGTGAGACGGCGTTGATCGCCATCAGGACTCGGACTTTGGGCGGCATCACAATTTCGATCTTGCGACTTTGAATGCATCGCAACACTGCATGAGCGACTGCCTCGGGCGGCAAGCCTTTCAGTTTTGCACCGCCGCCAGGTTGAGCGGCCGTGGCGGGCACGCCCGCTTTGGTGTCGGTTTGGTAGCGGTCGATCGGTTGGTCATCGTCGCGACGGATGGGGCCGGGGCACACGACACCGACGTGAATTCCGTCGGATTCCAATTCCATCCGAAGCTGACGCGAAAAACCGACCAAGGCGTGCTTTGCGATGACGTAGCCGCCCAGGTATCGCGGGGCGACTCGCGATGCGAGTGAACCGAGATTGACGATCGCGCCGCGTGACTTTTTCAGTTCCTCGTGAGCGGCGCGGCTGCATGTCCATGCGGAGACAACGTTGTCACGAAACATGGATTCCAGTTCGTCCGCGCTGCTATTGATCAGAAGTCCACGATCGCTTCGACCGACGACGTTGACAAGTGCGTCCAACGAACCAAACCGAGCAACGTGTTGCTGAACGAGTTGCTGCATCGCGCTTGCGTCGCACGCATCACCCACAAAGGAATCGATGAATTCATCATCGAACTCACTCGACAGTGTTTCCACTGCAAGCTGAAGACGTTCTGGATTTCGGCCCAACAGCGTGACGGGGTAGCTTTGGCTGAGCAGGCTCCGGCTGACATGCAGACCCAGGCCCGCCGAGGCTCCCGTGACGATCGCTGAGGGAAACTTCGTTGGCAGAGTCAAACCCATTCCTGCGTGGTGGGTTTGATCACGATTTCAGGCACACATGCTCGAGGAGGCAGGTGGCAGATCGACAGCACGACCGAAGCGATGTCTTCCGGTTGCAGGATCGATTCCTTGTGCTCTTGGCTGACCGGGACCGGACGATTGTCCAAGATCGGCGTGTTGACTTCGCCCGGATAAACGTTGGTGATCCGAACACCTTCGTGACGGACTTCGTTGGCAACGGCGGTGCCCATCGCCGTCATCGCGAATTTGCTGGCACAGTAAACGACTCCGCCCAGCGTGATGGCTCGCTTTCCCGCGACGGACGAGATGTTGATGATCAGCCCATCGTGCCGGTCTCGCATTCCGCTGATGACCTGGTGCATGCAGCGGTAGGCGCCGGTTGCGTTGATTCGGAGAACGCGATCCCATTCATCGGGATCCATTTCCGCCATGGTTCGTTTGGCGATGTTGATGCCGGCACTGTTGACCAAAATGTCCACTTCGCCAACGTTGGTCCGAACGTCTTGGAAGAACGCTTCGATGCTGTCGTTGTCCGCGACATCGATGGTGTGCGTTCGGACAGGGGTGGGCGAATCAATCGAACCAGCGACCTCCTTCAGAGGTGCTTCGCGACGCCCGCCGATCGTGACTTTCGCACCGGCCATGGCCAATTCGCGAGCGATTCCCGCACCGATTCCGGTGCCTCCACCGGTGATGGCAACGACTTTGTCTTTCAAACTCATGGTGGATCGCAAGTTGGGGGATGGGATGGGGGGAACATTCGATTTTCGAATTGCGGCGGGCATTTCGCAATCCCCCCTTGGCGACACGGTTATAGTGACGAAGTTGCCTCCCAAATCCCTCTTTGTTTCTCCACAGGAAAATCGATGTCACGTTTTTTGCTTCTCACGCTCGCCCTGGGTTGTCTGATGAATACTCCTCAATCCGTCTCCGCCGCCGATTCCACGGCTGATCATGAATGCGTGTTGGCTCACGAAGCCGAAACCATTGAAGGCAAGGAAGTGGATCTGCACGACTACGAGGGCAAAGTCGTCTTGATCGTCAATGTTGCCAGCAAGTGTGGTTACACCAAGCAATACGCCGGTTTGCAATCGCTGTACGAAGCTCACAAGGAAGACGGGTTGGTGATCCTCGGATTCCCATGCAACCAGTTTGGTTCGCAAGAACCAGGAACGAACTCGGACATCCTGGAATTCTGCAGTGCTCGGTTCAACGTCACCTTCCCAATGATGAGCAAGGTTGACGTCAATGGCGACGACGCGTCGCCTTTGTACAAGCAATTGACCAGCGTCGAATCCAAGCCTGCTGGCAAAGGCCCGATCAGTTGGAACTTCGAGAAGTTCTTGATCGGCCGCGATGGCCAAGTTGTTGGTCGCTACAAGTCGAAGGTGGCACCAGCCGACGACGAATTGGTTTCGGCGATCAAAGCCGCGCTGAAGGGCTAGAGGCCGGTGTGGCTCGCACGATTGGCGAGCACGAGCACGAGCACGAGCACGAGCTAGAAGCTAGAAGCTAGAAGCTAGAAGCTAGAGATTTCTATCAGCGCAAAAAAAACGGGGCGAACTTGTCATGCAAGTTCGTCCCCGTTTTTATTTGATCGCGTTGTTTCCAGTCGAGCACCCCGGTGACTTCGTGGCCGGTGATCCGTTGTTCGGTCGGATGTCCGGATCGACACGGCCGACGAAGTCGGTTGGGGACGCTGTGTGGAGAGCGTTACGTCAGTTGTTCTCTGGGTAGCCCCGTCGTAGGGGGCTCCCCCGAGAACAGATTTCAATTAGCAACCGCAAGCAGGTGCAACTTCGCAACCTGAATCGCAGCCAGCGTCGCAACCGCAGTCATTTCCGCAGCCACAACCGTTGCCGCCAAGGATTCCCTTGAGCAAGCTACGGATAGGACCAGCCGAAGCAGGTGCACATGCTGGAGCACAAGCGTCTGCACAAGGATCTGCACATCCGCAAGCTGGAGCTGGGCAGCAAACAGTCACTGGGACTTGCTTGCAGACAACTCGTGGCACGCAACGAGTCACGGTGTAAGGCTCGCAAACTTTGCGGCACTTCTTGACCTTGATCGTTTCTTGGTAGCACTCTTTGCGGCAAGTCGTGTGGCACACGGTCTTGGTACGGCATTCTGGGATCATCTTGCAAACTTTGTACTCGCAAACTTTGGTGCGGCACTCAGGAACCATCTTGCAGACGGTGTACTTGCAAACTTTGGTGCGAGGCTCGCAAACCATCTTGCAAACGGTGTAGTTGCAAGTCTTGGTGCGGCACTCGGGAACCATTTTGCAGGTCGTGTAGTTGCAAGTCTTCTGACGGTTTTCGCAAACCATCTTGCAGACTTTGTACTCGCAAGTCTTGGTGCGGCACTCAGGAACCATCTTGCACACGGTGTAGTTGCAGGTCTTGGTACGGCACTCAGGAACCATTTTGCACACTTTGTACTCAACGGTCTTGGTGCGGCACTCAGGAACGCGACGGCACACGGTGTAAGGGATTTCACGAGTACGGCATTCTGAGACGTACTTGGTGCAAGTCACTTCTTTTTGCTCGCAAGTTGGGACCCAGACTTTCTTGCAGATCGTCTTGGGGCAACCTTGAACGCATTCCACTCGGCATTTGCCGGGGCAGTATACGGTTCGGCAAGTTGCTGCATCGAAGTACGAAGTACCGGGCTCACGCACGGTGCGACGAATCATCGGTCCAGGAACGGTTTCCGTTTGAGTTTCCCAGTGTCCACCTTTGACCGTGATGGTCTTGGTGTACGTCTGAGGAACGCTCACGCTGTAGTTTTCCGTGCGAACCTTTTGTTCTTGCACGGTGTTGTAAACCGTGTAGTTGATGTTTCGCGTACGAGTTTCGTACGTTGGCACCATCACGGTGTAGTTGGTCACTTTTTGACGAGTTTCGTACACAGGCTTGTTGACCGTGTAGTTGATCGTCTTCGTACGTGTTTCGTACACAGGTTTCTTGACTGTGTAGTTGATCACCCGTTGGTGCTGTTCGTAAACAGGCTTGTTAACGGTGTAGTTGATCGTTTTCGTACGTGTTTCGTACACAGGTTTCTTGACTGTGTAGTTGATCACCTTTTCACGAGTCTCGTACACAGGCTTGTTGACTGTGTAGTTGATCGTGCGTTGGCGTGTTTCGTACGACGGTACCATGACCGTGTACTGAACTTCTTTTTGGTGAGTCTCTGGAACCATCCGCGTACGGTTGACCACTTGGTCTTCGTAGTACACTTCGTTCCGTGTGCGGGTGCGAGTCTCTTGGACTTGCTCCATCACGGTTTCACGGACGGTTCGCATGACGGTGTAAGAACCACCGGCGACGGCCGAACCGTCAGCGATAACCGAACCACCTGCAACAGCGGAGCCTTCTGCCATCACCGATCCATCGGCAACAACGGAACCACCACAGCTGCTACAGCCTTCGTAGCTGATCGCGCCGCTATAAGCAGCGTGAGCAGCATTCGCGCCCGAGACGATCGAGATGATCATCAATGCAGGCAACAACCACAAACGTTTCATCGTAAGTTTCTCCACAGGTAACAACGGGACGTTGTATGAACGCAGCTTCCTTTGGCCTGCCGGATACCCCCCGGCTTGACCTCCAAACCAATCAAAACCCAGACTGCTAAACCGATCCGCTGCCTGTTTCACTGTCACGGTCGTGCAGATTGCCCGTCGACTGAACGAAGGCCGAGGCTGCGGAAGTGAGAGCGGGATGGCCCACACGTGGGCCAGGGAGGGTCGGTAAGGCTTCACTTGCTGGTCGGTCAGAGATAAGCTGTGCCTAGTGCGTGTGTGGCACAGGCGAGAACTCTGCGGACTAGCAAAACTGATCTTGATGCACAAACTTCATCGTCTGCGGGACACTCGTTGAACAAGCAAACAGGGCAGTCCTGGCAAAACGGAACGATTGGGTCATCAAGTCCTGCCGACCCTGCGGGTTGTTCCGTTGGAAACGAATGCGCGGGTCAATCACGACCATGAATACAGAGCATGTTCCAGGCGATTCGGGTGATGCCGAAGAGACCGATCGTAGGGCCGAATTGTCGACGCCCGCGGTGGGCCGATTGTCGCTTTACTACCGCGAATTGCACCGTTTGCTGGCTTCGGGAGAGACATCCACGAACAGCCGTGACCTGGGGGCAATGGTCAATGTTTCGCCCGCAGTGGTCCGGCGTGATCTCAGTTCGATTGGATCCATCGGCCGCCGAGGTGTCGGCTACGACGTGGCGATCTTGGCGGAACGAATCGGCGCTGTTTTGGGCTCCGGTGTGCAGTGGAAAGCCGTGCTGATCGGCGTTGGTTCCCTGGGCAACGCGTTGCTTCGATACCGTGGGTTCGAACGCCTTGGTTTTTCGCTTGCGGCGGCGTTTGATACCGATCCAGCGAAATACGGCCATGAAGTTGGCGGGACCACCGTCCGTTCGCTGGACGATTTGGAAGAAGTGCTCTCAACCGCGAAACCGGAACTGGCGATTTTGGCGGTGCCAAGCGAACAAGCCAGCCATGTGGCAACGCGAGTCCTGGCCGGCGGAATTCAGGGAATCCTCAATTTCGCTCCCACCACGCTTCGCGTGCCATCCGGCACCGCGATCATCAACGTCGACCTCGCCAGTGAGTTGCAGCAACTGGCGTTTCGAATTCAAAACCGCTGACGGGGCGAGCACGAGCACGAGCACGAGCACGAGCACGAGCACGAGCACGAGCACGAGCACGAGCACGAGCACGAGCACGAGCTAGAAGCTAGAAGCTAGAAGCCGGCGACCCCGTCGCCTCTACTCAGTTGTCGATCCGGAGCATTGGATTCCAGTTGCCAACTTTGTATTCCGTTCGCTTGCCCGAGGCCGGCATTCCTTTTGCCATTTCCGCGTTGAGTTGTTCGGTCAACTCACGAATCACTTTCGCGTTGTTGGGATCGTCCTTTCGATCTTCGTGAGCCAAGTTAGTGAACTCATCGGGATCGTTCTGGTGGTCGTACAGTTCGATGCCTCTTTTGCCATCGTCCCAACGCGTCAGCCGATAGCGTTCTGTTCGAATTGAATAGCCGTAATAGCGTTGTTTGGCTTGTCGATCGTTGCGAGCAACCATGGACATGGAATAGCCGCGGCCCGATTCCGAAGGATCTTCCAGCATTGGCACGAGCGATTGACCGTGCATCAGTTCTTGGGTGGGGACCTCGCACAGTTCTGCCAGCGTTGGGTACAAGTCGACCAAGCCCACGGGCGATGTTGCCACGGCGCCTTCGGTTCGTCCTGGTTCAGCGATGATCAATGGCACACCGGCGACTTTGTCGAACAAGGCCTGCTTCTGCCACAAACCTTTTTCGCCGAGGAAGTATCCGTGATCGCTGGTGAAGACCACGATGGTGTTCTTGTCCAATCCGGTTCGTTTGAGTGTGTCGAGAACTTTGCCGACTTGTGCGTCCATGAAAGTGGTGCTGGCGTAGTAAGCCTGGATCGCTTGGCGACGTAGGTCGTCATTCAGCTGGTCTTGTTCTTTCTTCTTGCTCAGCAAAGCCGCCGGAGGAACGTCGGCGTTGTCTTCCTCCACGTTGTCGAACAGTGGCATGTCCTCCAGTTTGTACGGCTCGAAGTATTCCTTCGGTGCGACATAAGGAGTGTGCGGCCGATAGAAGCCGACCGCCAAAAAGAACGGACGGTCGTTGCGTTTCGCACATCGTTCGAGAACCCAAGAGGCATCATCCGCCAGCATGCCATCGGTGTGGGCTTCGTCGGGGCGTGGGGATGCGTACCAAGATAGCGTTCCACCAAAGGCATTTTTGCGGAGCGTGAAGATATCCGGTTCTTCGATCAATCGATCACAACCGGCTGGGTTGAGTTCCAATTCCCAGGATGCAGGATCGTCGTGTCCATTCGTGCCGACTGACTTGGGAACGTTGTAGTGATACAGCTTTCCGACGCGGCCCGCGAAATATCCGTTCAATCGAAAGGCTTGCGGCAGCGACCAACGCTCGGGGATCGAGTCGCGAAAAATTTGGGCGTTGCCGTGGATGCCGGTGGTGTCGGGATAGAGCCCGCACAGCATCGAGTTTCGAGAAGGACCGCAGAGCGGGTATTGGCACGCGGCGTTTTGAAACAGGACACCTCGAGCGGCCAAACGATCGATGTTGGGTGTTTTCACAATCGGGTCGCCATAGCAACCGATGCGAGTGTTCAGGTCATCGGATATGAGAAACAGAACGTTCTTGCGTTGGTGGCCTTCGCTCGCATCCGTTTCTTGTCCCTGAGATACCTGAGAGCTGAAGAGAAGACTAAGTAGAAGACCAAGACCAACAATCCGCCTGATGAACATGGATGTACTTTCCGCACGAGAAATGAAATTTGTGCGGCAAGTATAAACGAGCGAAACCCACGACGTTGGATCACAACATCGTGGGTTTCGGCTTCGGGTCGTTGCAGGTGACTCGCGATGTGGATGCGAGTTTCTACGCTTCGTCTAGCGTTGCACGTTCTCGTCTTCGGGACGCGTGGCCAACTGAGTCTCAGCTTCCAGCGAAGCGGGATCCAAACCAGGATTCATTTTCGGATAGGCTGATTCGGGGACCACATCGACGGCGACAATCGATTCGATTCCGGTGGCCGTGTCCAAGCTCACGATGCCATTGGGAATTCCGTCCGGCGTTGGTGCCGGAATCGCGTCGCCATCGACCAGCATGGTCGGAGTCATCGGTGCTGGCTCAACCGCATCGGGAGCGGTGTCGGGTGTCGGCGCGGGAACCAAGTCACCATCGACCAGCATGATTTCGATGACTGCCGAGTTGGGCAACTCATCGGGAACCGAATCAGGAGTCGGAGCCGGGATGACATCGCCATCGACGACCATTGTGTCGATCGAATGGACGGTGTCTGGTTCCGCGTCCGGCACCGGTTGCGGAACTGGTTCACCGTCGACCAGCATCATCGCGACGGGTGTGGCTACCATCGAGGCCAAGTCATCGGCCACAACATTCAGCACGTCGGCTTCGATGATGGAACGGCGACGCGAAACGTCCGCCAGCAAACCGCCCAGCTCACGTGGTGAGAAGCGTTGTGCGGCAACCGCCAACTGTTCGGCTTGCCAAACCGCTTCGTCGAGCAAGCAGTCGGGCGACGACTTCACGACTTGAGCTTCGTGGACATCGCCTTCGTTCAAGTCGTATGGCAAATACGCTTCTTCCAGTGTCACGATGACTGGCGAGCTTCCAGCCAATTCATCCGTCGAAGCTTCGATCACTTCTGGTTCGATAGCAACTTCCATCTCGGCTTCCGCTTCAGCGATCGGTTCGGAGAAGTCGTGTTTGGCGATGAAGGGAAGGATCACCGCGGACGGGCTAAGATCCATCGGCTCTTCGGCAGCCAACGCGGCCAACTCTTCGCGAACGTCAATCGTGAATTTGTGAGGAGCGGGTGATGGTTTGACCGCTTTTTGGACGACCTGGCTTTGCAGCACTGGTTCGTCGGTGGTTGCTTCCGGCTTTGATTCATCCAACCACCAACGGTTCAGTGCAACTGCTTGGGCCAATGCTTCGTCGTCGGCGACCTTTGCTTCGACGGCTGGATCCAATTCGCCAGCGACAGGTGGCAAGATTGCTTTGGTGCGGATCATCGCGAACGGTTCGAGGAACTGTTCCAAAGGGATTCCGATTTTGGCCGCGGTGGAAGCGGCGACGGCGGCCAGCATTTCGTTGAAGTCCGACGATGTGCGTCGGACGCTCGTTGATGGTGCCACATCGACTTCGGCTGCGGCTAGTTGCAGGTCGCCAGAGTCCGCTTCGATTCCGTCTTCGCTGGACGGACTGATGTTGGGCAGATCAACGCTGGGCAGGTCGGCTTTGGGTTGAGCGTCGATCGCGACGGTTGGGATCGAATCGTGCGTGCCAGGAATCGCGATGATCTTTTGTGAGGTGGGTTCGTCGCTGGCTTCGGCTTTTTCGCTGCGTTCGTTTTCTTCGCTGAGTTCGGGTGTGTCGGAATCCGCTTCTGTGTCGACTTCATCAATCACGACTGGCGTCGGGTCGATGGGGGCGGCGTCTTCGTCGAAGCGGTGGACGAGGATAGAGATGCCGCCGGAGAGAGCAGGGTCAACTCGCTTGGCGAAAGCGAGCGAGGGTGCCAGTCCCGAGGCGAAGAGCGAACCGGCGATGGTGACCGACAAAGCGAGGCGTTTGGCGGTGCTGGGACAATTGCGAATGGGGGAAAGAATTTTCATGATTATGTTGGGGCCGGAGGTCAGCGAACGACGTCTTGGAATAATGAGTTCACTGCGAAACCGGAGCTTGTATAAATGTGATGGAGGGCTGTGAGGTGGGCGCGAGCGGTTCAGGGCTTCATCAAGTGGACACATCCCCGATCACCCGAAGGAGATCCCGCTCCAACGCACGCTATCGGCGACTTGGACGGCTGGGGAATTGGAATCGCTTAGGAAAGCATTTCGTTTTTGCTGCGACCGTTCAGGTTGTTCCGGTTGGGCAAATTTCCGAAAGTTTCACGGCCGGTTTGTTGAAGAAACCTCCACAATTCACTGTTCGAAACGGCGGTCGGGCGATGTTCAAGCCGAGCTGAACCGCTGGCGTTTGACGCCCCGGTTGAGGCACGTGAGAGATTGCCACCATTCCAAATCAGGGCAAAGCCGGTACCCTTTTGATGGACGCGGGAACATCGCCGCGGTCTGACGTTCCCGCGAATTTAACGAGCAGGTTTGAAGTCTTGAGTTCTGCCAAAGGTCCTCTTCTCGATCCCACGATGTTGTTCCGATTCGAAGTTCGGTTGCAGCAACATTCGCTGGATTGGACTTCGCGAGGGTTGTCCTTGCCGACGTCGTGCCGCGTGCCTTCGTTTGCCGCTCTATCAGGCGGTCCGATCTTCGCCGACGTTCGCATCGCGTGGGACGTGACCGGGATCGGATTTCATTTGCTGGTCAACGGGAAACGCCAACTGCCGTGGTGCCGCGAAACTCGATTGGACGAGAGCGATGGATTGCACCTTTGGATGGACACGCGGAACAGTCCCAATATTCACCGCGCAACTCAGCACTGTCACCGGTTCCTATGGTTGCCCGCCGGCGGTGGACCCAAGCGTGAGCGAGCCGTCGCGGCGATGGTGCCCATCAATCGAGCGCGAACCAACCCCAAACCGGTTCGGCCGGACTCGTTGAAGATTCACGCGATCCCGCGGCATGACGGGTACGAGTTGTCCGGATTGATTCCCGCCGAAGCGCTGACCGGTTACGACCCCAAGGATCAATCCCAGATCGGTTTCTACTATCTGGTTGCGGACCGGGAACTCGGTAACCAAGCGTTGACGCTCAGCACCGATTTCCCCGTTGCCGAAGACCCGTCGTTGTGGTCGGAGGCCGCTTTGATCTCGAGCTAATCGCTTACTCGGCTGGTTGGCCGACGGCGCCGTCGTAGAACTCAACCAGGTCCTGTCGCAATTGCTTGAGCGACGGTTCGTGGACGTACATCATGTGCCCACCTTCGTAGTGCTTGATCGTCAGGTTTTTGCTGCGTTCGGGCGACAACCCCATGTGATCGATCGTGTACTCCATCGCGAAGTGTGGTGTCGCGAGGTCGTAGTAACCACAAGCAACGAATAGCTTGAACGAAGGGTTGGCGGCCATCGCGCCGCGAAGCGTTTCCGATGCGTCGACGTAGCGGCCTTCGAACGGTTTGTAGCTCCACGGGTGCACGTTGCCGGTCAGGATTTCGTAGACGCGGCGGTCTTTGTATTCCAAATCGCGATGCATGTAGTCATTCAAGCAAGCCGTGAAGGGGCCGAAGATCGCAGCGCCACTGGCATCGAACTCGGGCGTTTCACCGGCTGAATCTCGGTCGATGCTCGTGTAGCGACCATCGAATCGCCCGACGGTCAAACCTTCATCGCGAAGCAGTTCTTTGCCGAACCGTTGCATCGAAATCTTGAGATTCGACGACAACAAGTACGCTTCTGAGAGGCCCGTGAGGCTTGCGAGTTCCTTGGCGACACGTTGGCGTTCTTTCTTGCTGATTCCGGTGCCCTTCAGCAACGCGGGAGCGTATTTCTGATAGGCAAACTTCTCCGATTTCGCGACGACTTCTGCCAGCGGAAGTGATTGCATTTCGTCATCGAGTTGTTTGTGGTACCAAGCCGTCGCGGTGTAAGTCGGTAGAAAACAAACATCGGGAACATCGTTGCTGGGCGAGAACCGAAGCGTTTGAAAGTTGATTGCGCCGGAGATCACGACGGCACCGTTGAGTTCCATTTTGTAGTGGTCCCGCAAGTAGCCGCTGAGTCCGGCAACGCGAAGCCCGCCGTAACTCTCACCAAGGATCAATTTGGGCGACAACCAACGTTCATTCAAAGTCGTGTAGTCGTGAATGAATTGTCCAACGCTGCGGACGTCTTCGTTGTAGCCATGGAAGTCACTCTTGTTGACGTCTTTCGCCGGGCGGCTGTACCCAGTGCTGACGGGGTCGATGAAAACCAGATCGGTGATATCGAGCAGGCTTTGATGGTTCTCGTCGAGATGGTAAGGCGGACTCAGCAACGAAGCGTCATCGGGGAACCGGATGATCTTTGGCCCCAACATCCCCAGATGCAACCAAACAGAAGACGATCCCGGTCCGCCGTTGAAGCAAAACGTGAGTGGCCGTTTGGTGGCGTCGTCCGTTTTCCGTTCGTACGCGACGAAGAACACTTCCGCCTTTGGATCGAGTTCGTCGGTTTGCATGACCAAGCGGCCCGCCGTGGCGGTGTAGTCGATCGTCTCTCCGGCGACGCTGAATGAGTGCTCCGTCGTGACAAACTTATCGGCCAGTTCATCGCTCGGTTTCTCCGCCGCCGAAGCGTCCTTCGAGGCCGCTGCGTCATCGGCGTGAGCGTTTGTGCTGACGAAGAACAGCATCAATAGGCTTGCGAGACATTTCCAATTCATCAGGTGCAACTCAGTTGTTCAGTCAGGGAGCGTTTTGAATGAGGTCCGCCAGGCACGCCAGTGTAGTTTGCTGGCACGCTCGATTTGGGCTCTGAGCCCACCTCTTTTGCATTGGCGATGCGCAGGTGAATCAACCTCCGATATTGGTTGAGTGCGGCAGAACCGTCGCCGCTCTTCACTGTGTGGGGAGCACCGAAACCGCCGTTCGCTAAAGTCTACCTTGACGTGCATGTTTTAATGTGTACCTTGTGGTGCTGATTAGCGGCTCGCGATTTTGCCGCCGCGTTCGACACCTCTTTTCGAGAAATTCCGTCCATGCTCAGTGAGAACACGATTCGAGTTGTGAAAGAGATCACGCCCGTTGTGGCAGCTAACGCGGAGACCATCACCCGGCGGTTCTATGAACGCATGTTCGAAGTGAATCCGGAGGTGAAGGTCTTTTTCAACCAATCGCACCAACACACCGGCGGTCAGCAAAAGGCATTGGCCGGAGCGATCTGTGCTTACTTCACCCACATCGACAATCCCGCGGTGTTGTTGCCGGCGGTGGAGCTCATTGCACAGAAACACTGCTCGTTGGGAATCAAAGCCGAACACTACCCGATCGTGGGAGCGAATTTGTTGGCCGCGATCCAGGACGTGATGGGCGATGCCGCGACGGATGAGATCATGGACGCGGTTGAGGAGGCTTATGGTTTCTTAGCTGACATCTTCATCGGTCGCGAAAATGAGATCTATAAGAGTCAAGCGTTGGTGCCGGGTGGTTGGAATGGGACGCGAACGTTTGTTGTTTCGCGAAAAGTGTCGGAGAGCGACTGCGTGACTTCGTTTTATTTGAAACCGAAGGATGGTGGGGAATTGCCGCTGTTCAAACCGGGACAATACATCACCGTGCACCTGGAGCACCCGGTCACGCCGACTTCGCCACGCAACTACAGTTTGTCTGATCGTTGGCATGAGCCTCACTACCGGATCAGCGTCAAACGTGAGGAATCCTTGCAAGACGATGCGCCGGGAGGTTTGATCTCGAATCTCTTGCACGACGGGGTTCACGAAGGCGATGCGATCGAACTTGGGCCACCCTGCGGTGAGTTCACTCTTGACCCCAGCGAGCGATGCTCGGAGCCGGTGGTCTTTCTGGCAGGAGGAATCGGTGTGACGCCTTTGCTTTCGATGGCGAAGTCGTTGTTGAAAGCACATCCAAACGCCGACGTCACGTTCGTTCAAGCCGCACGAAACAGTGCCAGCCACGCTTTCGCTGATGAACTGCAGCAACTCGCGGAAGCATCACCCGGACTGCAACTCCGGACGATTTACAACGAACCTCTCGACGACGATCTCGCATCGGGCAAGTGCGATGAGGTTGGGCTACTCAGTCGAGAATTGATACGTGACTGGGTGCCGGTTGAATCGGCGAGGTTCTACTACTGTGGTCCGCCAGTGTTCATGAGTGTCGTCCAATCGATTCTGTCTGAGTTGGGTGTGGCCGAGCATCGAATGAACTATGAATTCTTTGGTCCAAAGCAAGAGTTGCTGATGTCTTCTACATCGTGAGTTTGCCGTGGTGTCAATGCAAATTGAAACTAACCGCTTGGTTCAAAGATGACGCGGCCTTACGCTTTGCACATTCATCGCAAACATGTTGTTTGCGTTCATTGAGTTGGTGCACATGGCAAAGAGCGAGCGGGCATTATGGGAATGGTACAAGAGTTCAAAGAGTTTGCACTCAAAGGCAGCGTCATTGATTTGGCGGTCGGTGTTGTGATCGGCGGTGCATTTGGTGGTATCGTCAAATCGCTGGTCAGCAACATCATCATGCCGCCAATCAATTTGCTGACGGCTCGGTCGGGAGTCAATTTCAAAGAAGCGGCACTGACAATCGAAACTGAATCGCCAAAGCTTGACGATGCGGGGAAGGTCATTGAAGGCGAAGGAGCGGGAATGGTTGTGCAGGACTATCCCATTCTCAACTACGGTCCGTTCGTGCAGACCATTTTTGAATTCCTGTTGATCGCCATTGCCTTGTTCGTAGCGATTAAGCTGATCAATGCTGCTCGATCGCACATGGAAGGCGAACCGGAAGAAGAAGAGGTCGCCAAACCGAGCGAAGACATTCAACTGCTGCGAGAAATTCGCGACGCCCTTCAAAAAAGCTGAGGACACGATGAGTCACCGACGTTCGTTTGGATTTGTTCTTGCCGCCGCGATTGCTTTTCAATGGATCGGCAGTGGCGATCTCGCCATTGCTGATGATGCCGTGGCGGATTCGACGTCCGGCGGCGAGGTGGTCGAAGAACAGTTCGTTTACAAGACGATCACGGATGAATCATCGGGCAAGTCAATCGAACTCTTCGTCGATTGGACTCGGCCGGCCGGTTGGACGGCAGAGGATTCCCGTCCGGCGGCCGTGTTCTTTCACGGCGGTGGCTGGACGGGTGGAAAACCAGGGCAGTTCGCATCGCATAGCAAGGAGCTTGCTCAGCGAGGCATGGTTTGCTTCCGCGTGAAGTATCGGTTGCTCGACAGAAAGTCCAAATCGCCACCGGATACCTGCGTCGAAAATGCATCGGATGCACTTCGGTACATTCGAGCCCATGCCAGCAAGTTCGGAATCGATCCAAAGCGGATTGCGTCCGGTGGTGGTTCAGCGGGCGGTCACTTGGCGGCGTACCTCGGAACCATGGACGACGAGGTGGTCGACGGCGTCTCCCGCAAACCAGCGGCGATGCTTTTGTTCAACCCGGTCTACGACAACGGACCCGGCGGATGGGGCACGGCGAGAGTCGGCGACGCTTTCGCGAAGTATTCGCCGATGCACAACATCACCAAAGACGATCCGCCATCGATCGTGTTCTTGGGGACCAAGGACAACCTGATTCCGGTCGCGACGGGGGAACGATTCCGAGACAAGTGCAAAGAATGCGGGGTCCGCAGCGAGTTGCATCTCTACGAAGGCCAGCCCCATGGCTTCTTCAATGCGAAGAAGACCGATGGAGGCGGAAAGATCTACCGCGACACGATGGAAAAGACGGTCGCGTTCTTGGAATCACTTGGCTGGGTGGATTGAGTCGTTGATGACGATTTAACCCATGTAGGACTCTTGCCCGTCGGAGTTGTGGATATCGGCCAAGAGTGGCCAACCTTCGCGCAGCAGCGCGAACTTTGGCAACGGACGGGGTGGCTTGAGGACCGTGGCTCGCACGGCATCTCAAATATGGCAGGGCCTCTTGGGAGGCTCTGTCCCCGCAACTACTTGGCGTCGGTTGCTTTGGGGTTGGCCGCTTTTTCGCTCTTCATGGCGTCCTCTTTCTTCTTCACGTCGGTCGCCTTGATTGGCTTGGGCATCTCTTTGCCCTCCGGAATGAACTTCATCGAGATCGAGTTCACGCAGTGGCGTTCGTTCTTTGGGGTCAGCCGTTCGCCGTGGAAAACGTGGCCGAGGTGTCCGCCGCAGTTGGCACAAACGATTTCGATTCGGCGGCCGTCGGCGTCGCGGAGGCGTTTGACCGCGTCTTTGATCTCGTCATCGAAGCTGGGCCAACCGCAGTGACTGATGAATTTGTCTTTCGCGTGATACAGCGGCGTGTTGCAGCGTTTGCAGATGTAGGTGCCCGGATCTTTGGTCAGTGTGTAACCGCCGTCCCCGGGTGGTTCGGTGCCCTTGTTCAGAATCACGTAGGCTTCGGCTTCGGTCAGCTTGTTGAACGGGCTCGAGTCCATGTTCAGCTCATATCGCTTGCGGGGGAGGCGGATGGTCGATTTCTGAGTCGTCTTCGTTTCAGACTCGGCGGTCGTGTCGGATTCACTGGTCTCAGCAACCGTCGCGTCATCTGCGTTGATGGAAGCCATGGGGCCACCGCATCCGGCGACGGCAATGATCAACCCGCCCAAGATGAAGAGTCCGAAGAAGTGTTTCCAAAGAGGCTGTGAGAGCAGGGGCATCGTTCGGCCTTATGGCTGAGGTCAAGGAAGGAGCCGCTATCCCGTGCGGCCAAATCTATTTTACCGGATCGTACTACGCAGCAAACCGCTAATTTGGTTGGCCGGCGTCTGGGATTTGTCTCGATCAGCGATTGATCGCACGCGAATCCGGTTCAGGTGGTCGTGGAATCAAACGCTTCGGCGTCGTGGCGAGCTTCCATCGCGCCGCTGTAGATCTCGTGAGCGACCAAGACGACCATGCCAACCAAGAGTGGCAATATATAGTAGATGACGCGAAAAATCAGGACGGAGGCCAGCACCGGCTTGCCGACCGTGTCTTTCAGCAGCGTCCAAAGAATCAGCTCGAGAACGCCAAGTCCGCCGGGGACTTGGGTGATCAGTGACACGGTGATTCCGACCAAGTAGGCCGCCAAGACGGTCGGAAACGGAACGACTGCGTCGCCGGGCATCACCAAATACAGTGCGGTTGCCGAAATCGTCAGGTCAACGATGGCAACGGAAGCTTGAGCGGTCGCCAGGCCCAGACTTGGCGGACGCAGGTGTAGTTTTCCGATCGGCCAAGGTTTTTGCCAAACCAAGCAAATGACTGCGTAGAAAACGGCAATCGAGAGCAGAATGGCTCCGAGCGTCCGGACGCCAAATGGCAAGTCGAACTTGGCTGGCAATTCGATCGGATGCAGAACCAAGACAACTCCGCCCAGCACGCAGACGCCTGACCAAAACGTCAGAGCCAGAACGCTCATCAGGGCCACGATTTGCCGGTGAGTCAGTCCCCAGCGGTGATAGAATCGGTAGCGAATGGGGGCGGCGGCGAGAAGCGTGCCCAGATTGTTTCCCAGTGCATAACCCAGAAACGCGACCAGGGAGACTCGCCGAAGCGGGAGGGCTCGGCACACATACCGAAGTGCCAAAATGTCGTAGCAGATCAGCAGACAGTAGTTCAGCGCCACCAGGAAGGTCGCAATGACCAAGTAAGTGGTGGGAACACCGGTCAACCCGGCGACGAAGTCATCCCAGGAAACCTTGTGAGCTTCGCCGATCAGCAGCCGCACGGCCAAGCCGAACAGCAGCAACGCCATGAACGGACCGACGAGCTTGCGGGGATCGAATTTCACGCAGGGTGGCTTTTTTCTTGGAGCCGCCGAAGGTCGCTAGTTCCAATTCGATTGGTTTTCGCGAGGTTCGACGTAACGGATATCTTGCAAATTCAGGCCCTCCAGACGCTTTTCCAGTTCCTCGAGCTCTGCTTCTTGTTGTTCCGGCGTTTTGTCGTTGTCGCGGGCCTCTTCGTCAAGCTTCCGTTGCTCGTCATCGGACTTCTTTTGCCGATCTTCACCCGAATCGGCTGTGCTTTCGTTGTCGTATCGCGATTGGTCGCGAATTCTTCGGTCGGCGGTTTCGGGATCGGTGCGGGCTTCGATGTCAGCGGCTCGAACGCCACCGGGATCGAAAACGCTGCCGACCCGGCCGGTTTCGCGAAGGGTTCGCTCCCAAGCTCCGCCATAAGCTGGATAGGCATCCATATCGCAATCACCGCACAAGCGGCAGCCGGTTGATGGGACCACCAGCGTGACCAGCAAGATCAGCGAAAAAACGGCGGAGGCGGTTCTTCGAGCGGACATGTGGGATCGGAGAGGTGAAAGGGGGGAGGTTGTGACGGGTGGGAAGGCGGACGGTCATAAACAAACGCGTCCGAGGCCAATTTCCCGGGGCTTGAGCTCGACGATTGGCAAGCGGTTTGCAAAAACGTCTGGGCACAAAACCCTCCACCATCCCCTATCGGAATCGACCTGAATTCGGGTGAGGCAAACTGGGGAGTTTTTGTCGATTATTTCGATTCGATGGATTTTTCCGTCAGAAAATTTGAAGTTCCGCTCAAGTTCGCTCTTCCGCGAACCGGGGCAAACATGTGACAAGAGCTTTCCCGGCGAGCAAGGAACGCTCTCAACCGGTCTCTTCTTTTTGTTCCGCTTCACGCAGGATGCCAGTGATGCCTCAGTTGATTTTTTTGGCGACCGCCACCAGTGCCATTGGCTTGCCCCTGATCGCATTGATCATGTTGATGGTCAGTAAATTGTCCGTAGGAGCTGCGGCCCGACGTGCGGAGCGTCGCTTTTTGGCATTATTGGTTATCATGACCGTGATCACGGCTCGCACTGTGACCACCAGCGAGCCGACTTGGTTGATCCACACGGTGACCTTGGCGGTCATGATCGTCGGATCGCTTTGGATCCCAGGCCAGCATCCACCACGAACCAATTCCTCACCCGAACACACGTCTCTAGCCGGTTCATGAACTCGACCACCGAATTGCCGTCCGACGCCATCGCCACCGTCCGAGTCATTCCCGGTGGTCCCGTCCGCGGTTCAATTCGGCCTCCGGGTAGCAAGAGTCTGACCAACCGAGCTCTGCTGATGGCCGCCTTCGGCCGCGGCACCAGCCAGCTCGAAGGCGCTTTGGTCAGCGAAGACACCCACGTCATGACGGATTCGCTGCGCAAGATCGGCGTTGAAATTGAATCGCTCGACGCTGGACGAACCCTCGTTGTGACTGGTGCGAACGAGGCCCCCGCGTCGGATTCGCCACACGATTTGTACATCGCCAACAGTGGCACGACCGTCCGGTTCTTGACGGCAGCTTTGTCGGCTTTTGGTGGCAACTATGTACTGTCAGGCGTCCCCCGGATGCACGAGCGTCCGATCGGTGACTTGGTCGACGCCTTGGCCCCGGTCGTGGACGGCCGCATCGAAGCGGTCTCCGATGGCGGATGCCCTCCCGTTCATATTCAAACGGCTGGTTGGGCGAAGCACGAACTGAGCGTCGCCGGCAGCGTCAGCAGCCAGTACTTGAGCGGATTGATGATGGCGGCGCCGTTGGCCAGTCGACGCTCAGGCCAGCCCGTCACGATTCGAGTCGTCGGCGAATTGGTCTCGCGTCCGTACGTCGAAATGACCGCGGACGCGATGCAAGTCTTTGGTGCCTCGGTCGAATTGCAGTGGCCCACCACGGCGAAAGGCGATGTGCTGGTCCAGATCTCCGGCGACTACGACGCGATTGGTTGGGGAATTGAACCGGATGCTTCCGCAGCCAGCTATTTCTGGGCAGCCGCGGCAATTTCTGGCGGCGACGTGACTGTGAAGGGGCTCAGTCGAGCCGCGACCCAAGGCGATGTGGCGTTCGTTGATGTCCTGGAAATGATGGGATGCCAAATCGAAGAAGACGACGACTTCATCCGAGTCATTGCGACTGATTTGCCGCGCGGCCAGCTCCGCGGAGTTGATGTGGACATGAACGCGATCAGCGACACGGTGCAAACATTGGCGATGGTGGCTCTATTTGCGAATTCACCGACTCGCGTTCGCGGTGTGGCCCACAATCGATTCAAGGAAACGGACCGGATCGGCGACTTGGCCTGCGAACTTCGCAAGCTCGG
The DNA here is from genome assembly GCF_002727185.1 of Rhodopirellula bahusiensis. Taxonomy (NCBI): domain Bacteria; kingdom Pseudomonadati; phylum Planctomycetota; class Planctomycetia; order Pirellulales; family Pirellulaceae; genus Rhodopirellula; species Rhodopirellula bahusiensis. The sequence goes on from NZ_NIZW01000002.1 coordinate 565,836, forward strand.
GGCGACGATCCAGGAGCACGAAGACGGGATGACGATTCATCCACTAAGCGAACCGGCGGTCAGCGAAAGCAGTCCCGTGCGGCTGGATACCTACCACGACCACCGAATGGCGATGAGCTTTTCTTTGGCGGGATTGCGACTCGGCGGCGTCGAGATCGAGAACCCCGCCTGCACCGGGAAGACTTATCCGAACTATTGGTCGGACCTGGAGCAGTTGATCGGCCGGGCTCATCACTGGACGGCGGAATAAGCCAGGAGAACAGAGATGGCTCTCTTAGTGACCTGCGACGCCGGCGGCGACCGGATCCCAGAATCACTGCGCGAGCCGCTCGCTCAAGCTGGCATATCGAGCGTCATTCCGGGCATCGAGCCATTGATCAACGAGACGTCGATCAACGAGTCATCGGTCAGCCGCGATGACCCATCTCGGTTGTTGATGCCACCAATTGATCGCGAAGCGGGGTTAGCGGCACGTTTGATTGCCGATCATGCGGAATGCGATTTGATAGCAAACCCTTATCGAGCGGACTTGGTCGACGTGGGTCGTTCCGTCCACCACCGCAATCTCTTCCGGCCATCGGTTCGCAAGTTGCCAGCAAAAGTACGCAAGGCAATTCTTTCTGAGATCCGCACACCCTATCGCGAGACCGTGCGGCGACGGATCAGTGAGATGTTGCTGCAGTATCCCTACGTCGTTCATCTGTCGATTCGCACATTCGCGGCTCGAACCGCGTCGGGGCAGTGGCAGCGAGGCGACGTCGGGCTGCTGTACGATCCCGGCCGCGCCGACGAGCTGGATTGGTGCTTGGATTTGTCGGACGAGTTGTACTTCGCGATGCCGGACCTGCGTGTCCGCCGCAACCATCCCGGCCGCGGAACCAACGATTCGTTGACGAAAGCGATGCGAAAGCACTTCTACGACGTGCACTACTTGGGCGTGGAGGTCGTACTGAATCGTGCCTGGGTGGCTCGTCCGGTGCTTCGTCGACGCGAGGTATTGCGAGTCTTGGCCAACGCAATTCGAGAAGTGACTCCGGAAGCGACTCCCCAAGCCGCCTGAGTCCACTATCAACCTGTCCGCAATCAACCTGTAGCTCGGTGGTCCCCCACCGAGCTACGGAACTTGTTTCCGTTTGTTCCGGTTGCCGAACCTATCCGCCCGTGACCTTTTCGTTTGAATCGGTCGTCCGTTGCGGAACAAAATCTTGCGGGAACCGGGAGTTCCGTTGCCGATCAACTCGATAGGCACCCGCATGAAGCGATCGACGGTGCCATTTCATGGACGAAGCTGGAATGTTCTTTTCCCCCCCAGCCTTCGAGTCCTCCTCATGCGAAATCTCACCCTCGGCACGATCATCGTTGTCGGTGGCTTGCTCGCGGCGATCCCATTTCGTCGCGACGCGGTGCATCCTGAGTCTTCAGATCCCAACGCTTTGGCGACCGGTCCGACGACGGCCCCGTTTGCGATCGCCACGTCCGATCCTTTGAGTCCTCCCTGGGACACGGAATCATCCGTGGCCGGGCAAGTGGCCTCCTCTTCCAGTCCATCCCAAGCAACGGGCTGGCCAAATCACCGTGGGCCCGATCCGCCCAGCCAGGGTTACGCCGCACCGTCCCAGTCGGCGGCTTTTGCAGCGACCGGTCCGAATGCCATTCCTTCGCAGCAACCTGCGCGTCCGCGTCGCGACGGGCGTTTGCCGCTGACTTACAACGATTTGGCCGTTCCGCTCAGCAACCCTCATTTCCCCGACCGACGCTTCAACGCGTTGTCGAGTTCGCCTGCCAATCCGATGGCACGTCAATCAGTTCCGCCGGTTGGCATGGCCGAGGCTCGTGTGCAGGGGACTTCGCCAGCTAATCAGTCACACGTCGCGGCGGATCCACGCGTGGCAACTTCGTCGAAATCAGCATCGGCTCCCGTCGCCCGCGAAGAATCGACTCCGGCACAACTAGCGAGTTCCGGCCCGGCTTCTCAAGCGATTCCGGATGCCCAGCGGCAAGTCCTTCGTCCTCCGACCTTGGATCTGCATGGTCAGAACGCTTCGCAGCAGCCAACACGTTCGCGTTCGTTCAAGATTCCTGAAGTCGAAATGCCCGCTATGCCGCCAGCACCCAGCGTGATGGAACGCCAGCGTCATTGGATCCGGCAACCAGAGTGAGTGCGATTGGTACTTCGCCAACCCGGCAATTGGTGATGCTTCGAAGCAAGTACGCAGCCGTCTTCGCTGATGTCAGCCGTTTGGTGTTAGCCAGGGTTCCCACGCACAACCAACGCTAAGGCACAAACGGCTCACGGGATTCACCCCACTCGTTCCAGCCTTCCTGCTCAATCGTGATCGCCAATGCACGAGACAGCGGCTGGGCGCGAGCCCTCTGGTGACGAACCGGGCGGCTCGCTCCGCTCCGCTACATCTTGTTTTCTGCTACCCACCGCTATGTCACCTGCCCAATTTCACACGAAACTCGCGCAGGCAGAAACACACTGGGCAGGTCAAGCCCGGTTTCTTATGAAACCAGTCTTGTTTCGCGAGCTTTGTTTCACCTAGTTTCCCGCTTGTCCAAGGTGTTCCTTGGTCAGTCGGCAAACGGACTTGCCGGCAATGTGATTCATCCGATTCGGACGCATAGAACGTGGCGAAGATTTTGTCAGTCGTGAACCAGAAAGGAGGCGTTGGGAAGACCACCACATCGGTCAACCTATCCGCCGCCCTGGCCATGTCTGGCAAGAAAACCTTGTTGGTCGACATCGACCCGCAATGCAACGCCACCTCTGCACTGGGCCAATCGCCCGCCGCACATCATGGATTGACGGGAACCGAGTCGCTTCCTGATTCGATCGTCGAAACCGATGTGCAGCATCTCGGGTTGTTGCCCGGCAGTCGTTCTTTCCACGATGCGGACATGCTTGCAGAAACCGGCGATCGATCGACCGCTCGACTTCGCAAGCATCTCGACAGTGTGATGGAAGAATACGAATACATCTTGATCGATTGCCCGCCCAGCGCGGGAGCCATGACCGAAACGGCGCTGACTGCCAGCACCGAAGTGTTGATTCCGATCCAGTGCGAGTACTTCGCGATGGTTGGTGTCACGCAACTGATTGGAACGATCAAGAAAGTCATCACTGCCACCGACGGACGTCTGACCTTTGGCGGCATCCTGCTGACAATGTATGACGAATCACTTGAACTGACCCGCGAAGTCGACGAAGAGGTCCGAGACTTCTTTGGCGACATCGTTTTTGAAAGTGTCGTGCCACGGGACGTCGCATTGTGCGAAGCCCCCAGTCACGGCCAAACCGTTTTCCAGTACGCCCCGCGAAGTCGCGGCGCGTTCGCTTATACCCAACTGTGCATGGAGGTACTGCAACGTGACTAACGCGACAACCAATCGAACCAACACCAGCAAAGCACCCGCTGGCAAAGACCGCCGCCTCGGAAAAGGCTTGGCTGCTTTGTTGGGTGAGCCAATGGACGACATCGTGCCGCCAGGCGAAACCAACGATGCCCCTAAGCCTGGCATCCAATCACTCGAGTTGCCAATCGACTCGGTCGAAGCCAACCCGTTTCAGCCTCGTCGCGAATTCAACCCAGACGAGATCGCTTCGCTGGCCGAATCGATCAAGAACCATCAACAGCTGCAGCCGATCTTGGTTCGCATTGTTGACGGTCGTTACCAACTGATCAGCGGCGAACGTCGCCTGCGTGCGACCATCCACGCGGGCTTGCAAACGATCCGCGCCGAAGTTCGCGAAGCCGACGACCGTTTGGTTGCTGAGCTGGCGATCATCGAGAATTTGCAACGCAAGGACTTGAACGCGATCGAAAAAGCGATGTCATTCAAACGCTACATTGACGAACACAAATGCAAACAAGACGACTTGGCTCGTCGATTGAGCATCGACCGAAGCACGATCGCCAACCTGATGCGTTTGTTGGAACTGCCTCAACCAATCGTTGAGATGGTTACCAGCGGCGAATTGACCGCGGGACACGCTCGAGCATTGTTGCCGATCGGCGAAGTGGAAGTCCAAGTCGTCACTGCGAAGAAGATCCTCGAAGAAGGATGGAGCGTTCGCAAAACCGAAACCGGCGTGGCGGAATTGCTGCGTGCGGAAGAGGACAGCGACACGGGCCTGAAGGTCACCAATGTCTCTCGCCAAAAACGCAAACCAGTGCCGCCGCACATCGAAGCGATGCAGCAAGAGATGCGAATGGTTTTCGGTACCAAGGTCGAGATCAAAGCGTCGGCACGAAGTCGCGGCAAGGTCACGATTCACTTCAGTGACGCCGAAGAGTTCGAACGCATTCGTGGGTTGCTCGGCAGCGTCAACCGACCTCAGCTTCGCGTCGCGGGCTGATAAAGTTTGGCTGAGCTGAAATCGCTGAGCCACCGAAGATTCACCTGGCCGGCGTGGTGTCGCAGATTCAGTCTGTCACCACGTCGGTTTTTTTATGCGCGCGTCGAGTTCTAGTTTGGTTCCGACGTCGCGTTTCCGTAGGTTGGGCTCCCAGCCCGATGAGCACCAGCATAACTACCAGTCTCCACACTCCACGAAGGAAGCCGTACAGCTTTACTTCACCCTCCCAGAGGTTGTGCAGATATTAATTGCTCTGTTCGTGGCGTCTTGCGAACCCCGCCCGCGCAGGAGGTCGTGCGGTTTTCAAATTGTTGTATTGCCACGCGATTATCATCACCCTCCCCTTGGGAGGGTCGAGCGAAGCGAGGGGAGGGCTCAGCATTGAATTCGGCGCGTAACCCTCCCCGGCCCGAAGCGGCCCGACCCTCCCAAAGGGAGGGTGAAGTAAAACTGCACGACACTCCCAAAGGGAGTGTGAAGCAAAACGGGGCGACCTCGAAGCGGGGCGAGGTGAGCCAGGGCAATTTGAACTAGAGCGGTTGCTTCGTCGGGCTTGGAAGCCCAACGTACTGGGTGGACGAATGTGGCGTGGGTTTGCGCTCCCCCGGTGGGTCGATCCGGCCAGGCAAACTTGTTGGGGTGATGGGGCTGGAATTCCTGCGGTTGCCGGGGTGAAAACCGCTCCTGGGCCTACGTGGGCGGTACCCCGCCGTCTAAAATACAGTGCGCGAAATTCGGCAGGTGTGGCCGATGCTTTCGCGGGTGATGCCCCCTTCGGACTTGTTGATGTCCAGCCTGATTGAAACGATTGAAGTCGACGCTGCTTTGGCAAAACGTTTGTCAGAGATGCCTGCCGATTCACAAACACTGACGCTATCGCTTGATGCGATCGCCAGTGGTGGATCGCCCGCTGGCGTTCTGCAGCATCCAAGCTGGGCTATGGCGCCGCATACCTCCACACCCTTGTTGGCCCCGAATTCCGATGGGACGGAGTCGGGGTTAGCTCAAACGATCGAGGTATCCGAAAGCAGCGGCTTGGTCGAGGACAAGGCCGCGGCCTCGGGTGAGCAGATGGACGGCCAGTCCAAGCAGCCACAGGCGCTGGCGAAGTGCGAAGGCTTCTTGCCGCCACGTCGCGTTGCGATGTTGAGTTCGGATCCGACCAAAGCGGATTGCTCGTCGTTGAAGGATGTCGAATATCGATTGGTCGGAACCTTGGGTAGCGGCGGCACTGGGATCGTTTACCAGGCTCACCAGCGTGCGATCGATCGCGAGGTGGCAATCAAGGTGTTGAGGCGAGAGCTAGCTTCGGACGCTTCGTCACGAGGACGCTTCTTGGCTGAGGCTCGCGTGATCGGTGCGTTGGATCACCCCAACGTGATCGCGCTGCATGATCTATGCATCGACGATGAAGGACAGCTGTTCTACTCGATGAAGCGGGTCGACGGAGCGAGCTGGGATCAACAAATAGACACGCTTTCTTTGGAAAAAAACCTCAATATTTTGCTGCGAGTTGCCGATGCGATTCGTTACGCCCATTCGCGAGGACTGGTCCATCGCGATTTGAAGCCCGAGAACGTGATGCTCGGTCGCTTCGGCGAAGTCCTGGTCGCTGACTGGGGGCTCGCTCTCAGCAAGTCGTCCTTGACTCCTTCGGCGAACGAATCCAGCACCGATTCCAATCATGCGATCGGTGGCACGCCGGCTTACATGGCGCCGGAACTAGCCGCGGGCGATCTGTTCGGGATCACTTACGCCACCGACATTTACTTGCTCGGTGCGATCTTGTTTCGTGTTGTCACGGGTTTCCCGCCGCACCACGGCAAGAGTCTGTTGGCCTGCATTCGTGCCGCGGCTCACAACAAAATTGAACCCATTCCAGAACACCTCGGTGACACCGAGTTGGAACTGATTCAAATCGCTCTCAAAGCGATGGCGACGGAGCCGCTGGATCGGTTCACTTCGGTGGAGGAGTTGATCGAAGCGATCGAGGGTCACCGTTCTCACGAAGCCAGTGATCGATTGGTGCGTCGCGCGAAACGTCGTTTGGCTGAAATCGACGAGATGGATGCTCCCGAGGTGGTCGTGAAAGAAGGCGGCAACTCAGGATTGCGAGCGGATCGCTACGAACGTTTCGCGGCCGTCGACGCGTTGCTTCGCGAAGCCATCGAGATTTGGCCTGACAACCGTCGTGCGATCGACACTCTTCGCAGCACCCAACTGGAGTTTGCTCGAACGGCAACGGCTCAGGGCGACTTGGATTTAGCATTGGTGCTGTACGAGTCCGCTGGGAAGTCCGACAGCGAAGCGGCCGCGCGAGTTCGTAAAAAACGTGATCGTCGTGAACGAGTCCGTGAAAGCCAGGCCAAGTACTCGACGTTGTTCACTCATTCGCCCGACGCTGGTTTGTTGATCCGGTGGTCCGATGGTGTCGTGATGGAAGCCAACACGGCGTGCCTGGACATGTTGGGTTACGAGAAGGAAGAAGTCGTTGGCGAAAAGATGACTTCGCTGTCGATCTGGGCGTGCCCGATGGCTCGTGAAAAGTTCATTGACCAGTTGGCTCGCGAGGGCCAGATCGACAACTTCGAAACTCAGTTTGTGCCCAAGGAAACTTCGCTGCAGCAGCCGGTATGCGACGACAAAGCGGTCGATGTCAGCAAGGTTTCTGGGTTGATCGATGTGTTGATCAGTTCTCGGACCGTCCAGTTAGGCGGCGAAGAAATGTTGTTGTCGACGGTGCGAGACATCTCGGCACGCAAAACCGCGGAACATGATTTGGAACATTCTCGTCGCCGCCTGCGAGACCTTCAGCGTCTGGCGGGGTTAGGTAGTTGGTCGTTCACTTTGAAATCGCAAGCGATTCACTGGTCCGATGAGGCTTACCGATTGACTGGACGAGAGGTGCATCGCGGGGCACCCGATTACAACGAATTGATCGCGTCGGTCCACCCCGACGATCGCGAAAAGCTTCAAATGGCCATCGAACGCAGCGTGACCCAAGGGACTTCCTACCAGTTGAAGTTCCGCTACCGTGACGACCAAGGCAAATATCGAAAGCTGTTCACGCGAGGGAATCCGGTGTTCGATGCGGATGACAACGTGATCGAGATCTACGGCATTTTGCAACACGTCGCTGCGGGAGGTGGCTGATTCGGTCGTCTCGCGTGAAGGTCGGATTTGTTCGTCCAACGTTGCGGTCGTGTTTCGCTATGCTGAGTTTGGTTTCATGACCGAACGAAACACGCTTTTGTTTTGTTGACCCGCCCTGCCCTTTTTCGTCCCCTTCAGTGCCCTGACTTCGCCGACCCAATCCACCGTCCTGCGTTACACGCAATCCGATCCCGACGTGCGGCTGATGCTGCGCGTGAAAGAGGATGATGCGGGCGCGTTCGAAGAGTTGGTTCGTCGTTACCAAGCAAGGTTGGTTCGGTTGATGCAACACCTGGCACCGCGAGGAGACCTGGCTGAGGACTTGGCCCAAGAGACTTTTTTGCGTGTCTACCGCGCTCGTCAAAGCTACACACCCGGCGCCAAGTTCTCGACTTGGTTGTTCACGATCGCGGGCAATGTCGCTCGCAATTCAAAACGCACGGCGGCGCGACGACATGAAACCAGCGAAGTCGACTCGCCGCGCGGCGCGGATGATTCCGGCGATGCCCCGTTCTTGGCGGTGACCGCAGTGGACAGCAGCGGTTTGATGCCGACTCGCCAAGTCGAAGGAGATGAAAGAGCGTCGATCGTTCGTTCGGCCGTGGCGTCGTTGAATGAACGTCAACGGATGGCGTTGATTCTGTCTCGGTTTGAAAACATGAGTTACGTCGAAATTGCCGAAACGATGAGCCTGAGCACCAAGGCGGTGAAGTCGCTGCTCAGCCGGGCCCGCGTGAGTTTGAAAGAGGCCCTAACGCCCTACATCGAATCGGGACAACTGGGTGGGACGTTCGATCCGGCCATGTCGATGCCGTCCATGCAAATCGAGAGAAGCACCAGCCAAACTGCCGGCGAAATGATCGAGGAGGAGCCATCATGAACGACCCGAATCGCTCGCTCGACAACCAAAGCAAAACGACATCCGGCCCCACACCCAACGACACCGGTCAAACATCCGGTGACAAGACCGTCTCGATGGCAATCCCAACCCAAGACCAAACGCGAATCGACCAGGGCTTTGAGCCGGACGATATGACGCTGCGCGAGATGCCGGTCGACCGCGATGATGAGCAGTTGGTTGCCTACTTGGATGGAGAACTGTCGGGCAAGGAACGGACGGAACTCGAAGACCGTTTGATCAACGAGGAATCCCTGCGTCTGCGTCTACAAGGGCTGCAGCGAGGGTGGGACATGCTGGACGTCCTTCCAACTCCGGTTGCGGATGAACATTCCGTTCAAACGACGTTGGAAATGGTGGTTCGCGATCTCACTCGAGCCTCCATGGGCACCGAAGCGGCAAGTTCAATCAATGGGAACGTCAGTTCGGACACCCTGCCCCAACAACGCCGGCGCAAGTGGACGCGGCGGCTTCTGGTCTTTGGCGTGCTGGCACTGATTGTTTCATCGCTGGTGACTTGGCGATGGCAAGCGATGTCTCATCAAAACCAAGTTGCCGATTTGCCGATCGCGATCGATCACCAAGCCTACGCCAGCACCGATGACTTGGAGCTTGTACGCGATCTCGCGAAGTCACGGTTGTGGTTGACGCTCTCCAGTCGTTCGGCGACCGAAGACTTGGAAAAGTTGGTTGACCAGTATGGCGGCACGAATGAGTTGCTCGAAGGCATCAAAGAATTGGATGAAGAGCAACGTGCCACCGCGTACCGACGCTGGGACACGTTCAACAATCTCTCACCCCAGGCACGCGCGACGACGCGTCAACGCGCCAATCGAGTCGCCGAGGCCGAGGATTCAGCTGAATTACTGACGACGATGCGGGCATACTCGCGGTGGAAAGAACAGCTCAGTCGCGACACGTTGGCGTCGATCGAAAATCAAACCGGCGAACCACGATTGCTTGCGATCGAAGAAGGTGTTCATGAAACAATGAGCGTCATCGGACGCGTGACGGCCAAGGGGTTGAGCGACGAAACGGTCGAACGGATCGCGTTTACGATGCGGCAAATTGTTCAACGTCGTGTCGAGGACCGTGAACCCGCGGCAACGCGGATGATGGAAGGGTTTCACCGTTGGAACGGCCGCAATGCAGACGAATCAATCGGGTATCACTACATTGCTCATTCGATCGTTGGTGACTCTGGACGACGTCACAATTCGAGAGACAAGAAACGAGGTCCTGAGTCGCCGCCGTTGTCATTGAGTGAGCTGCATCAGATTGAAATCATGTTGCCGCAAGATGACTTGGAATTGCTGCGAACCGTTTCCACCAACGCTTGGTTCCGATCGATGGTCATTCGCGACTGGGCCGAAGAAGCCTTGCGTCGTCGCGGTCGCCCTGATTCCGAGCTGAAGACGTTGCAGCAGGCCTACCAAGAAACCTCCGCCGACCAGCGAGAAGAGTTGGATCTATTGCCACCCGAAGAAGTCCGCGACCGACTGCTTCGCCAATAGCCAGGCAATCGACCCAATCAGCCGCAGGTTTCAAGCCGCGGTTCTCTTTCACATCAGCCGCCCGGCCTTAGCCGCGGCTATCAGTACGTAAATTAGCCGCGGTTTTCGTCCGCACATGATTCCACGCTAGCATCGCCCCCAATCCTTCCGGCCAGTCCCATTGTGTTGCTCAGCCTCTTTGTTCGGCGCACCCAACTCGCGTGAAACTCAAGCACGTGAATTTCTTTCTGACTTGATCTTTTCGTCTCAAGTTTGCTACCCCGAAAGCCGACGCACCGGCGATTGCCGCTGACGCTACGCAATCGCTTCGCAATTCACGGTTCCACTCGGAACCTCGGAAGGCTGGATAGCACATGAACGACAACACGAATCGACACCGCTTTGGACCTGCAGGCCTGTTGCTTTGCGCATGCGTGGTCATGTCCTGCGCGGTAATGCCAAGTATTGGTTTGGCACAGGAAGCCAATGAGAAATCGAAGTCCAGCTTCTTCCCGTTCCCGATTCGGTTCGGCATGAAATCCGATGCGGAGATCAAAGGCAGGACCGATGCGTCTGAATCCAAGACCGCAACATCTACCGCCAAACAGACGGCATCAGCTTCGGGCACATCCCCGCGACGGATTCCGGTGGAACGTAACCTTGGTAAACCAAAACACGCCGCGTTCGATGATTCCAACGAAGACAGCGGTGAAAATTTGTCGGTGGTCCAGGTTCAACACATCGATGTCGGTTCCATGCGATCTTCTCGCAGCAAATTGCCTGCGGACGGACGCGTTGTCGTTCCTGGCACGGATGGATTGCCGCATTTCGAAACGCCTGGCGAAGTGACCAGCGTCGAGATTTTGGATGCCGATGGAAATCCAATCAGCAGCGAGCTCGAAGAAGGCGAATACTACTACGGTTCCCAACCTGCCCCGGTCCGAGTCGGCCAGCCACTGCCGGGAACTCTGACGGTTCCTGCACGAACCGCGCAGGCTCCGATGAACAACTTTGTGCCGCACTCGGTGGACGGCGAAATGATCGACGGAGTTGTCGTCGACGGGGAATGGATCGGCGAAAATGGAAACTACGTCGGCGACATGGGCGAGACCTACATCGAAGGCGAAAGCGTTCTGATGGAAGGTGGCTCGCACGGCCATTCGACCGCCTGCGATGAATGCGGTGGCGGATGCGTTGGTGTCTGCGATCAACGAATTGACGCTCGCATTCGAGTGCTGGCCCATGCTTTGTCGGACCCGCTGCACGATCTTTGGATCCGTGCCGACTACATGCAACTTTGGGTCGATGGACAACACGCTCCATCGTTGGTCACCACCGGAGGCGCCGGAACCGCTCGCGATGACGCTGGCGAGATCGGGCAGGTCGGAACCGAGACGCTGTATGGCGGAATGTTGGGTGATGACAGTCGCGCGGCCGGACGATTCGAAATTGGTCGCTATCTCGGTGACACCGGTCTGGCGATATCCGGGTCGATTTTGTTTTCAGAAGATATCTCCAGCCGTTTCTCGGCCGACGGTTCGCAGTACTCCATCTTGGCTCGTCCCTACGTCGACGTGACTCCGGGCGGGATCAATAACGGCGAGGCCGCGGATCTGATTCAATTCAACAATGATCTTCGAGGCAACCTCTCCGTTGACTCTTCGACTGAATTCGGCGGCGCGGACGTCTTGATGCGAGCATTGTTGATCAACCAACGTGGTCGGCAAATGGAATCGTTCGTTGGCTATCGCTTTTTGCAACTGGACGACCGGCTGACCATTCAGGATGAACGGCGGGCGCTCGTCGACGGCGGCGGCATGCAAGCCGGTTCGTTGTTGGAGCAGACCGATGACTTCTCGGTGGAAAATCGTTTTCACGGTGCAACCATGGGGATCCGCTCAACCACCTCCGGCCCCGTCTGGTCATTCAACACGGCCGTTCAGTTGGGAATTGGCGTGACGCACAGCAGCGTGGCGGCATCGGGAGCGTCGGTCAGTACCGAACCGCAAGCGGGCGGCGGCGTGATCACCAGTCGTTCCAACACCGGGTTGCTGGTTCGTTCGACCAATTCAGGGGTGCGAGAATTTGACGAGTTGGCGGTGGCTCCCGAGATCCAATTGTCTGTCACACGGCATTTCTGGAATGACTGGGACGTCACGATCGGATACCAATTCCTTTATCTCAGCCGAGTGATGCGGGCGGCGGAACAGATTGATCCGTTGTTGAATCTCAGCGATTTGTCGATTGGCGGATTCGAAGGAAGCCGCCGTCCTGATCCCGCGGGAACGTACAACGATTTGTTGGCACATGGGATCACGTTTGGGGTCTTCCACCCCTTCTGAGGCAACGGGAAAGCGAGAGGAACTCCAAGTAAACTCGGCAAAATCGGAGCCTTCGACCGGCCGGAAAAAATTCCGCAGCGAACCCGACCGAATCCGCCAGACTCCTCTTTAGCAACCAAGCAACGCGTGCTAAACTTCCCGCTCAGTCGCACCCACTACCCCGTGGTGTAATTGGCAACACAGCTGGTTTTGGTCCAGCCATTCTAGGTTCGAGTCCTAGCGGGGTAGCTAACGACACAATCCCCAGTGATCCAGAGCAATCAACAGCCTGTTTCACTGGGTTTTTTTGTGCCTTGATTGCTCCTGAATGCTGGTGATTGGTGCTGATGACATCGCCACGAACACCGCCAGTTGTCGCGGTGTCGATTGGATCGCCTGTCAGTGTTGTTGAACCCGCTGCGAAGTCATCGTTGATCACCACCTCATCGCATGCTCAGGCTCGTTTCCGAACAGAAGGCTATTCGCAGTTTGATCGCGTTTCCCAATTGCAAAAAGCCTCAAGCGAGCGGAGGCTGCCCAACAGCTTCGAAGTTCCATTAGAAGGTTTGGTTGCTCTACGGAATCATTCGTCCAGTCGGGAAAATTCTTGTTATTTCCGTGCTTTGAGAGGGCCTGCCATCACGCCGGGCATGGATTCAGCGAGAGGACGGGAGTGAATCCACCGGGATCAATCGGCGGATGGAAACGCGGGGAGCAAGCCGCTTCGGGTATTGTTGCTGGCGGCTACGGGGCGTCAATAGTTCGTCGATGCGAACCCTCAAATGGCGAAGCATTCAATCGCATGGACAACTTGTCGCACTGTTGAAGGAGTCCGTCTTTCGAGACAACTCTCGGTGCCGTTGTCACCTGGGCGTCCATTCGGAGAGTCTTGCAGAAAGCCGTGGGACCACCTCCCTCATGGCGTTGTCGGACGCCTGGATGTCGGTGCAGAGTATTTCGATCTTTTCCCCGACCGAAGGTATCTCGCGTCGTGAAAAACTACTGCCGTTCCAGTTGCCGCTCTGTTGGTCAAAGAACCTCGAGTCGGTTCTTCCGTTTCCGTGCTCAATCAGATGCCGGATACCAAATGTGATTGCAACTTGCGGCCAATGACGGCCAGCGATCGAAGGCAGCGACACGCCGGTAACTTCTTGAATTGCTTTGCCGAGACGCTGTAATCCGTGTCGAGGGACGAGTTGATCCACAACAAAGTTTCGAAGATCCTCGACTGACGCCAGATTTGCGACTTCGGCCAACGCAACCTTCTCGGAGTCTCCTATTCGGATGTGATCGAAATGTTCCAGCCAAACCTGTCGCAAGCTTCGCGCAAGGAACAATTCGAAATTGGTCTTAAGTGCAACGAAATGGATGTCGTTGACGAATTGCTGCCGTTTCTCTTCATTTGTGCCCTGCAACTTTGATGACAACTCCTCGTTGGGCGAAGTAAAGGCGCATGCATGCGAGACCATCACTCGGTCGAGATGCTCGAGGCATTTGGTTTTGTAGTACTGGTGCGACGTGATCATTTATCTGAAGTCCGCGAGAATTGAACGTCTTTGAGCGGTGGTGGACTGGCGGGAACGCAATCGCGCGGACAACTCGTCGAGCTGCGACAAAAGGACCGACACCTTCGACACGATCCGCTTTTGTTTAGGCATCGCGGTGGCTCCTCAGTTCTTCAACACGCGCAGTCAATACTGCGTTGATTTGATTGAAAGCCTCATCGACTAGCGCTTGATCTTGCGGTGTGATCCGCGTTCGCCCTCCACTTAATTCGATCCAGTTGAGGATTTTCTGCCGACGTTCATCGAACAGTTGAGTCTTTCCTCCGCATTTCTGTTCGAGAAATTCCGACCAATCCGATGCGAGCTTTTCGTCGCCGTTACAGATGTTGCATGAGAGGATTAGGTTGCTTAGGCCGTTGACTCCTCCTTCAGACTCTGCGACCAGATGATCGTTATGGCCAGTGCGTGATTTCCTGTCGATCTTTATGCCACAATAGGCACATGCAGAATTGAAGTATCCCCAAAGCCGGTCAATTTCAGCGTCCGTCGGCTTTGGGTCTAGAATCCTCTTTAGGGAACTTTTGATTGCCCTGCGGGCTTGTGGTACGGTCGTCATTCCGTGCCCTCCAGGATTTGATGGATGAGGGCGGTGAGGAGGGCGTCGGTGTTGGACTGGCGGGAACGCAATCGCGCGGACAACTCGTCGAGCTGCGACAAAAGGACCGACACCTTCGACACGATCCGCTTTTGTTCGGCGAGAGGCGGGACGAGCATCTCTATTGTTTTCAAATTCGTTGCGCTGATGCCGATGTTTCCAGCCGTGGTTGCACAGAACGACTCTATCTTTTCGCGAGATTGTTGAGCATTCAATGCGTACGCGGCGTATCGAGGCACGAGCCTTTCGAGGTCAACTCGAAAACGAATGAGCTTGTCGGGGTAAATCTGTTCCGTTCCCAATTCATTGCGGTACAGCGAGAACTTTCCGACGTAGTGAAGGTTGCCGTTGAATCGGCACGCCAAGAGATCGTCTTTCTGAAGGTTGAACTTCTCTCGTTCGGCGTCGGTCAAAACCGACCATTTGTGGTCGGTTTCTTCGACATAGAAGTCGCCCCGTGATGTGCCGGCGCTGATTCGTAGGACCTGAGTTCCTTCGGGCGTGTCCGATGGCTTCTTCGAGTAGCCGTTCAACGAGTTTTCTCGAAGCAAATTGCCGAGTGAATCAACCGTCGCCGGTTCGTCGTTTGGGTCTTGGGGGACGAGTTTGCCTTGGACGGCGAGCTGGAGGATGGACTGGCGGAGGTGGGCGGGGCCAGAGGGCTGGTCGAGCAGGACCTCGAAGTGATCGCTCAGACGCTGCCAGCTACTTTTGAGCGTTTCCCCTGTCGATGTTTCCCGTGATGTGCCCGCTGGCAAAGGCGCGGATGCCGAGGTCAGGCTCGCAAGCACGCTGCGGCTGGCTCGCTCTCGCACACTCTCTCGCGACCGCCGCTGCGATTCCAACGTATCGCACAACGACATCAGACCCTCCACCTTCGACACGATCCGACGCTGTTCGGCTAAGGGAGGAAGCATCAGTTGGAGGCGGCGGACATCCTCTAGTCCAAGACTGTTCTTGATTCCTCGCTGAGCGCCGTGAAGTTGCGACAGAGCTGAGCGGGACGTAAAGAACGTCGCGAGGTATTCGGGATCGACATGCTTGGAAGGCCGCGTTAAAGCGATGTGTTGATTGATGTGAGCCGCCTCGAACCCCTGCGGTATCAAACCGACCATTCCGGTGTCGCCCGTTACAGAAATCAGGATGTCGTTCGCCCGCACTGCTGTTCGTTTTGTTTCTGTTGTGTCAGGGGGCGTAACGCGCTGGAGACTACTAAGGTCGAGTTTCGTTGTGGCATAGTCCAAGTTGCCAATTCGCAAGAAGATCGGGCCATCGTCGGAGTAATACTTCGCCCAGCCGCGTGAGCCACTTGTAACGAAAGTCAGCAACTGCCCCGCACGAACAGTTGCCCAACCAAGCGGAACCGATTCCTCATCTTCCTTGATTGGCGGGAGCGGTTTGGGCTTTGGAATCTCTTTGGCTTTGACTAACACTGCAACTTCTTCGGCGATTCGCTCAAGTGCAAAGCTTGCGGCCTCATCATTCGGGTCTTGACTAATGAGCTTTCCCCGAACGGCCAGATCAAGCATCAATTCGCGCAGCTTTTCGACTCCCTCCGGCAACTCCACAAACGACTCAAGGTTGTCGAAGAAGGGCGATAAGCCGGGATTCTGGCTAACCGCTTCCTGCCACTGCGGCGACTCCCACGGTGGAGGCTCCACTTGCGACGATGCGGAGGCGGATTCTTTTCCCTTGCCTGCGGCGACGGCGGATTTTTTTCCTACTGGGGCGGCACTCATGCGCTTGCTTCCCGGTGGCTTTCGCCTTGTTCGACTTCGACTTGGATGTCAGCAGGTGCAACCCATTTGAAAATTCCCTCGACGCTTGCCGACTCGCTGCGGGCGAGACCGCTGGCGACTTTCCCGGTGGGAGTGTGTCTTAATTGGCTCATGCCGATTCACCTCCACTGGAACTGAGCGCGGCGGCGAGTTCACTCTTGAGCTGGTCGAGCGTCTGGCGGCTGGCGGTGCGGATCGAAGCGAGTTCGGCCAGCAGCTCGTCGGGATCTCCGGGGCCGGTGTCGGCGCTGTGCGGGTTCTTGATGTCGAGGTTGTAGCCGTTCTCTTTGATCTCGGCGGCGGAGACTTTCCATGCCAGCTCGCTCGCTTTGCGGCCTTTGAATCCGCCCCGCGTGTCCGGCTTGCCCCACCACTTCTTCTCCGCGTCAAACTCTTCGATGCGGATGGGCTTGGTTTTGTTGTAGCTCTTTGCGCCGGGCGGGTACGGATGCTCGTAGAACCAGATGTCTTTTGTGGGCGTGCCTTTGGTGAAGAACAGCAGGTTGGTCTTGATGCCGGTGTAGGGATTGAAGACTCCGTTGGGCAGGCGGACGATGGTGTGCAGGTTGCACTCGTCGAGCAGCCGCTCCTTGATCCGCGTTTTCACGCCTTCGCCAAACAGCGTGCCGTCGGGGAGGACGATGGCTCCGCGCCCGCCGTCCTTGAGCAGGTGCATGATGAGGACGAGGAACAGGTCGGCGGTTTCGCGGGTTTGAAACGCTTTGGGAAAGTTCAGCTCGATGCCGTCCTCTTCCATGCCGCCGAACGGCGGATTGGTGACGATTACGTCGACTCGATCTTTCGGGCCGTAGTCTCGCAGCGGTCGGCTGAGCGTGTTGTCGTGGCGGATTTGCGAGGGGACGTCGATGCCGTGTAGGAGCAGGTTGGTGGTGCAAAGGATGTGCGGCAGGTGCTTTTTCTCGACGCCGTGGATGCTGGCTTGCAGGGTCTCTTCGTGGGCGGGCTTTTTGACTTGGCCGGTTTCTTCACGGATGTAGTCGATGACGGCGGTCAGGAAGCCGCCGGTGCCGCAGGCGGGGTCGAGAATTCGCTCGCCTAGCTGCGGGGCGGTTTGCTGGACCATGAACTGGGTAACGGCTCGCGGGGTGTAGAATTCGCCCGCATTGCCTGCTGACTGGAGGTCTTTGAGGATTTGCTCGTAGACATCGCCAAATAGGTGCCGATCTTTGCTGTTGTTGAAGTCAATCTCGTTGATCTTGTTGATGACCTGCCGCATCAACGTGCCGTTCTTCATGTATTGGTTGGCGTCGTCGAAGGCGGATCGGATCACAGCGGCCCGTGGATTGGCTGCTGAGACGGTCAAGGCTTTCAGTGCGGGAAGCAGCCCGTTGTCAACGAAATCGAGCAATGTTTCTCCCGTCATGCCTTCATCGTCGGTTGCCCAGTTCCGCCATCGATACTTGTTGGGGATCGGCGATTTGAAGTCGTCTTCAAGCAGTTCCTCTTCGGTCTCGCGATCATCGAGGATTTTCAGGAAGAACATCCACGCGATCTGCTCGATCCGCTGGGCGTCCCCGTAGGTGCCCGCGTCCTTGCGCATGATGTCTTGGATGGATTTGATCGTGGTAGAAATGGACATGTTGGACTACTTCCCTGTGGTGCTGTCGATGCCGAAGTTTTGGCACACTCTGTCGATCGTATTTTGATCTTTTAGTTTGCAAGCCGTGTGCGTGATGGCGAACAAACCTGGCTCCCAAAACGCATCTTCCCGATCCACGGTTTTGATCCACTCAACACGAACCACGTTGGAGCACATGTCAGGATCTCCTATGTTCTGGCTCATGTCTTTCGCAGACAACGGCGCGTCGAGCAGGCGATTTGTCTTTGTTCCGTCCTGCACCATGAAGGTGTCGATGGTTTGGTTTTTTTCTGTGACGATGCCTACGCCAACGTATCCTCGCTTCGGAATCAACACGAACACCCGCGAGCCCACAAACAGATGATCTAAAGTCCGGGTGTACCATCGTCCTCCGCTGCCAGTAACGAACCCGTAGTTCAGGCAGTCATCCCAGTTGGCGTCATCGTATTCGCCCAGCGACACATAGAAGTCCTGCCCGTTCCAAGCAGAGTCGGCGCTAACGCCCTGTGCTGCTTGTTTTTGCCGGATTTTGATCTGATACGCTTCCGCTTCCGGAAGTGGGATGATTGTTTGGACGTCCAGAAACAGTTCATCCTTGGTACCGTAGGGCTTGATCCGAACGCAGGTGATGTCGATTCCCTGCGATCGCAGCCATAGGACCGACGTCGTTATCTCTTTGGAAAACTCGGCGGATGCCAAAACGATCCGTACGTTGTTTCCGAAGTCATCTTCGCAGGGTTCATCCCAACCGAGGAAGTTGAGAATGACATCTCTCGCTGATCGATTGTCTCCGCGTTTCGCAAGGTAGTTCGTGAAAGTCTTTTCCGCGTCCGTGAAGGTCATGGCACTGACCATGGCCGCGTACCGGAGTGACTGTAACTCCATGTGCCCACCATCTTCGGATCGCTTCAGTTCGACGACAACGACGTTCGCATTTCGATCGATGGCAAGCAAGTCGATTCGTCGCTTGCTGTCGTCCCAATCGCTGAACTCTTCAGAGATCACGAGCAGGTCCGGCGATGCTACGAGTGGGTCCGGATTGAGAATTTCTATCCGATCTTGCAGCAAACGCTGCAGGTCAGCCCGTTCGGAGATTTGGACCTCGGCAAAGCTGGTTTTCGGGAGAGCCACGATGTCATCTTGGGTGTACCGATAAATGGTCATCTTGTTCAGGAAGCACTTGCGTAGAGTTGGGTTTCTAAATCTTTGAGCGCCGCGAGATAGGCATCTTTGCCGCCGAATAGTTTGATGATTTCGACGGGCGTTCCCATGTCGTCGAGTGGGTCAACTTTGAGCACGTCCATGCTCTCGATCGCGAGGATGCCTTGGTTGGCGTATTTTTCCAGCAAGGCTTCTAGCACTGCCCGTGCCTGCGTTCCGTATTTGGTGAAGTAGTCTCGCTTCTTGACGTTCTCGGCTCTCTCCCGCCGTGTCAGGGGTGGTTGTCCGTACACGACGTGACACAGCAGGTCGAATGGGTCGAGGTCTTTGCCGACGTCATCCGCGAGTGCCTCAAAGAGAACGCCCTGTTCCTCGAACTCGGACATGATCGCGGCTTTCTTGTCGGCAGCATTCCAGGTCAGAAGGAACTCGTCCATGGAGGCGAATCGCGACATGACCTTTTTCTTGGTGTAGTCGCGAAGGGATTCGGTGATGAGTTTGCCGTCCGGGCCGTAGTACTGGATTCGCTCAGCGACGACGCTCACCTCGGTGTCCAGGACATAGTATTTCTTGACTCCTGGCTGCGGTGGTGGCGGATCATCGCCGTCGGTGTCGCCCTCGCTTGGATCGCCATCGGTGCCCTTGCCACCGGACAGGGGATCGTAGTCTTCGTCTGGGATCGGATCCCCATCGAAGTCGGGATCGGCGAACAGCTCGGTGGCCTTTTTGAAGTCCATGATCGTAAAGAAGAGTTTGTCGTAGTCTTCGTCGATCCGGGTTCCCCGGCCGATGATCTGCTTGAACTCGGTCATCGACTGAATCCGTTGGTCGAGAACGACGAGTTTGCAGGTCTTGGCATCCACGCCCGTTGTCATCAGCTTCGATGTCGTCGCGATGACGGGATAACGGGACTCTGGATCGATGAAGAAGTCCAGTTGCTCTTTGCCTTCTTTGTTGTCCCCTGTAATTCGGACGACGTAGCGGTCGTCTTCACCGACCAATTCAGGGTTGCAGTTGACTAAGGCTTGACGCATCCGTTCGGCATGGTCGATGTCATCGCAGAACACGATGGTTTTGTCGTAGGGGTTGGTCGCTTGTAGAAACTCGGTGATCCGCTGGGCGACGAGCTGGGTGCGTGGCTCCAGAACGAGAGATTTGTCGAAGTCCTTTTGATTGTAGATTCGATCTTCGATGAGATTTCCGTGCTTATCCAATTGTCCTTTGGTGGGGCGCCAGCCTTGGAGGTCTTTGTCGATGTCGACCCGGATGACTTTGTAGGGAGCGAGGAATCCGTCATCGATCCCCTGTCGCAGCGAGTAGGTGTAGATGGGGTCGCCGAAGTAATGAATGTTGGAGACGTACTGGGTCTCCTTGGGCGTGGCAGTCATCCCCAGATGCGTCGCGCTGCTGAAGTAGTCGAGCACCTCCCGCCATGCGGAATCGTCCTTGGCGCTTCCGCGATGGCATTCGTCGATCACGATGAGATCAAAGAAGTCAGGGGAGAATTCTTTGTAAACCTTGTCGCTCTCCTCGGGACCGGTGATGGCCTGGTAGAGCGACAAGAAAATCTCGAATGACTTGTCCGCCTTCCGATTGCGGATTTTGGTCATCGCGCCGCCGAACGGCTTGAAATCGTTTGTCTTGGTTTGGTCGACCAGAATGTTGCGGTCGGCGAGGAACAGAATGCGTTTCTTGGCCCCAGACTTCCATAATCGCCAGATGATTTGGAAAGCGGTGTAGGTTTTGCCGGTACCGGTTGCCATGACCAGCAAGACACGATCTTTCCCGGACGCGATGGCTTCGACGCTGCGGTTGATTGCCTTGGTTTGGTAGTACCTGGGGGACTTGCCCGATCCATCGTCGTGGAAGTCTTGATCGACGATTTGCTCGGCTTGGTCGTCGATGCCGCGCCATCGAAGGTAGCGTTGCCAAAGATCGTCCGGCGTTGGGAACTGACCGAGAGGGATTTCGAATTCAGTTTCCGGATAGGTCCGCGTTCGGTCGTGAATGAGGAAACCGTCCCCATTGCTGCTGATCGCGAACGGAACGTCGAGGCAATCTTCGTGGGAGTAGGACAGTGCCTGCTGCATCCCAGCCCCGACGGTGTGCTTGTTGTCCTTGGCTTCGACGATGGCAAGCGGGATGCCGGGTTTGTAGTAGAGGACATAGTCGGCACGTTTCTTCGGTCCTCGCGCCGTGGATCGCCCTTTCACGATGACGCGACCATCGGTGAACGTGACCTCTTCACGCACTTGCGCGTGCAGATCCCAACCCGCAGCCGTGATGTTGGGGGTGATGAATTGGGTGCAAATGTCGCGCTCACTCAGCGACTTCTTGTCGATTGAGTCCATGATTCCTACCTGATTTGGCGGGCAAAGGCCGGGGCATGTCGCTCAGGTAGGATGTGCGACGATGCCCCAGTCTTCTGTTTCAAGCTGTCCAGCGGCCAACTGGAGTGGCATCCCGTGCGGGAGTATAGACAGAATTGCCCGCCGAATGGGGTTCTCTGACATGTTCTTGTTCCGTAGACCCCAGACCAAGAAACGGTCGCGGGATCTCTACGCTGGACTCTCCGTGACTGATGTCGTCGGGATGCAATAGCCGGTGATCTCGCCACGTTGCAGCCGTTTCAACGATTCAAGCACTGAATGAGATCCATTCAGCGTTTTGATGCAATGTTTCGAAGTCACTGTTCAATGCTCGTTCCCGGACTGAGAACGTTCGAGCCCTTTGACCAGAGCGCAAATCGTCTCGGACAGATCTCTGGCTGAGACACGCCCCATTTTCTTGTCGCTGTCTTCATCCTCCAACGGTTCATCAGCTGGAAATGGCCTTGCTGCTAGTTCCAACATTTCGCCGACAGCAGTTTCGAGCGACTCGGGGTCGACTGACGCAAGCCCAGCGAGCAATTCCGGCAGTTCGAGCTCGACTGAAAACCGATACTGGGTCCCCGTGCTGATAGTCGTTTCAGGCTCACCGACGCACCGAAACAACAAGGTCGACTGGATCGCGAAGTTGGATGATCCTTTCCAGAATCGAATTCGGTCCCAATAACGATTGCAACCCTCCGAGACAGTCTTTTCGTTCGCGCCATCGTTAGAATGTGGGCGTTGAGTAATTTTCATTGGCTAGTTCTCGTTTTTGATTTGAATTATTGCATGCACTACACGGGCGATCCGGGATTCTGGAAGCGTTTGGTACCCAAGTTGAATCAGCTGAGGTGGTTATGCCTTCACGTATTTCGACGCCAATTCTTCGATCAGTCCTTCGACAACTGCCCGCTGAAGTTGGAGCTGCTCAAGTCGCTTTGGGTAGTCCGGGTCGTTTATCGCAGATTGGGCGCCAATTGAAGCGTTCACGTCGAGCCGAAAACCAGAACCATAGAGCGAAGATCGGAAAATCGCAGCCATGTTCGAGTAGTCTCGAGTCACATCCGCCAGTTCCGGGAAGTAGATAAGGCAAAGATAGTGAGCATTGGATGCAGCCGTGGGGTTGAACCGTAACGCCTCTTCCCCTTGCGATCCCAAGAAAGTTTGCATCTCAACGGTGCTCTCCTGAATGCAGCGGCATACCTCCTCGAACTTTTCACGGTTCAGGCGGTGTCTCCGTTCCTTCCGGTCCGCGTGCGAACTCGCCAACTGAACAAAGTAGCCGACGAACACACCTGCAAGCGCGAGCAATCCAGGTGCGATTTGCTCAAGTAGTTCCATTCTCAATTCACCTTCCATTGCGTGGCCGCAGTAGCGGACGTTGTCTGTCGTCTCTGGCCGATTTCCCAACCGGACAGGGCGCGGAATCTACTCGCAGGCCGGCTTCAATCTCTCAGAAGCGCATTTAGTAGAAGTCCGAAGCTCACGGCGGATCCAATCAGCAACACACCCCCGCCAACGAACTCTTGATCTTGGAAGATGGCGAGAACGCCTCCCGCCATCGCGATGAAGCCGGTGAGGCAAGCACCCAACACCGCGCAGCCTACGAGCTTGGTTCCCGGTTTGTCGTCCGTTGGTTTCTGTTTGTTGATCACTACGCGTTTGGTTGCTGATGAGGGTGAGCGATGGTCCCGTTGACCGTGCCAATTGGCCCTGCGAGGGATGAAATACTTTTGGACGGACATACTAAGGGGGAACGCCGGGGCGCGGGGCCGGGCCACCGGGTAGCCTACCCCCTTCGATGCTGCTTCCGTGCTGGCCGCGATGATACCCCGGTGATGTTGCCTCAGTCGCGGTGGACACCTTGGCGGTTCGCTGCCATGCCTCTGGCAACCCTCAGCAGTTCAGTCTGCTGGCGAGGTTCAAGATCACGGAACAACTGCAGCAATTCGGTCTCGTCCTGCACCAATGACACCGCCCGTGACACCGCCGATTGCGAACACCCTCGATTTCCCTGCGTTTCCGGCGGTTGTTCGTTTCCTAGCGGGGTAGCTTGACGATAGGTCAGCGAAAGCCGATTGAAGAAAGCCCCAGTGATTCACGGGTTTCTCTTCAGTCGGCTTTTTTCGTTTCTCGAGTTAGCTGCCCTGCACCGTTGGTGGTGAGCTTTGTGGTGTTTTCAAGGTCCGGTTTTGGCGACCGCGATGAGGGCCGGCGAAACTGGCCGGCAAATTTGCGGATCGTGATCGGGGCGTCGTCATCGTTCCGGCCATGATGATCGCGGGCATGCTGATGAGCGTTTGCACCAGCAGTCACGCACCTAAACTCGAGGCGTCCCAAACGACAACTCAGCCACGGTGACAGTCACCGCAGCCGAAATCTACTCTTTGACGTTTCGCAGTCCAAGTTCTGATCGATGACAGAGGCGATGAGATGACTCACCAATCTTCAATCGAAAACCTACAATCGACAATTCTCTAGTGAGCGTGAGCTTCTTCTTTGAAGTCGCCCGAGTACGGTGTGCCGTCAA
This sequence comes from Rhodopirellula bahusiensis, assembly GCF_002727185.1. NCBI lineage: Bacteria > Pseudomonadati > Planctomycetota > Planctomycetia > Pirellulales > Pirellulaceae > Rhodopirellula > Rhodopirellula bahusiensis. The sequence continues at coordinate 589,659 of NZ_NIZW01000002.1, forward strand.
TCACGCCGGTCATGCTGCCTTCGTACTCTTGGACGACTCCGAGCTTTTCATGCGTGCCGATGAATCGCGAGGCTTTGCCATCGGGATCGCTTGCTTCCGGTGCCGCATTCAGAGTCACGGTCATTTCCGGCTCGACGATGTTCAGCTCAATGGTTTCTGCATCGATTGGGGTGGGCGTCTTTTCATCGCCACCTAGCACGTACACCGTCGCTTGAGTCTTGTCGTGATCGACTGTGAATTCGACGTGGTACTTTCCGCCACCCCAGTCGACGATGGTGCCGTCGTGAGGGCCAGCTCCATGACCATGGCCGACGACACTGTGATCGTTTTCGTCGCCTTCGGCGTGTTCGTGACCGGAATGATTGTCGATTTGGGCCGGTGGTTCGTCGACGGGCGTTTTTTGGCTGCAGCCAACGTTCATGACGAGACTGATGGTCAAGAGTGCGTAGTTGAGTGACTTCATCGTACGTTTCCTTTTGAGTTTGCGGCGGTGACAATTCCGTGGCGATTGGAGAAGCCACTGTCAAAACCGCGAATTAAAAAAACAATCCAATCCTTCGATCTAAAAGTCTTCTCTCTTCGATCGCAAATCTTCAATCGTGATTGCCTTGCCGCTGAACTTCCAAAACAGTCCGGGGTGAATCAGGAATTCGCAGAACGTTGACGTGGTCAATCCACCGAGGATGACCGTTGCCACCGGGTAAAGAATCTCACGCCCAGGTTCCTGACCGCCCAACACCAATGGGATCAGTCCAATGCCCGCGGTGAGTGCCGTCATCAGCACAGGTGCAAGTCGTTCGAGACTTCCGCGAATGATCATCGCTTCCGAGAACTCTTCGTCTTCCTCTTTCATCAAGTGGAAGTAGTGCGTCACCAGAAGAATCCCGTTGCGAACCGCGATCCCTCCGAGCGAGATGAAACCAACCAAGCTGGCGACCGTGAGACTTTGCTGCGTGATGACCAAAGCCAGCACACCGCCGATGAAAGCGGTCGGCAGGGCGTTGAGAATTTGCAGGACGATTCGCACCGACGGGAACAGCAGCATCAGCACCACGAACATGCCAACGACGGAGATGCCGGCCAGAACGATGATTAGCTGAGTCGCACGCTGCTGGCTTTCAAACTGCCCGCCATACTCGATGAAATAGCCGACCGGCATCTGCACTTCAGCGCCGACTCGTTGTTTGATTTCACCCACTGCACTGGCAAGATCGCGGCCCTGCGTGTTGCAGCGGATCACGATCCGTCGGCGGGCGTTTTCGCGATTGACGGAGTTTGGTCCGGTGCCTTCGCCGATGTCAGCGACCTCTCGAAGTTCAATCTGCCCACGTTCGGTTTCGTCAGCGTGATGCGGCAAGTCAATGCGAAGACGACCGAGATTGGCATAGTCCGTCCGATACTCCTCTTCCAAGCGAACAAGCAAATCAAAACGACGTTGGCCTTCGAGTACTTGCGAAACCACCTCGCCTTGCAAAGCCGTTTGCAACACGTTGGCAACATACTCTCGCGTCAATCCGTGCAGGGCCAAGTCGTCCGCACGCAATTCGATATGCAACTCAGCCGTCTCGCGAATTGGTTCGACGATCGGCGGCGTGATGCCGGGAATGTCTTGGATGGAGCTTTTGACTTGCTCGGCGACTCGGCCCAGAGTGTCGAGATCATCGCCGTGGATCTTGATCGCGATTTGAGCGTAGACGCCCGAAACCATGTGGCTGATCAAGTGGGCAAGCGGTTGTTCGACTTCGATGTCCACGCCCGGCGCTTCGTCGCTGAGCTTCTCCAGTAACTCAGCCAGGATTTCCTCGCGATTGGTCTCGGAATCTGGATTCATGCTGAGGATGTATTCGCCGAAATTAACTGGCGACGCATGTTCGTCCATCTCGGCCCGACCGGTTCGACGAACGAAAGACAGGATTTCTCCATCGGGCCTTTCATCGGTCTTTTGCATTGACTGAAAGACCGCGTCGATCGAACGCGAAACTTGGTTCGACGCGTCGAGTGACGAACCAGGCGGAAGGGTCACGTTCACTTGGATGCTGCCTTCGTCGAAAGGCGGCAAGAAGTTTCTGCCCAGTTGAGACATTTGCCAAGCCGCGAGTGCAACGGCAATCCAAGTCAGGACCAACAGCGTGCGAGGCATCGCCATGCTGAGTCGTATCAGCGGCGTGACGAGTGTCTTCAGCCCCCGTAGCAAGAACCCGTCGCCTTCGCGGTGAGTCGCACCTGACTCGGGCAGCAAGTAGTACGAAAGCACCGGCGTGACGGTCATCGACACGACGAACGATGCAAGAATCGAAACGATGTACGCAAACCCGAGCGGCGTGAACAAACGGCCTTCCACGCCCGAGAGCGCGAACAGGGGCAGAAACGAAAGGATGACAACCGCGGTGCCGAAAACGATCGAGCTGCGAATCTCTTTGCTGGCTTCGAAAACAATGACGATTGAAGATTGCCGATTGTCGATTGGTTGGGCGTTGTTTTGTTTCAAGCGACGGAAAATGTTTTCAACGTCCACAATCGCGTCGTCGACCAATTCGCCCATGGCAACGGCGATACCGCCAAGAGCCATGACGTTGATCGACAGTTCGCTGCCACTGAGGATTCCGACCAGACGGAAGACGAGCGTCGTCAAAACAAGCGACAGCGGAATGGCGGTCAGCGTGATGAACGTCGTGCGAAAGTTCAGCAGGAATAGGAACAAGACGATGATGACCAGCACCGCACCGATCACGAGTGCTTCGGCAACGTTGAAGATTCCACGGTCGATGAAGTTCTTCAACCGAAACAGTTCGCTGTTGACGATGATGTCGGCTGGCAACGACGCTTCGACCTCCGCGAACGCCGCGGCGACATCGTCGGTCAGTTTTCGCGTGTCGACATGCGGTTGCTTGACGGTCGTGAACACAATCCCTGGCCGTCCGTTGACGCTGCCGTCGCCACGTTTCAGTTGAGGTCCCTCGGTGACGCGTGCAACCTGTTCGAGCAACACGGAGCGTTTGGGATTGCTGCCGACGGGAACCTTTTTGAGGTCTTCAATGACGACGCTCGGTTGCGGCCCGAGTCGCCCAAGCACACGAATCGGACGCTCTGTCTCGCCCGTCACGGCAAATCCGCCGCTCGTGTTGATGTTGCTCTCCCGCAGTGCTTTCTCGACATCCTGCACCGTGATGTCGTATTCCAACAGTGCCGTGGGATCGATCAGAATTTGATACTGCTTTCGATCGCCGCCCTGCATGAAGACTTCCGCGACACCGGTTGTTTTCAACAGCCGAGGCCGGATGATCCAATCCGCGATCGTACGCAGTTCAAGTTGTTGCTTGGCATCGGAATAGAAGTTGGCTTCATAGGTTCGTCCGTCGATCTCAATCGTCGCCGTCCCAACGTTCGGTTCCTCTGCTGCTGACCAGGCAACCGATTGCGGTGCAAGTTTGTCCCACGTTGCAAAGTCGTGTCGATCGCCTGGTCGCCAAACTTCGATGTGCGGCGTTGGACTATCGGCCGCGGTCATTTCCGCCATCAGATTGGTCGTGCCGACTTGAGCAAGCTTTCCGCCGTCGGGACCGTCTTGTCGATAGATGCCCGCGACGACGATTTGGCCCATGATCGAAGAGGGCGGTGTCATCTGAGGCCGAATTCCCGCTGGCAAGATTCCTTCAAGTGTTGTCAGTCGTTCTTGCACGGTTTGACGAGCCGCACGGATCTCGGTCGACCAATCGAACTCGACAAAGATGATGTTCAAACCCGATGTCGACTGACTGCGAACGGCTTGCACACCGTTGGCACCCATCAACGCGATTTCGATCGGCTGTGTGACCAGCGTTTCGACTTCTTCGGTCGCTAAGCCTGATGCTTCGGTGATGATGACCACGCGAGGCCTGTCGAGGTCTGGAAAGACATCGATCGACATTTGCGTCGCAAGGTACGAGCCATAGACCAGCACGACCAAACTGATCACGACGACCAGCATGCGGTATCGGAGCGAATATTTGATAATGAAATCGAACATATTTATTGTCGATTGAAGAACGAAGAACGAAGATTGGATTTGACGCGATCTTCATTCGACGAACTTCAATCGTTATTCGGCCTTTGCTGTTTTTCGAGATGCAACCATGATGGCGGTGATTTGATTTGCTTCGTCGAGGAGGGATTCGACCTTCCCCTTTGCTAACAATTGGCCCTCGATGATCAGCTCGAGCCAGTAGCAGCTTTCGTCTGCCTCTTCGATGACGATGCTGAGCTTTGAGACGAACTCGGCCTTCGATCGGCCACGGCACGCCGCGCGATAGTTCGCCCCAACCGAGGTCGCACTGCGGATCAATTGATTGCCAATCGGACGCCCCACCGCATTCTCTGGCAACGCACCAACCAGCTTCATCACCCGCAAAGCAAACCGCTTCGTCCGCTGCTTCAGTTCCGAATCATTCACTTCTCATTCCCTTTTCATTTCTTTGCCAACAACCAATCGTCAATCTTCAATCGACATTCTTCAATCAATGCGCAGCATGCACCGTTCCGTCCGGATGGACGTGCAAGCCGGGTTGCTCGCCGCTGGCTGTTTGCGATTTCAAGACTCGGTTCAACGATGCGGCGGAACTCTGGGCCAAGTAGCTTCCGCGAGGAATGCTGCCGTCGTTGGCGATCACGATTGACTGACGGTCTTCGTGCAGGACATGAACTGGGAACCGTTTGAAAAGGTCGCCATTTTGACGGAACACATACGCCTCCGGACCTTCCCGAACCACGGCTTCAGCGGGCACAACGATGACATTTTCAAGCTGTTCGACCGGCACGCGGATCCTTGCTCGTTGACCGGGGCGGAATCGCCAAACCAAGAACTGCTTTCCCGATTTCGCGTAGGCGTGAGACTGATTCGACAACGGCACAAAGAAGTCGAAGGTGCGGCTGTCAGGGTCGATCGAATTCGATAAATGCCGAATGTGAAACGTTTGCGAGATCTTGGGCCAATCGCCGGCTTCGTCTTCCGCAAACTCGATCTCGACGGGACGGTTCTCCGCCGCCGCCTTCTCCAAGTACGACGCCTCGCGTTTGAAGGCGTGACCAACGACGTACAGCGATTGATGGTTCGATAGCTTGGCGAGCAACTGACCGGCCTGCACCTGTTGGCCCATCTCCACGCTCAACTCTTGAACTTCATAAGCTACTTCGTTCGGTGAGGCGGAATCGGTAATCAGACTGGCTAGCTGAACGGGAGTGTTGGGTTCGCCGATCGAAGCGATTAGTCCAGCCAATGGCGGCGGAGCGGTGACTTCGATGGTTGAGACAAACTGCCCTTCTTGTTGAACGAGATCAATCTGCTCGGGACGCAAGCCTCGCGTCAGCAAATCCTGCCGAGAGGATTGGATGATCGCCCGTTGGCGGCTCATGTCTGCTCGCAGTTCGATCATCTTCGCCTTGGACACCGCACCAGTGCTAACGGCTCCAGACAAGCGGTCGATCTGTTCCTGGATGATGCCCGTTTCTTGATTCGCCTTGAACAGTTGCGTTTGCGTGTTCTGCAAATACTCGCTGAACAAACGAAGCGTGAACAAGGCATCGCCCGGCCGCTTCGTATCGCCAGGAAATCCGTCGATCGCGGTCACGATGCCAACCGCGGGCGACGTCACGCCACGATCCGATAGTCCCGGTCGGTCGGCAACGACACCGGGGATCGTGACTGATCTCCAGTAGTCTTGCGGCTTCGCGGGAGCGGACGACAAGCCAAGATTTTTCCTCGCTTGTTCGCTGATCTCAAGCACCGTTTGCTTCTCGGTCGGCTCGGCCGATGAGTGATTCGTCGGCGTTTCACTCGCCTCTTTGCTACTGAGCAATTCGGCTCGGAAGAACCAAGTCGCTACGACAACAGCGACGATGATCGCTGGCCCAAGGTATTTCATGATGGAAGATTTTCGATGGAAGACTGATGGTTTGCAGGGATGGCGAGTCCTACCAACCCGATGCGCGCGCAAGGAACGTTGTGGTTGAGCGCACCCGCTAGCGCGTCGGCTTGGTCGGCGAAGAAAAAGCCGACTGCGCAACGTGCTGCAATGTCATAGAAATGAAGAACGTGAAAATCGAAAACAACGATCTCAAATCGTCAAATTTCAATCTTCAGTCGACAATTCACAGCCGAAGAGAGGCCGTGAGAAGGTAGATGGGCAGCGTCCGATAGCGATCCGGCGGATCACTGGTGCGCCATCCTGGTGGAAGGCTGACGGGAAGCGGATCTGAAAACCCGACCCGGTCTGCCGAGTGGAACTCAAGCCCGATCGTCCCCGATGCTCGCGTCAGCGAATGACCCGAAGCAGCCAAATAGACGGCATCCGAATCGTGTTCGGCCGCCGGCGAAAGCAAGGCATCTTGCGAAGCCGAATCGTCTTCGCTGGCATGCTGATGATGGTCGTCATTTGAGTGAATATCATCATGAGCGTGACCATGCAGGTGCACATGCGGCCGCAGAGCATGATCGTCCGGTTCAGCCACACCGCTACCCGCGTGCGAATGAGGCAAGCATTGCCCGAGCACAAAAAGCGGAATCAGCAGGAGTGAAAGAACACGGTTCATGCCAAACAACTTAACTGCCCATTCGAAGATTCGCTATAGCGACCCAGCAATTGCCTATCGAGGGAGAATCGCGGCACTGTCACCTCCGATGCACTGAACTCGACGGAGCGTCAGCCGCATGATTCGCTGCCGATCACAAATCGACATTCAGTTTCGTCCGTCGGCAATTGGATGCCCCAACTGGAAGTCACGAATAACGTGTCCGGTTTTCGAAGGCGAATTTCGTCGCTGAGCAATTGACCGCTACGCAGTCTGTTTTAGCTTTCTGCCGAGTGCCCATGCGAAAATGGTGGTCGCGATCGTGGCAACGCATGAGTAGAGAACTCGTACCAAGTTCGATGGCATGTCGACCAACATCGAAGCGGCCAGCAAGAATGCGAGATAGACGAGTGTGTAGGCAATTGCCAAAGGGAACGATCTGCAACGTCCCATGACGCCATGCCAACGCGCTGCGAAGAGACTGCCGTACAGCACGATTGCCGGCGTGAAAACCGCGATCATCGCGAACAGAACGATCTGCTCTCGATTCAGAGGCGATCCTGAAGTCAGCAACGACATCAAACCAACGCCCGCCGACAGAATGAGAATGCCGACGACCGAGAGCATCATAAGACGCCGTATCCAAGCCCTTCCGTCTCGGTGAATGAATCGCCAGATCGCCAAACCAATTTGCTTGTCGAGTGATTCGATGCGATTCAACATGACGAGCGTTTCAGGTCCATGACAGCGCCGACGTACTCTGGCCGAACGTATCTGTCTCGACGCCCGCGTCCTGCAACAACCGCACGAATAGATTGCTCAGCGGCGTGTCTTTGTCTTGCTTCATGTCGACGTAGCGACCGTGGTCGTATCCGCCGCCGGCCAGGAACACTGGCAAATTCTTGGCTTCGTGGGCATTCGCGTTCCCGAGATTGCTGCCAAAGAGAACCGATGTTTGATCGAGCAATCGGGACCCTTCTTCGGACTTCGTTTTCATCGAGTCCAGCAAACTTCCGAAGCATTCGACGATGCCAGCTTCGATCTTTTGAAGTTGGTCAATCTTGGTTGGGTCTTGCCCGTGATGGGAAAGGTTGTGATGGTTGCCTGTGACCCCGTCGATCTTGGGAACGACGTAGTGATCTTGCACCATGACCGTCACAACCCGTGAGGAATCGGTTTGCAAGATCAGCGGAACCAAGTTCATCAGCAATTGCGTGCGACCAAGAATGTCAGCCGGATCATTGATGTCTTGAGGCTTTTCGGCATCGATGACTGGCTTCGGCCGATCCATCCATCCGGCCGCCGCGGCGATGTTGGTCTCCGCTATGCGAACCGATTCAAAGTAGTCGTCTAGCAGATGATTGTCAGAGTGACTGGCCCGGCCACGCAGCGATTTTGTTTCGCTTTTTAGTTGATCCAAGATGCTGCGTCCATCAGCCAGTTGACGCCGTTGCCGCTCGACTTCGCTTGGTTTGCCGCTCAAGAACATCTTTGTGAACAGATTCGCGGGACTGACTTCCGCTGGAATCATCACACCGCCCGGAGTATACGATTGGCTCTGCGGCTTCATCGTTCCGAGCGTTACGGAGGGGAACCGCGTGGAGTATCCGTGGTGCGCCGCCGCGATCTGGTCGACCGATACACTGTTGCGAAACCCGTCCGTGCCGGGCTTCTCAGCCGCAGTCAGCCACGTCATTTCGCTGTCGTGAGGCTGCCGACCGGTTTGATGTTCATGAGACAGCCCGGCAAAAAGTGTGAAGTCGTTGCGATGATTCTGAAGTAGATTCAAGTACGGCGTCGATTCGTAATCCTTGCCCGTGGTTGTCGGCCACAGGTTGGGCGGATGCAAACCCAACGCCGTGCAAACGAACACCATGCGCCGCGGCGGCGTCATCTTGCTGGCCGCGAAAACGGGATTCATGCATTCCAGCATCGGAAGTGCCAGCGAAACGCCCGCGGATCGCAGAAAGGTTCGTCGGTGGAGATGGGGCATGATTGTTCTTGGGTTAAATCGAGGCTCGTCGTAGTGAAACTCGTCAAGAGTTTCATGCTGCTGTCTGCCGAAAGTCTTGGCGACTTCCGCTACTTCTCTCGGAACAAGCGGCTTTGAATGACCGCGTGCAGTAAGTCGCGAGCCGGATAGTCTTGTGACTCATTTGCACGCAGGATTCCCTCGATCACATCGCGGTCGGCAAATTGAATTTCGCCGCCGGTCGAGTAGACGACGAGTTGAGACACGAACTGCCGGGCGACTTGCTCTTTCTGGTTCATCAAGGCTTGTTTGAATTCATCGATCCCCGAGAAATCAACGCCATCTGCGGTCGCACCACTGGCGTCGGCCGGCGGCCCTTGATGAAAAGATTTGCCCGACAGTTTGGCGAAGAAACCTTCGCCGGCCCCGGTTGCTCGGTAGTGTGTCCGGTAGCTGCCGATTGGATCAAAGCACTCAAGTGCAAACCCCGGTGGGTCGATCTTTCGATGGCACGCGTTGCAACTTTCATTGTCACGATGAGCCGTTAGGATTTCACGAATCGTGGTCTTGCCGCGTGTGTCTGGTTCAATCGAACCCACGCCGGGTGGCGGTGATGAGGCCGGTGTGCCCAACAAATTCGTCAACACGAAATTACCGCGAGTCACAGGCGAAGTAACGGTTCCGTTGGCCGTAGTTTTCAGGACCGCCGCTTGCGTCAGCACACCGCCTCGATGCGATCCTTCGGGCAAGGAGACTTTCCGCATGTGTTGGCCCGCAACCTCGGCGATCTGATAGTGCGACGCCAGTCGCCGGTTGACGAACGTGAACTCAGAATCAATCAGGTTGGTGAGCGGGAGATTCGCGTTGAGTAATTCGGTGAAGAACGCCCGCGTTTCACCGACGAGTGACATGCCGAGGATCTCGTCGTACTCAGGATATAAGTCTTCGTCAGGCGACGTCGCATTGACTTGATCGAGCATCAACCATTGCCCAAGGAAGTCATTGATGAATCGTTCGGCCTTTGGGTCCGCCAACATTCGCTCGACCTGCGTTTTCAGCACGTCGTCATCGCTCAACTTGCCGGCGTCAGCGAGCTTCGTCAGCTCCGCGTCGGGAATGCTCAACCAAAGGAATGCTGACAAACGTTTCGCCAAGGCGTGATCGTTCAGTTCGCCAGCCGATTCGTCAAACAGCAAGAACTGAGGCGACGAAAGAAGCGACCGTAACGGTACACGAATCACTTCGGTGAAATCGCGATCCTCGTCGATCGCAGACTGAGCCAACGCAATGAACCGATCCAGTTCACCGGGCTGGATCGGACGAGCAAAAGCATTCGTCGCGAACGATTCAACGATTTCTTTGACGTGTTCACTCGGATCGGCTGATAGTTCGATCCGTGGTGCCTCGTCGTCGGCGTCTGGGATTGCCAAAACGTCGCCGAGCAGTTGCCGCGTTCCGGTCGGCGGCCAAACATCGTGAATCGGTCCGCTCATTTTCCAAGACCGAATTGCCAGTCCTGGTCCCTGGAAGTTTTTGGAACCAAGCACATAGAGGCTCGCGATCGCGGCGTCATCACTTTCAACTGTGATATAGACCAGATCACCAGGTTGAAGGAACGTTTCGATCGATAACGTTATCGGCTCTCCCGGCAACAAGTCATCGGCCGCGATGATTGTCGCTCCGCCGCTGGGTTGTTTCGCGATGATCTTGTAGGTGACCGGGCCCTTGGACTGGAACGCTTCCAAGCACGGTTCGATTCGATACATGCCTGACTGTTGAATCGCCAGCCCAAGGATTCCGCTTTGGATCAGATAGTCGGAGTCGCGAAACAATGCGACGCCTTGATTCAGACGGCGTGAAACGTTGCCGCCCAATTGAACGGGCTTTTCGTGGAACTCATTCAGGAAAGCATTGCCTTCCAAATCAAACGTGATGTCAACCTTTGACGGCGCAACCAGTTGAAGCGAATGATGGAGAGCTTCGTCGGCCGCACGCAGGAAACCTTCCATGTGAATGGCCGACAAACGCTGTGATGTTCCCACCGTGTCGAAGCTGCCTGATTCGCTCTCATCGGGAAGCGATGCCGTGACATCCGCAGGGATTCCCAGTAAGTCCTGCAACACGTATCCATACTGTCGCTTGGTCAATCGCCGCGCCGGAACGCGACCACTGCGACGTTGGCTGACAAGACTCGCTGCGTTGAGACTCGCATGCAAGGACTCGGTGGCCGCCGACAATGCATCCGCATCGGGCCGCGATTCACTCGGCGGAGGCATCTCGCCCGACCGAGTGCGATCCAGTACGCGAACCCACATTCGGAAGGAAGCTTCGTCGTTCAGGTCACTTCCCAATGAATCAAAATCGAGGGACGTATCCGTGCCAGAATCATGGCACCCGATGCAGGTCGTCTGCACCAATGCTTTCATTTCGACGGAAGGAAATTCACCCTTCGCTGCTGTGCTGACCCACAGCGATGCCAACGATAGGTAGACGGCTAAAAAGGGTGGCTGACGATTCGTCATTGAATCTGACCCGCGATTGATCGAGTTGAAACGCTGTTTCCAAACGGAGTCTTTGCGGCCTGTTGTTTCAGAGGACAGATCTTCAGGTTGCGGATGAAAACGGACGACGAAACGATTCCGACTCCACCACCCGACTTCGCTTGGTCGGAGGTCGCAAACAAGAATGCCGGCCGCGCATCATCGTCGATGTAGATTCGGCAGATGCCTTCGTCCACTTCCAGTCTGACATGAAACCATCGCTCGCGTGCCCAATCAACGCTGTTGCCATGATTGAAATTGACGACCACCGACTGATGTACGCCCGTGGTCACGACGCCTTGCCGAAGTCGTCGCGGTAGCTGATCGTTGAACTGTGGCCATGGGTTGAGCGTGATTCGATCGTAGTTCATCCCGGATTCGTCGACGAAGAGAGCCAGTGTCGGATGAGATCGCTGAGGTGCCGAAACGTCCATCTCGATGGTCCCCGTTTGAAATTGGACTCCCTCTACCGTTGCGATTGAGTCCGCCCCATTGGTCCGTACTCGCAGCGAATTTTGTCCTTGGTGGTAAATCGCATCGAGTTGGACTGGGGGCGATCCTTTCCAGGACTGGCCTTGAAATTCGATGCTGTTACCGTTGGGCCGTTCCGCATTGGCCTGCATCGTAAATAAGCAACACAACCAAGTCGCCAACGCAAATCGCGTCCATCGGGTTTCAGTTCTCATGAGACCAGTTCCTTGGTTCGAGTTTGTTCCAGCGGTGGACGTGATAAAGAGAATCACGTTGCATTCCGACCTCTCGAACGGAAACCACATGCAAGGCGAGTAGTGTCCGCGTTTGATTCCGTCGCTTCGACACCGGATTGGTTTCGCTTTGTATCCCTTTGTCGATCGCTAGCGGTCCACTGGCTTCTTAGGTACACCCGCATTTCGGATCTCATCGAGAAGGTCGCAAGCTTCTCGGCGTAATTCCGATGCGGTGGTGATATCTGCGTCCATGATTTGGTGCTGATCAGCGTCAGTCGTGTAGGTTGGCCAATTGGGAACGCCTTCCACGTTCGGGTTGCCCGTCTTGGCGAACTGCACCCAGTAGTCCATGAATGCATCGGAGAGTTTGGCGTCCTCTGGCGAAGGGTTTTCGAGCTTGCCGAACACGTAGCCAATCTCGGCCGCATGTGCCGCGCCCATCCATCCCCACACCGGCTTGGTGAAGTGATACATCCACACGTCGCTGCCTTGGCTATCCATCGCCCGAGCGAACTGACGAGCCGGCTGCACGAACCAACCGTCGGTGATCAACTGCACCGCAGCTTTTCGCAAGTTCTCGTTCGTATCTTGCAAATAGAACTTCATCAGCCGATCGGCGTTGTCACCGAATCGCTCCACCAACGCATCGCGGTAGTCCTGCATGTTTTTGAATCCCTGCCGACCGGCGAACATCGTGCCTTCGTCTCGGTTGGTGCCGACGATGGTGGGGATGTCATGCTGCTGTCCGTCGGCGTAAATCTCCAGCGGACTCTTCAGAAAGACATGGCCGTCGATCGCAACCGGCCAACGCTGTTTGACTTTTTCAAGCAACTCTTCGGCTGGCAAGGCACGCAGTTTCGCGATTGGGTCCTCGACATCGTCGCTAAACAAACGGTTGGTCTGTTCCGTGCCATCGAACTCCGCCGGCGGACCGTTGTCAGTTTCCTTTTTTAGTTCGCGAAAGATCACGGGGTCGAGCCAAGGACTTTGCAAAATTGCCCGGTGGAACAGCCCTTTAGAAAGCGGCGTCGCGGTGAGCAAGTAAACGCTCGTCCCTCCCGCCGATTCGCCAAAGATCGTCACGTTGTCAGGATCTCCGCCAAAGCCCGCGATGTTATCGCGAACCCACTGGAGTGCTGCGATTTGGTCGAGGATCGCGTAGTTGCCTGATACGCCATCCGGTGACTCAGCTGACAATTCCGGATGCGTCATGAAGCCCAACGCTCCGAGCCGGTAGTTGATCGACACCAGAATCACGTCGCGGTTGGCCAGAGCATCGCCGCCACCGTTGCCTTGGTTGCCTGATCCTTGCGTGAACCCACCGCCGTGAATCCAAACCATTACCGGACGTTTCTCGGTTTTGCTTTCCGTAGATCGCCAAACGTTCAAGTACAAACAATCTTCGCTCTGTCCGCCCTGCGCAAAATTCTTTTGCTGCATCGATTTGGAACCGTACTGGTCGCAAACGCGAACATCGGACCATGGATTCACCGGCTGCGGCGGTTTCCATCGCAGGTCACCGACGGGGGCAGCCGCGTAGGGAATGCCTTTGAAGACTTCGACGGAAGGATCCCGCGACGGCACGCCTTGGATCGGCCCCGAAGTGGTCTGCACGATCGCCTTGGTCGCTGCCTTTTCAACCGACGTGGTAGACGCTTCGTCCGAACCGTCCTCCGTGATGCAGTACACTTTCGTCAGCGTCCGCACTAACAATTTGCCGCCAGCAATGCTGGGCGTTGCGATGCAGAGTTCATCCAGCGGGTTGGTGTCCAAGATCTCAAACTCAGGTCCGGCCTTGATGACATAAGTCAAACCTTGCTCACTCAAGCAGAAAACCTTGCCGTCGTAAGCCCACGGCGAAGCGGTGAACGATCCCTTCGGAGAAAAGCGTCGTTTGCCGTAGACTTCTTCGCCGGTCAACGCGTTGTGACACGTCATGAAGCCTTGGTCGTAGACCGTGTAGAGATAGTCGCCGTAGACGATCTGTGTCGTGTTGTAGGGAGAGGCTTTGGGCTGATACCACTCAATGAATTCGCTGCGCGCGAAGTCACCATCGGGTGCGATGTCACCGCTCGCACCGGGCCGAATTGCAAACGTCGGACGATGAGCGTCACCGACATATCCCGACGACAGGTAACACATTCCGTGAGCCGCGAATGGCGACGGAATCACCAGAATCGACATGTCACCGTCAAACCTCCAAAGCTCTTTGCCGTCGAGCGAATAGCTGCGGTTGACGCGTTGACCCGGCACCACGATTTCTGTGCGGACCTCGTTCTCCCAAACAAACGGCGTCGCCCACGACATCACTTCGTCACGCTTGGTCCGCCAATTCTGGTCGCCGGTCTTGGTATCGAACGAAGCGATCCATGACGCTTCTTTGTTGTCGTAGACCACGAACACCTGATCGCCATGAACGACCGGAGATGCGGCCGCGCCATAATCCATGTTGGTCTTCTTGGGCTCGATCATCTGTTTCCACAGCAAGTCTCCATCGAGCGAATAGCAGAACAAGCCCAGGTCGCCAAACAACACAAACAGACGTTCTCCGTCCGTTGCGGGGGTTTCGGCCGCATACGAACTCTTCGGATGACGAGGCACCACTGGACGGCCTTGGAACGCTTCCCGCTCCCAAAGCTTGTCGCCAGATTTCAAGTCGAAGCAGAACACTTTCCAGTGATGAATTCCCTTGGCTGGATCGCGCACGCCTTCGCCGAGATACAAGCCACCTTGCGGTTTGATGTTCTCTTCCTCGGCAACGACTGACGAAACAAAAACTCGGTCGCCCACCACGATCGGGCTTCCCCAACCTTGGCCTGGCACGTCGGCAACCCACGCCACGTTTTCCGTTTGGTCCCAGCTATCGGGCAGGTCCGGATCGTCCGCCACGACGCCGGTAGCATCCGCCCCACGAAACCGAGTCCAATTTTCGTCCGCGAGCCCAAGGCGGCAAAAGATTAAGAAGGCAGACAACGCGACGAGGCGGATCAAGACAATGTCTCCAAAAATGGAAGTCCGAGCAAAACTGCCAGTGATTCTCTTCGATCGCCGGCGTGATCGCCATCGCGAAACGGAATCACCTCGTATCGTTCTGTACTCGACCGCCGCGGTTGTCCATCTGACCAGCGCCGGAACCGGGGGATACCGCCATGCGACTACGCGTTTTGTCTGTTCGCTCAGGAGGTACGAGGACGCTTCGCCCAAACCGCTTGCCTTGTGTTAGGACCGTCGCCTAGTTTGGGGCCGTCCTATTTCCATTCGCCAAGCCAGCGTGCCGCAAAAAACGAGGTGGTTGGCAACCTTGCCCGCCATGCTATGACCGAAAGACGACCGGAACCCGAAATCGTTTTTCGCTCGCCATCGCACCGCGATTGCATGGATGCTCGGTTGGTGCTGGAATCGGTGGGGATCTCGAACGAGATGATGCGACAATCCGAGGACTGGTGCCTGGTCGTGCCCGACGATCAAGTTGGCGCCGCCTTCGCTGAGTTGCAGTCGTATCGCAACGATCGTCTTGCCGAAACCAAACAGACTCTGCCATCCAAAGCCGTCGTGTTCGGTGGTTCGATTGCGGGGGTGGTTTATTACGCCATCTTCATTGTCTCGGTCGCGGTGCTGGCGGATACGTCTGCCTATGGGATCGACTGGAAAACGGTCGGCCAGATGAGCGCCGGTGATGTGATGAACGGTGAGTGGTGGCGAACGATCACCGCGCTGACCTTGCACGCTGATGCCGGGCACTTGCTCTCGAATTTGGTTTTTGGTGGTGTCTTCGGCGTGCTGGCGGGCCGTCTTCTAGGTGGCGGATTGGCTTGGTTGGCAATTGTCTTGGCCGGTGCTCTGGGGAATTTGATGAACGCCGTGATTCGGGACGCGGCGCACACTTCGATCGGTGCATCAACCGCCGTGTTTGCCGCGTTGGGGATTCTGGTCGCGCACGCGATGCACCCTCGATACAAAACATCGACGAAGGCCTTGGTTCGCTGGAGTCCCTTGATTGGCGGCGTCCTGTTGTTGTCGTTCATGGGGCTGGAAGGCGAACGGACCGATGTGTTGGCGCACGTCACCGGCTTCGTCGCTGGAACGCTGTTTGGCTGGATCGGATGCCGCTTGCCGGAGGCGTGGCTTGCCCGCAGTTCGTTCCAAATGGTCGCTGGCGTGATCACCGGAGCAATCGTGGTTGGGGCTTGGGTGCTCGGCGCCCGGTGATGTCCCTTTTTGAACTCATTCGCTGAGTTCATTCTCTTGGTTGTGGGAATACCTGCGGAGTTCACGCCCGGGCAGCGTTCACGTGGAAGCGCTTACAGTGTATTCTATACAGAGAGGTGTACGTAATTGGCGTAGCGAAAACCGGTGGTACTGGGCTGCGCATCAATCAAACCGTGCTGAGATTCTGCGAACCCTGAACGAGACATGACCCGAAATCAATCACGTGACATTGGCGAGTTCATGACGAATCATCCCCGTATGAAATGCCTCCTGACGATGGCCGTGGGATGGTTGTTCGCCATTGGCGTCCCTTCAACAGTGTCAGCGCAAGGTTTGATTGACATCGAGGAGCCGCCGTTTTCTTACTCTGACACGGTCGAGGACAATCGCGTCAGCCGGTTGATTGCGAAGATCCAGTCCAAAGAAGTGCGTCTCGATTACAGCAAGCCACGCGGGCACTTGGAATCGCTCCTGCAGGCACTGGACATCCCAGTTTCATCGCAAACGCTGGTGTTTTCCAAGACCAGCATGCAGGTCCAGCACATTTCGCGTTCCAACCCGAGAGCCATCTACTTCAACGACGACACTTACGTTGGTTGGGTGCGCGGCAGTTCGTTGGTTGAAGTCTCAACCGCCGATTCGAAGTTGGGAGCGGCGTTCTACACCGTCGACATGAAACCCTGGCGAGCGAACATGACTCGGTCAGACTATGACTGTTTGGGTTGCCATGCCACATCGATGACCGGCGGGCTGCCGGGGCATATGATGCGGAGCGTTTCGCCGTTCCATGACGGCGGGATCAACGCTCAGTTCCCCTCGCACGTGACCAGTGATTCCAGTCCCTTTGCGGAGCGTTGGGGCGGTTGGTACGTGACCGGCAACCATGGTTCCATGAAGCACATGGGCAACGCCTTCTTGCGAGGCAACACGTTGGATCTGCGTCGCAGCGGCAATGTCACGGACTTGGATGATCGCATTGACACCTCCGGGTACCTATTGCCGACCAGCGACATTGCGGCGTTGATGGTGCTGGGGCATCAAACCAGTGTGCACAATGTTCTCGTCAAAGCGGACTTCACCGTTCGAAAGCTAGAGTACGATCGTGCACAGCGTCTAGCGAAGGGGCACAGCACCAGCGAAGGAGACGCAGAGGAGCAGTCAATGCAAATCACGCAAGCTGCACGCCAAGTGTTGAAGGCAATCTTGTTCTACGACGAGGAACCGTTGGAGTCACCCATCGAAACTGCGGGCGAATTTGTGCCTGAGTTCGAGGCACGCGGGCCGATCGATTCGAAGGGGCGATCCCTTCGACAGTTTGATCTGCAAACCAGGTTGTTCCGATACCCGTGCAGTTTCCTGGTCTACACCGAAGCCTTTGATGCCTTGCAGTCAACGCTGAGAAATGAAATTTTGACGCAACTACGAACCATCCTGACCGGCGAGACTGTGCCCGACCAATACTCGCACCTGAACGCAAAAACGCGAGCCGAGCTACACGAGATCTTGAGCGAAACCCTAAAGGGTTATTGAGCCGGACAGGACTGAATCGCCTCGGACTTCACAACGTTAAGCGACGATTCCTGCTGCATCCAGTTCTCGACAGTCGAGCCGTTTGCATGTTGATTCGCGTTCTCTCCAAAGCAACCGCAGCAAACGCCAGAGCGATCAATTGTTCTCTTTTGACATGAGCATGCTCGCCATCGAAGCCACGCCCACGTCGGTTGAATTTCTGAGCATCTCGAGCTCCGATCCACATTCGGCTTGAAGCCAATCAGCGAGTTCTGGATTTTCCTCTACGCCGCGGAGGAGAGCGTGCAGCGATTGCGTCTGCATCTCCGTGTCTGGTTGCGTCAGCGATGCCCGAATGCACTCAGTGATCACTGCGGTCATGGCGTCGTCTTCGAAGCGGATCTCGATGCGATCGGGCAAGCTAGTCACCCAACGGATGGAACGATTGGCGACCCAAGCGAAGGAGACGACCATCATGAAAAGGAGTGCCACTGCAAGTAACGCGAAAAAACGTCGGTTCATCGTCGGAACTCCTCAGCTAGAGCCACACGGAACGACAATTCAACAGTGCTGTCGGTTGTGTCATTCACGTCAAGGTGCACTGCCACCATTGGTTGAAGTCGCGTCTCATGATTGTACCGCCAACGCCGGAGCCGCGCTACTCGGAATTGGTTTTGGTCGTTGACTGCAGGAGTTGGCTCGGTGCGTCTAGCGAGAACCTGACCCATCAAAATGCTGTGCAGTTTTGAAGTGCCGTGCTCGCAACAGCTTACGAACCTCGTCCGCTGGCAACGGGCTTGTCGATTTTGCTGTAGGTTGGCCACTCTTGGCCGACATCCGCAACCTGGACGGGCAAGAGTGCCTTTTTGTACCCCACATCTTTTGGGAGCCGCTTGCGTTGGGAATACAAGCGGTTTAAGGCTAAACATCCCTTTCCGAGGAATCATTAGTGTTTGATTAGCGGCGATTAGTGTTCCCTTGACCGCTCTAGTGGAACACTAATCCACTCTGATCGGACACTAATCTTTGGTGTTTCGAGATGTGGGGTATAAAAAGGCAAGAGTGCCCATCCTACATACATTAAAACCTCGTTGACGACTCAATCGACAAGCCGCCGCATGAGAGGGCGAATGCAATCGCTGCATCTGCCCTCTGTCGCGTCCATTGAATGTCGCGTTCCTTAGCAACGCGTGAACAACAAGTCACGATGTTAGCGGTGTGGCGCAAGCCGCCCGGTGAGGAACCGGAGGGCTCGCGCCCTTCCGCTACGTCACTTGTTGTTAACGTGGTTCTTAGCTGGAAGCAGCCAGGACGCCGTGTGGGTCGAGGACGAATTTCTTCGCGGCTCCTTGGTCAAAGTCGGCGTAGCCTTGCGGGGCATCTTCCAGCGAGATCACCGTTGCGTTGACGGCTTTGGCTATCTGACAACGCTCGTGAAGAATTGCCATCATCAGGCCTCGGTTGTACTTCATCACGGGGCACTGACCGGTGGTGAAATGCAGCGATTTGGCCCAGCCCAAACCGATTCGGAGCGATAGATTGCCGGTGCGGGCTGCTTCGTCGATTCCGCCCGGGTCGTCGGTCACGTACAAGCCAGGGATTCCGACGCCGCCTCCGACTCGGGTCACCTCCATGACTTGGTTGAGCACCGTCGCGGGTTTCTCGACACCTGAATCGCCACCATGACCGCGGGCTTCGAAGCCAACACAGTCAACGGCACAGTCGACTTCGCGGGATCCCAAGATCTGTTCGATCATGTCAGGCAGAGAAGCGTCGGTTTTGAGGTCAACCGTCTCGCAACCGAACGAACGGGCTTGCGCGAGCCGTTCCTCCACCATGTCGCCAACGATCACGACCGCGGCACCGAGCAACTGAGCCGCGTGAGCACATGCAAGTCCGACTGGCCCTGCCCCGGCGACGTACACGGTGCTGCCGGTGGTCACGCCCGCGGTGTACGCGCCGTGGTATCCGGTTGGGAAGATGTCCGACAACATCGTCAGATCGCGAATTTTCGCGAGGGCTTGGTCGCGATCGGGGAAGGCGAGCAAGTTCCAGTCGGCGTAGGGAACCATCACGTAGCGTGATTGGCCGCCGATCCATCCGCCCATGTCGACGTAACCATAGGCTGCGCCGGGGCGATCCGGGTTCACGTTTTCGCAAACGCCGGTGTCGCCGTCTTTGCAACAACGGCAACGACCGCAAGCGATATTGAACGGCACGCTGCAGATGTCACCCTTTTTGATGAACTCCACATCACGCCCGGCTTCCACGACTTCGCCGGTGATCTCGTGTCCGAGCACCATGCCGGCCGGAGCTGTTGTACGTCCGCGGACCATGTGTTGGTCGGAACCGCAGATGTTCGTCGAGACGACTTTCAGAATCACGCCATGGTGACACTGCCGAGTCTTGCCTCGGTAGCTGAGTTCCAATTTTGGATCGTCGATCGACTGAACGTCGACCTTTCCATCGCCAAGGTAAACAACACCTTTGTTATCTGACATCGAAACACGCCTTTTGAAGAATGGGCGGCAAGACTACCTTGTCGACGTTGACGGGAAGATCCTCGCCTCTAAAGAGAAGGGGCAGTCTACCAGATCAATTTCGAATCATGGGGTGACGCGTTCAATGGTTTCGCAAGGTCAATAGACTTTCGCGGTGAATTAGAAACCACCGCCGCCGAGGGCTTGGTAAGCGTTGATGATCGCACTGAGCTCTTCTTGCTTGGTATCGATCAGCAGCATCTTGGCTTCCATCAATTCACGTTGAGCGAGTAAGACCTCGACGTATTCCGCACGAGCGTTTTGGAACAGTTTGCCGGCACTGTCGACGGACTCTTCCAACGATCGAAGCTGTTCTTTCTTGATCTCGATGCTGTTGCGGTAGTTGTCGACTTTGGAAACGAGGTTGACGACTTCGATGTGAGCTTCCAAAACGGTTTGTTGGTAGTTGTAGATGCTCTGCAACTGAAGGGCGTTCGCGGTTTGATAGTCGGCCTTGATCGCTCGCTTGTTGATCAACGGCCCCACCAGTTCTCCGGCAACGCTGTAGATCAGCGATTCTGGAGTTCGGAACAGGTATCCCGTTGCAAAAGCGTTCCAGCCCAAACCGGCGGTCAGCGTGAGCGAAGGGTAGAAACGAGCACGTGCGACTTTGACGTCCAATCCGGCGGCGGCGACTTGACGCTCTGCTTCGCGAATGTCGGCGCGGTTTTGCAGCAATTCTGAAGGGACGCCGGAACTCAAGGCTTGCATGTTCAGATCGATGAAGTCGACTTCGGTGCGGTCCACGTGTTGTGGGTAGCGACCGACCAAAAAGTTGATTCGGTTTTCAACTTCGACGATCTCTTGAGCGATGACGGCCCGCTCGCTTTCGTTCTTGTGCACTTCCGCTTGGAAACGCTGCACAGCGAGCTGGTTGCCCCGGCCGGCTTCTTTCATTGCGCTGGATATGTCGAGGCTGCGCTGTTGGATCTCGATCGTCTTGTCGAGAGTCAGCATGCGATTGTCGAGAGCGAGCAACTCGTAGTAGTTGTCGGCAATCTCAGCGACCAGACGTGTGATGATGTAATTTCGCCCTTCTTGGGTGGCGAGGTAACGCATCGCGGCGGCGTTTTGAGCGTTTCGCAGACGTTTCCAAATGTCCATTTCCCAGGACACATTGGCGGCGACGAGAAAGTCTGGCAGCGGATCGGGGAAACCTTTGCCGGGGGCAACTTCCAACTGTTTTTCCACGGCACCGTCACGAGTGTGCTCGCCTGGCTTTTCGATCCCAGCCCCGACTCCTGCGGTCACGAACGGACGGTACTCTCCGCTGCGTGCATAGGTTTCGTTGCACGCGATTCGGATTTCTTCGGAAAGGATTCGTAGTTCTTGGTTGCCAACCATCGCTTGCTGGATCAGATCCAGCAAATACGGGTCGGTGTAGAACACGCTCTGCGGTAAGTGAGCTGAATTCTGGAACGTTGAAATGCCGAAGTCCAGCTCGTCCTCGTCGTAAACAATCGTTTCGCCGGATTCGTCCATCACTGACTCGGTGACAACATCAGCGGTGGCATTCACCAAGGTGGTGGGCGTGGAATCCTGAGGCGTTGTTTTGGAATTTGGAACGTCGGATGACTTGATGTAGCTGGCAAACGTCTTGTTCTGTTCATCCAAGTCGGCGGATGCGAGGTTTGTCTCAGCAGAGATCCGCTCACTTTCCTTTCCGCTGGGATCGGAGACTAACGTTTCGACGAACGAAGCGGTTTCAACTAGCGATTCCGCTTCGTCGAGATTGGCGGGCGTATTCGTGCTCGCCGTGGGACGTGTGGAGTCCATGCCGTTGTTCCAGTTGTAATGCTGGGGCATAGCAGGGCCAGGCTTCGCGCCTCGCAAGCAAGGAATGCCGCATCCCGGAGTCGACAAGAAGGAGCCGCAGATCAAGGCGGCGATAGCGGCGCGTTTGGAAATCTGGACGCGCGAAACGGTAGGCGATGAAAGGTTCATGTTCGTCCTGGTTGAACTGGCGGGGATCGGCATCCTGCCGAAACGTTTTCTCGAATCCGCATTGACGGACAAATGGTCGTTTCACTGAAAAGCGATGACGCATCACGGTCAATTTGAAAGTCAAAGGGATTATCGTCGGTGATGGCGATGACAACCGACGCTTTGATTTTCCTGTGTCGTTTGTGCCAACATTTGCAGATCAGTCCTCCGGAATCTGAATGCTATGTCGAGAATTCGGATCGTCAGGGTTACAGCGAACGTTGGCATCGAAGTGTTTCGGTGTTGAAATCAGCTTTCTCGCTCGAAGATTTCGCTCAGTGGCGCGTCATGTTCGTCGCGAATCAGCGTGCGTCCATCGGCCAATTTCGCGAAGAGATAATACAGGCCGGGGATCACAAGGACGCCGACCAGTGTGCCGAGCAGCATCCCGCCGACCGCGGTCGTTCCGATCGTTCGGTTGCCGATGGCTCCCGGCCCGGTGGCTCGCACGAGTGGGATCAAACCCGCGATGAAGGCAAACGACGTCATCAGAATCGGGCGGAAGCGGAGCTTGCCTCCTTCTATGCCGGCCTCCATGATGCTAAGTCCTTCCTGCCGTCGTTGAACGGCGAATTCGATGATCAGAATGGCGTTCTTGCCAAGCAGTCCCACCAACATCACCAACCCGATTTGGCAGTAGACGTCGTTGGCAAGACCCATCGACTTTAGAAACAGGAATGAGCCAAAGATACCCACCGGCAGAGAGGTCAGCACAGCCAATGGAATGATGAAGCTTTCGTACTGCCCCACCAAAACCATGTAGACGAAGATCACCACGATCAGAAAGATGTAGACCGCTGTGTTTCCCGATTTGGCTTCGTCGTAGGACAATCCTTGCCAGTCGATGTCGAACCCGTTGGGCAACGTTTCCTTGGCGACTTGTTTGATCGCTGCGATTGCCTCGCCGCTGCTGTATCCCTCTGCGGGTGCCCCTTGAATCGGTGCGGTTGGATAGAGGTTGTAGCGACTGATTTCGTTCAATCCTTGCTTCTTTTCGATTCGCATGAACGCGGAGTAGGGCACCATGTCTCCTGCTTCGTTTTTGACAAACATGTTGTCGAGATCATCTGGGTAGCGACGGAACTTCGGTTGGGCTTGGACGTAGACCTTGTAGAACTGGCCGAACCGAACGAAGCCTTGTTCCCACGTGCTGCCGATAACGATTGACAAGTTGTCCATCGCGTCTTTGATCGACACGCCCTTTTGCATCGCGACATCGTTGTCGATGATGACTTCGTATTGCGGGTAGTTGGCGGCGAAGAACGTGAACAGACCTTTCAGTTCGGGGCGTTTCCCCAGTGCAGCCATGAACTCGTCCGTGACTTGGCCGAGTTTCTGGTAGTCGCCACTGTTGGTTTTGTCGAGCAAGTTGACGGAGAACCCACCGGCGGCACCAAAGCCGGGGACGGCGGGCGGTTCAAAGAACTCGAGTTTGACGTTGGCAATGTCAGTCCCGCGTTCCTCCAATTCCTCGATGATTTCACGTGAGGTCAGTTCTCGGTCTGCCCACGGTTTCAGGTTGATGATGCAGGTTCCAGCGTTGGAGCCTCGG
Organism: Rhodopirellula bahusiensis; assembly: GCF_002727185.1. NCBI lineage: Bacteria > Pseudomonadati > Planctomycetota > Planctomycetia > Pirellulales > Pirellulaceae > Rhodopirellula > Rhodopirellula bahusiensis. The sequence goes on from NZ_NIZW01000002.1 coordinate 613,214, forward strand.
CCTTCCGTCAGGACTTCGTAGCCGGCGATGGAGGAGACCGAGGTGATCTCATACATCTGTTTGCAGATCTGCTGCAGTTCGTGACATTTCGAATTGGTGTATTCCAGGGTTGACCCGGGCGGTGTTTGCACGATGCCGTAGATCATGCCTTGGTCTTCCAACGGAATGAACCCGGTCGGCAGGACTTGGTTGACGACCAAAATCCCGTATCCAAAGACAGCAATCACCGCGACCGTCACCAATCGGCGACTGATGAGATGACGCAACACGCGAGCGTACCCGCCGGTCACGGATTCGACGCTGCGGTCAAATCCATGCAAAAATATCCCGATCGGACTTCGCTTTTTCGCGGCACCGTCGAAGCCTGAGAATGCGGCACGGAATGAGAACGCAGCCAGCACCGCGATCACGCCAGCGATGATGGCGATTCGCGTTGCAGTCAATTCAATTTGTTCGGAAATGACTTCGTGAACCAGTTCGACGTGAAGCAAGTAACGGACGGCGAAACCAATTGCCACGCCCAGCAGCAGACTGACCAATGCTCGGAACAAATAGGCGTGCCGGCCCGCGACCTTTTGCATCCCACGATTGAGCAGACCGATGACGCCGCGTTGAACGTTGTCGTCGAGCGGTTTCAAGATCATTGCGCAGAGGACCGGTGTCAGCGACAAAGCCACCACGCCGGAAATCACGATCGCCATGGCCATCGTCAATGCGAACTGACGGTAGAACACTCCGACGGGGCCTGTCATGAACGTGACGGGGATGAAAACGGCCGTCATCACCAACGTGATCGCGATGATCGCTCCGCTGATTTCCTGCACCACCTCGCGAGTCGCTTGGTAGGGCCCGAGATGTTTCGCGTGCATCTTTTCGTGGACGGCCTCGACCACCACGATGGCATCATCCACCACGACCCCAATCGCCAACACAAGTGCGAACAGCGTGATCAGGTTGATCGACATACCAAACATCAGCATGAAGAAGAACGTTCCGATCAATGACACCGGAACCGCCAATGTCGGAATCAGCGTGCTGCGGAAGTCGCCCAAGAACAGGTACACGACCAGAGAAACCAGAATGAACGCCTCGAATAGAGTGTGCAGCACTTTTTCGATCGAAGCGTCCAGGAAGTTCGACACGTCGTAGGTGACGGCGTAGTCCATCCCCGGTGGAAACTGCTTTTCCTTGATCGATTGCACCTTCTCTTTGACCTGTTCGATGACTTCCGCGGCGTTGGATCCGGGAGTCTGTTTCAGCACAATCGCGGCGGCGGGCAAGCCATCGATGTCCGAGTACAGGTCATAGAAAGACGAGCCGAGCGAGATGGTGGCGACATCCGATAGCCGCAGGATTTCCCCTTCGGGAGTTGCCCGCAAAATGATCTGGTCGTATTCCTCGGGCGTGGTGTACCGCCCCACCCAAGTCAACACATACTCGAGTGTTTGCGAGGTCGATCCAGTGGCTTGGCCGAGTCGCCCGGGGGTGCCGATCATGCTTTGATCGGCGAGTGCTTCCATCACGTCTTCTGCATCGATGTGGTACGCACGCATGCGGTTGAGATCCAGTTCGACTCGCATGGCGTAGGAGCGGTTGCCAAGAATCGATGCGAATCCAACGCCTGGAATGCGTTTGATTTCGTTGAGAATGTTGACCGTGGAATAGTTGTAAAGGTAGTTCTGGTCGACGTTTTCGTCGGTGCTGAACACGTTCACATACATCAGCATGCTGCTCATGTTCTGCATCACGATGATGCCTTCGCGTTCGACAATGGGCGGCAGATTGTTCTTCACCATTTGAACGCGGTTGTTCACGTTCATCACGGCGACATCGGGATCGGTGCCGGGTTCGAAGATGACCTGAATCGTGCCTTCGCCAGCACTGGTCGCGTCACTGAGCATGTAACGCATGTTGGGAACGCCGTTGATGGCTTGTTCCAGTATCACCATCGTCGAGTCGATCAGAATCTTGGCGCTCGCACCCGGATACGACACCGACACACGGACGCTTGGTGGCGCGACCGAGGGGAACTGCGAAATCGGCAACACGTTGATCGCCAGCCCACCCATGAACAGGATCAGCAGCGAGATGACGATGGCGAGGGCGGGCCGGTGAAGGAACTTTTCAAGCATGTTGCAAGCGGCGTTCTGGCAAGACGAACGCGTGCGTCGCGTCCGAGTGGAGGGATGGTAAGCAGAATCAGAGGTGACTATTCAGCGTGGTATTTCAGGTGGCTGAGGACGGTTTCCGGATCTCGGAATTCGTATTCCACCTTCTGGCCGTCGCGGACCTGCAAGATTCCCTCCAGCACAATCTTTTCGCCGGGCTGCAACCCTTCCGAGATCAGGAAGATGTCGTCCTTTTCGTTTTGAATCACGATCTCGCGTTGATGCACGACGTCTTCCGCGTCGATCACAAACGCGTACTTTTTCGCGAGGATTTCGAACGTCGCACGTTGAGGAATCACAACGGCATTTTTCGCGACTTGATTGATCAGCACGGTGCCGGTTTGGCCGTGTCGAAGCAGACCGTTCGGATTGGGGAAGTCTGCCCGAAAGGCAATGTTGCCGGTTTCATTGTCGAAGTCGGCTTCGATCGCACCGATCTTGCCGGGTTGATTGAAGATCTTGTGGTTGGCCAACCGGAGTTGAATGTTCAACGCGTCTTGGCTTTGCCCCGCGTTCATCGCTTCTTGGTATTCCAAGTAGCGAGCTTCGGGGACGTTGAAGTAGACCCACATGACGCTGTTGTCGGACAACGTTGTCAGCATCGCGCCCTCTTCGATCAAACTGCCTTCTTGTTCGTGCAGACGATCGACGATGCCATCAAAGGGGGCTTTGATGTTGGCGAAATTCATTTCCGCGCGAGCCAATTCGACGTTCGCGACCGCTTTGGCCAGTTTCGCCTCGGCCAGTTTGAGTTCCTGAGTGGAAACGATGTTTTGCTGGACCAGCTTTTGTGTGTTGTCGAACTCGACCTGAGCCAGCTTTGCTTCGGCCATGTCGGCATCCAATTTGGCTTCGTAGAGCGTTGGCAAAATTTGAAACATGGTTTGCCCTTTGGTGACCGCTTGCCCTTCGTTGACAGAGATTTCCTTCAGGTAGCCTCCTTCGAGAGCACACACTTCGATGTGCCGACGCGAGTGGATCTGGCAAACGTATTGCCGAGTCAGCATCACATCGCGAGCAACCGGACTGGTCACCACAATTTTGTGCTGAGGATGGTGCTCGCCCGATTCATGATGTTCGCCCGGTTCTTGATGTTCACCTGATTGTTGATGTTCACCTGATTGTTGAAGCGGTTGTTCGTGCTTGTCGCCGTGTGATTGGGGCGAGACGACGTTCGCGAGCGGAAGAGCGGATGTTTCGGTCCAATCGCCGCACCCCGCAAACAAGCAAGGGAAGGATGCAAAGAGGATTGCTTGGAACAATTTCATTTGGAGGGGCCGGGTGGTTTTGTTCATGGCTGGAACGCGGACGCGTGCTGCAGCGTCGCGGGATGTTTTCAGTTGATGAAAAAATTGCGATTCGATCGTTCTGCATTCGCGCCGCAGGCAAATTGTTGCGGCCGCGAAGGATGATCTTCGCGCGGTGAGAGCCAAAGCATGAGGTGTGCCGAAGAGCGAAAACGTGTTCTCAGATGGGCCAGAGACCCACGCGGCGCCCCCGATTTGCGGGCGAAAAAGAAATTGCGTTCGCGAGATTCGACTCAACGCATCACCGGTTGTCTGCAATTCGGTTCATGGCACCTGCAGCAAACTGCACGCGCGAGCGCGCTGGCGAAATTGGGGCGTTGCGGGCCGGGTAGGGGCAGACGCATCGATCCTCCCGGAGAGAGGGCGAAGAACAACGCTCAATGAACGGTCGAGTCGGTGAACCGTTCTGTCAATCGTCGAGAGGAGTCGACGATGATGTCGGCAGCTTCTTCCAACAAGACAATGCCGACATTCAAAACCAAGTCGTAGAGATGAGGGTCGGATTCGTCTTGATGGAAGTGCCCTCGGATGTAGTTCTGTCGTTGACGGTCCTTATTCAGGACCCAGTGGCGAGCTTCCTTCTCGGAGAGATGACGCTGTGACATGACTCGTTGTATGCGAAGTTTCAGCGGTGCGACGACGCGGACCGACACGCCTTGCTCTGGAGGAAGGATGTACTTCGCTCCTCGACCGACAATGACAACGTTCCCGTGCGACGCAGCCAGCAGGACGAGCTTGGAAACACGGTGCGTGTAGGTGGATTCAGAGAATCCCAGCCCGCCAATTCGAGAGGTCAGAATTTCGCTGAGCCAGTTTTCGTGCTTCTCATCCACTCGTTGAATCAGGCATCTCGGGGTCCCGTATTGCTGTTCCATGTAGTCGACGATCTCTTGGTCCAGCAGGTCCCACTGCAATTTTTCAGCGACCCGTTTTGCCAGTTCACTGCCGCCCGCACCGGCCTCTCTTGAAATCGTGATGTAGGGGCCCAGCCGCTTGTTGGCGTCCGATGGGGGGACTTCTTGTTGGCTGTGTTCCGCATGGATCCACTTCAAAACTCTCTCGTCGACACGTCGTTCTATCGCGGGGACTCGGACACTCATCGTGGTTGGACCTATTCGATTAAGGGATCGATTTTGTGAAGGACCGCACGAAAATGCAATTGATGGGCCGCGGTCGAAATTTCGCAGCCACCGCGGGGCCGCTTATCCAGCCCAGCACGGTGTGGAATGAGGCAACATTGTTTTCACGTCATTCGATTTCAGTCCCGCAGGAATGCAAGTTTCTGCATGAAAGCTGCAGGTGATTGCATTTGGAACGTTCGTTCGTTGATTCATCGGTTGCCCACGCGTGCGTCCGGGATGAAGCCCTCCAGCCTGTCGAAAGGGACGCAGTTCCGCACTGGCGAACGAAACCGAGTGAGTTGAGCCGGTTGATTGCGTTCGTGGATTGGGCTGCGGCGTGATTGCACCGCTTTGGTCTGCTATTTGCCTTGTCAGCCACGCGGTCGCTTCGCGTCTGTGTTTGGACTCAGCCGAAGAGTCGAACGTCTTGGGCATTCATTGCCATCCGCTAGCTCATCAAGCTCGCACTGAAACCTCCCGCCAAGTCGAAGCCGATTTAGAAATGGACAATGAACTTCATCTGTTGATCGTGGACGACGAGCCGAACATTCGGTCTGGTTTGGCTCGCGGACTCGAAAAGAGCTGTGACCATATTGAAACGGCCAGCTCAGTCAACGAAGCGCTCGACAAGTTCGATGCCGGGAAATTTCAGCTTGTGATCGCCGATGTGAAGATGCCCGGCGATCGAAACGGAGTGGACCTGGTTCGACTAATCAAGCAGCGGGACCCGGGAGTCATGTCGATCATCATCACCGCGAACGGAACCGTGGAGTCCGTGGTCGACGCCATGAAATCGGGCGCGTTCGATTTCATTTCCAAACCAATCGATTTGAACCTGATTCGCCAGCAAGTCGCGAAGGCGGCGGAGCATCATCGGCTGCAGCACGAAAACCATCACTTGAAGGAGAAGTTGGCAGAAGCCGGCGAGATGGCTGGCATCATCGGCAATTGTCAAGCGTTCCAGGATTTGCTCAAGCAAGTTCGGCAGGTTGCATCAACGGATGCAACCGTACTGATTCAGGGCGAAAGTGGAACCGGAAAAGAATTGATCGCACGAGCGATCCATGATTTGAGTGCTCGATCGAATGCTCCGTTCGTCGCGGTCAACTTGGGAGCCCTGCCGGAGAGTCTGTTGGAAAGCGAAATGTTCGGGCACGAGAAAGGTGCGTTCACCGGAGCGTCCCGGCAGAAGCCGGGGTGTTTCGAGCAGGCCGCTAGTGGAACGTTGTTCTTGGACGAGATCACTGAGATCCCGGCCAAGAGCCAAGTGGATTTGCTGCGAGTCTTGGAGACCGGACAATTCGCACGCATCGGTGGCGAGCAAACCCTTCAATCAACGGCGAGAATCATCTCGGCAACCAATCGCGATGCGAGGACGTTGGTGCAGGATGGAACGTTTCGCGATGACCTTTACTACCGATTGAACATCGTTCCGATCGAGGTGCCTTCGCTGCGGGATCGCCGGGAAGACATTCCGTTGTTGGTCGAACACTTCTTGACTCGGTTTTGCAATCGACACGGACGCGCTCTGAAATCGTTGACGTCCGAAGCCATGGATGCTTTGGTCGCGTCGAGTTGGCCGGGCAATGTGCGTCAACTTCGAAACCACATCGAACGGATGGTGGTGACAGTCTCGGGGGACACGATTGAACGCAGCGATCTGCCTCAAGAGCACCGGACGCAACAGAACGCACCAGCCACCACAATACGAACCTTGAATGAAATCACCGAGATGGCGGAGCGAACCGGAATCGAATCAGCTCTTTCCGCGAAAGATTTCCACCGGGAGCAAACCGCAAAGGCTTTGGGAATCAGCGTCCGAACATTGCACTACAAAATGAACCGCTACGGACTGCATTGAAAGCTCGTGCGATTGCAGTGGATCGAATCCGAACGGGAAAGAGTAGAACAGTTGTCCCCACTTATTCCGTTGGGCAGCGCACAACAGCCAAACCATGTTGCAACCGAGTTCACTCCCCTCCGTTCGCGTCATGCCTCTCAACACCGTCAACATTCCTCACGCCGGCCCCGTCCGGGGCGGCCGTTTCTTGGTCGCCCTCTTTCTCGGGGCTTCCACCCCGAGCTATGGAAGTCGGCCCCTCCGGGGCGATGTCGGCACACTTCGTTGCGCGCTGGTTTGTTCAGATCCGGTCGAGCAGGTCGGACTTCTTCCGGTCGAATTCTTCTTGGGTGATGTAGCCTTTATCGAGCAATCCGCCGAGGCGATTGAGCGTGTCAAACACGTCGTTCGGATTCGCTGACGCATCGGCGGCAGACGCTGGAGCAGTGGGCTGCTGTGCCGGGGCGTGTGGTTCTTGCTGCACGGGAGGAGTCGCGGGTGCTGGTTCGGGCGCCGGTGCCATTTGCGAAGTCTGTTCGACTCCGTTTCGGCTGACGACCGGGAGCGACGACAGCGGGACGACTCCGAATTGGCTGGTGAACGTGATCGAGCCATCACCGGACTGTTGTTGGCTGAAGCCGCCGATGTTGTGTTGCAATGTGTCGTACAACCAAACGTCATCGCCCGTTGCAACGGCCAAACGTTGTGCGTTGGCGAAGTACGCGTAACGCATTTGGTTCTGCGATCCGCTTGCCGATGGCGAACCGAGCTCTTGGGGCCACCAATTGCGCCGTGGGTCAGGAGCGAACAGGCTGTTTTCGCCCGAGCCCCCGCCGGCTTGTTGATCCTGATAGTTTGAGCCACCACTTTGGCTTTGCGACTGGAAGACACCGCTGCTCGTTCCGGTTTGGTTTTCGGCGATCGAGCGAGCACAGTCGTCACACAAAGATGAGACGCGGTACTTCAAGTTCTGATTGAACATGTCACCAATCATCATCATTCCGCCGGCCATCCATTGTCCCGAGCCACCGAATTCCGGGTGCGAGAATTGGGCCATGCTTCCGTTGCCGTTGTAAACCGCCGTCAACATGTGGCTGACCGCGTCCACGGAAAATCCATGACGATTGGATAGTGTTTGGGCGATTTGCTGGCCCATCGAAGAAAGTGGCAACATGGGAGACTCGCGGGAAACACTGATAGAAACAGATTGGTAAGACACTCTACGCCATCATTGTCAACCAATTCCCCCAAACTTCCTAGGGCCACATTTTCCGGCGTCGTTCGTTCTTCATCGAAAGTTTTGTGATGACCACGCCCGGATGACTCGATCGGTTCGGGCGTTTCATGGCACGATCGGGGCGTCGAACCGTTTTGGGTCGCAGGGCGGAGGCTCCGGGGCTGTGATTGTCCCCCGGGCGCTTCGCTGGTTGGTGCCGGTGGACCTCAGAAGAACAACAAGCAGAGGTGTCAAACGCAACAAGAATGCGTTTGTTAACGCGGCAGAAAGTTGCGCAGCGGAAGCATTGTGTCTCAGTAAACAACAAAGCCGCGTTCCAGGTGTGACGTTTGGTCGCAGGGACCGTCCTTAGATGGAAGGCAGGGTGCGGTCGTTCGCCTTCGGCAACGATTCGGAATGTCTGCCTTCTCTTCTTCTCTCAAGTGCTGCACGGGGATTGTCATGCCACTGCGTTGGAATCGTTTGATCGGGGCCTCGAAATCAGCTCGCTCTCGCAAGCAGCGTCGCCAATCGACTCGCCGAAAGCTGAGGTCGGAATCCTTGGAAACGCGAAATTTGTTGGCGGCAAACATCTTTCATAACGAAGCGATGCCAGAGGACGTCAATGAGGATGACCAAGTCACGGCGCTGGACGCTTTGACGATCATCAATCGAATGAACCGCGAGCAGGCCGGTGAAGCCAGCGACGATGGCGGCCGCGGGCAAAGAACCGACGTCAACAACGATGGTCGCAACAGCGCGTTGGATGCGTTGATGGTGATCAATCGCTTGAATCGCGGTCAGGACGGACAAAACGATCAAGGAGGACGTGGCGATGGGGCGGACGACGATGCCGACATGGAATCCGGTGATTCGAATGTTGGGGACACAGACGTTGGGGGCACCACGGAAGACGATTCCACAACAAACGATTCAGAGACGGATGATACAGCGACCGACGATACGACGTCCGGCGATCAAGCGGATTCGGCGATTGAGCTAACCGGCGATGCGGTTTTGGATTGGAACAACTTGTTCAACGAGTTGACGTCCAACAGCGAAGACTTTCAAAGCCCGGGTTATGCGTCTCGAGCGATGGCGATGTTGAACGTCGCGATCTATGACTCCGTCGCGATTGCTTCGGGAGATTCAGAGATTGCTTTCTACGACTACGACTCATCAGTGACCGATTCGTCGGGCGACGTCTCATCTCAAGCTGCCGCTTCGAGTGCCGCCTTTTCTGTCTTGAGTTCGCTGTATTCGGACCAGCAGGACACGATCGATTCGTTTTACGCCGACGTGTTGCAAACTTACAGCAACGATTCGGAAACGGAGGCTGGGTTGATCGTTGGTGAAGAGGTGGGCAGCACGGTGTTGGCGAACCGCGCGGACGATGGTTCTGACGCACTCGTTGAATACAAATACACCGATGAAGTCGGGTCCTTTCAATCTGATCCGCTCAACCCGGACGTTCCTGTTTGGGGACCTGGTTGGGGCGATGTCGACACGTTCGCGATTTCCGATGTGGATGCTTTCACGCCTGAATCACCGCCGGATTTGACCAGCGAGGAATACGCGGATTCCTACAACGAAGTGAAAGAGTTGGGATCGGTCGACAGCGAGACCCGCACGGCGGATCAAACCGAAGCGGGAATTTTCTGGGCTTACGATCGAGAGGGATTGGGCACACCGTTGTCGTTGTTCAATGACATTCTCGAAACGGTCGCGGTTCAAGAAGGCAACACATTCGAAGAAAACGCAGCGTTGTTCGCCCAGGCTTCGGTTGCAATGGCGGATGCTGCCGTTGTCGCTTGGACGACCAAGTTCGAAGAAGAGTTCTGGCGGCCGGTCACCGCGATTCAGGAAGGTGACACCGACGGAAACGCACTGACCGAAGGCGATGCAGATTGGACCGCTCTCGGGGCACCCGATGGTGGCGACGACATCGTTGGCTTCACACCTCAGTTTCCAACTTACATCTCCGGACACGCCACGTTCGGTGGTGCCTTGTTTGGCACGCTACAAGAATTCTATGGCACCGACGATATTTCGTTCACAGTTGCCTCGGAAGAACTCGAAATCCTGCTCGATGATCCCGACTTGCAAGAAGCGTATGGGCTGGATCTGGACGATGCCGAGCGAACGTTCGACTCGTTCAGTGAAGCGATGGCGGAGAATGGACGCAGCCGGGTCTATCTGGGCATCCACTTTGACTTCGACGATCTGGTCGGTCAGGAAGTCGGCCAGTCCATTGCCGCTTCGGTCGCATCCGAGTTCGCCGTGGCGACACCGGATGATTCGAGCGGCGAGGAGATCGACGACGACAAGCTTGCAACGATGGACGACGGACGCAATTCCGATGGCAATCGGGGCAACACTGGGAATGACTCGAGTTCGCGAGACGATATGAACCGTCGGTCGGACGAGGACGAACGTCTAGCTGCGATTGATCAGGTGTTTTCGCAAAACCGTTTGATTTGATAGCCGCAACAGAACCAAAGTTCGCGGGGATCATCGATTGATCCCTGCGACTGGTCGGCGGCAATTCGGATCATCAAGCCGTGACTTTGCTAGTTCCTTAGCAAACGCTGCATCATCGAGGCGACGTCCGTGGTTTCATAGAGCGTTTCCACCATCGAAACGTATTGCTTCGTGAACGTTTGGTTCTCGATCAGGTCACCGAACACCTCGGTGACTTCGAGGAATGACAACGGATCCTTGCGAGTTGCCTCCGCCGCGTCATGAAGCTGAGTTTTCAAGGCGTCGGTGATTTCTAGCGGGTTGCCGTCTTCGTCGGTCCGCTTGTCGCTGTAGAAACACCACGCCGCAATGACCAGCGTTGCAAATTGGATGCTGCCACCACGAGCCAAATTGTCTTGGATGGTCGGAATCAAAAAGACGGGCAGTTTGCTGGAACTCTCCAGGCAAATGCGTGAGAGAGCGTCTTTGATGTTGGGGTTTCCGAACCGCTCAAGCAACGTGTCTTTGTATGCCTCCAAGTCAATGCCATCGACTTGATCCAAGACTGGCGTCACTTCGACGTCCATGAACTGGCGAAGGTAGGATGCAAACAACGGGTCCGACACGCAGCCGTCGATGGTTCGGTGGCCATGGATCGATCCCAAAATTCCCAGCACGGAATGCCCGGCGTTGAGAAGGCGAAGCTTCATCTTTTCGTAGGGAACGACGTCAGGAACAAATTGAGCGCCGACGGATTCCCATGAGGGACGACCCGCAGAGAATTCGTCTTCCACCACCCACTGACAAAACGGTTCGCAAGTGACGGGCCATTGGTCCTGGAGTTGATGCTCTTCGGCCAAGTAGTCGATATCTTCGTCGGTGGTGACGGGAGTGATTCGGTCGACCATCGCGTTGGGAAAGCACACGTTGGATTCGATCCAAGTTGCCAACTCAGGATCTTGTTTCCGAGCGAAGCCGAGCACGGTTTTGCGAGTCAGGTCGCCGTTGTGCTGGATGTTATCGCACGACTGGATCGTGAACGCGGGAAGTTTGCGATCGCGTCGCCGTTTGAGGGCTTCGGTCAGAAAGCCAAACACCATCTTCGGCTTGGTTGGGTTTTCAAGATCGTGTTGAGCGTCGGGGTGATTCCAATTGAAATCGCCCGTGGTTGCATCCAGGTTGTAGCCGCCTTCGGTGATGGTCAGTGAAACGATCTGAGTTTCCGGACTGGCCATTTGCTCGATCACGGATTCGGGATCGTCGTACCCCAGCAAGAAGTCCATGATGGAACCGATCACACGGCTTTCGACGGTTCCGTTTGGATGCCGAATGATCAACGTGTAAAGGTAGTCTTGTTCTTTCAAAACGGCAGCGATCTTCTCGTCCGCGGATCGCAGACCGACGCCGCAGATTCCCCAATCGCACGAAGCGTCTGAACGCAAAAGCTCGTCGGTGTAGTAAGCCTCGTGAGAACGATGAAAGCCCCCTACTCCCACGTGCACGATTCTGGGGTTCAATCGACTGCGGTCGTACTGAGGCGGCGAAAGTTCAGCGGGCAGTTGCGACAGGTTGGCTTCGTTCAAAGCTCGCATTTGATTCGTCATGATGTTCCGACCGTTGGTCTAATTGTCGTGCTGTGGATTGAGGGTTTTGTAGCGATGCAGAACCCAGTATGCGGTCGCGAAATACGAGATCGTGAACACGAATGCCCAAGTGTAGAACAGGTCGCGGTTCGAAGTGTAGGTTTGCAGGTCAGGGCTTCGGAACATCACGTTCAGGGCAAGCAACAAAATGAACGACAAACAAGCTCGTGAAATCCAGCGAAGCACCAACGTTTGGCGAGTCGGGTCGGCGACGGGTTCGCCTTCCTTCAATGCTTGCTCATGTTGAAATTCGCGAATGTCTTCGTTCAGGATTCGCTCTTTCTCTTCCTCTTCCGGATAAGACTCCGCGGCCCCGTAGAGTTTTGCCAAATACGTGTACAGCAGAATGGTGAACGCCCAGGTCGGCACGAACAGGTAGTAGAACGACATGACCTGCATCGCATTCAAACCAAAACCGAAGATCAGACCCGCGATCCATGATGCGATCGCTGGTGTGCTGTGCGGCAGGTTCCGGAACTTCGCCCAGTACCGAGTGAATCCAATCCGTGGGAACACGACATGTTCCGCGAAAACGATTGCTCCGATGGGAACGACCAACAATCCAGCGTAGGTAAGTAGCGGAAGGATTTGCCGAAAGACAAACGGGAAACAAGCGACGGCGACCGTCACGCAGCCGACGGTGAAAGTGACCATCTTGCGAGATCGATTGTGGAAGATCGCTTGTGCGGCCAGTCCGGCGCGATACAGGTTGGCGTTTGCCGTCGTCCAACCCGCGACGATGACGATCACGTAACCGGACATCCCAAGGGCTCGGTAGGCGACGTCGCCGGGATCAAGTTCCACAATCGTTGACTTCAATAGCACGGCGGCCCCGGCGCCCATGATGCCCGACGCGATCCAGGCGATGTAGTGACCAAACAGCATCCCGGCACTGGTGCACAATCCGTAGATCGACTTTTTCGCGTATCGCAACAACGCCATGTCGATCAAGCCAAAGTGAGTGATCGTGTTGGCTGCCCAAGCGAAACCGGCGACCTCCCACAAACCAATGCCCGGTTCTCCGTCCGCATTGGTTCCGGTCCAAATCGAATGGTCGCCGATGACCAAAAAGTCTTGAAAGCCCGATAGCGTTGTCTTCCCCAGCACCGATTCGGCCAAAGCGGGAAACAGCACCAACGCTCCGCTGACGAACATCACGACCAGCCATGGACCACACAGACCCGAGAATTCTGCGACGGCGTTGAAGCCATACATTGCGACGAGCACCACGATCATCCCGACCGCGACAACCACGCCCACGAACAGGGCGTCGGTTGGGTACCATTCCAGTTGCGGCGGTATGTCGAACAGCAATCGAACGGCGGTGCAAGACACGGTGATCATCGCTGCCGAGATCACGGTGAAGATCAGAACGTTCGCCCAGTTGTAGAGCCGGGTCATCGAGTCGCCAGCGATCTTTTCCAGGTACGTGTAGAGGCTCAAACGAGTCTGCACGGCGATCGGCGTGGTGATCAGCGTCCAGCTGAGAATCGCCAGGATGTTGCCGATCAGCAGACCGATCAGAATGTCGCTGGTCGACGCGCCCATGGCGACGAACGTCGCACCAATCACGAATTCGGTCGCCGCAACATGCTCGCCGGCGTACAGCCCCACGAAGTGCGGCCAGCTATGCAGCCGATGGCTTGGAACCGGCAACTGCTCTTGTTTCATTTGGGCAATTGCCTGTCGGCTGGATTCGGTCATCTGCAATTGCTTCGCGGTTAAAAGTGGTTCGATTCAGCCGATTCCAGCCTTCTCTCGAGAGGGGGTGAGCTGATCGGGTTTTGAAAAAAGGCAATCCGATTGCCAGCTTCCCAACAGTTAGCATGGGGGAAAGGGGAGAATCCCCGTCACTATTGCTAACATAGCTTTTTGATTTTGGTTAGTGGCCCGAGCCGGATTCGAATCTCGATTTCGCACCGGTGTGATCACAAACCCCCGTCGCCGCAAAGTTGCCGGTCTCTTCATGAGGGATGAGCGGGATTTGCGGGATGCGAACGCTGCTTTTTTTGAGCGTGACGGTTGGTCGATGTGGCACGCACGATGGCTGATGCTGTGATCTGTAGCACATTGGCACGCGTCAATTCGTAAACTGTGACGGTCTCGCACACTACGGCCATTCAGTGGAACCGGATCTTCGGTTTGTGATGCTCAGACAAACTGTGACGCGGTTTCTCTGCGAATCGACATTGAGATCCGGCACGGTCCGATGCGTTCCATATGAGAGAATTGGGCACCAGGATTGAGTCGGCCGACGCAGTGAATCGGCCGTCGATCGTGCCTCTAACGCGGGAGATGGATCGTGAGTCGTTTTTGGAAGTCGTCGTTGCTGGCCGTCGTCATCGGGTTTTGTTCAGCATCGTTTGCATCAGCGGGCGACTCTTGTGGTTGCGATCCACTGGGTTTGGTCGGATGCGACGAAGTGGTTTGTGACGACTTTGGTTGTGACTCAGGCGGTTGCGATTCTTGCTGTGACTCGGTTGGATGCCGCGGTTGCAAGGCGGCGGGTTGCTTGGCCAAACTGAAGCAGCATCTACGACCGAGCGATCATTGCTTCGATGATTTCATCAGCCCGATGATCGACTTTGTGCACTTCGAGGACCCGCGGAACTTGACCGAGTTGCGTCCGATCTTTGTGACGCATCAGTTCCCCGCGACGTTGGGACCGGCGAACATTTCGGCTGGTGGTTCCGTTCAACTCTTCGCGTTGCAATTTCGCGTCGCGTTGACCGAACGTCTCAGCTTGATCGCTGTGAAAGACGGCTACATTCTGGATAACAGCGAAGGTTCGCTGGACTCATTGGTGCTGGATTCCGGTTGGGCAGATGTTTCCGCCGGTCTCAAATACAACCTGATTCGCGACACCCAGTCCGGAACGTTGCTCTCGGGTGGTTTTACATATGAGATTCCATTGGGCAGCGAACAAGCCGCCCAGGCAGTTGGAGATGGCGAGTTCCACTTTTTCGCGACCGGTGGGCAACGACTGCTCGATGGAAACGCTCACGTGCTCAGCTCGTTCGGATGGCAATTGCCGGTTGACCAATCCGTTCAAAGCACGACGGTTCACTGGAACAACCACTTCGACGTGAAGCTGACCGACCGAGTCTACTTGTTCACTGAGAACTCTTGGTGGCACTGGGTGGATGAGGCCGAGAACGGTTTGGCTCTGGGCGTCTCCGGACAAGACTTGCTCAACCTGGGTTCGACCGATGTCGAAGGCAATGACTTGGTCACGCACAACGTCGGTATGAAGTTCAAACCGAGCGGAAACGTCGAAGCCGGTGTTGCCTACGAGTTTCCTTTGACGGCTTTCAAAGACGTTCTGGAAGACCGAGTCACGATCGACATGATCTTCCGCTATTGATGTGGTTGATCCGACAAGGTCGACGCCGTAGCCGCGGCGTCAGGGTTTGACGGTCCAAGATTCTTGGTGCCGGAAGCCTTCGAGAGTGCCTGTGCCGCTCACCCACATCAACGGGATTTGGAAATAAGCGGCACGGTAGTCACCGAACAGATCGGAGTCGAATTCGACTCCGGGATCCACGTGATAAGTGATGAACTCGGCTGACGACTCGCCAAAGTATTGCAACTTGGTTTTGGTGCGATCGTGAATGATCGCCGATGAGGTGTCGACGGGAATCCAACCCACATCCTGGGCGAAGAACTCTGCTATGACGTGGTACTGGTAGTACGGTTGGTCGTTGATGGTTTCACCGGGAGTCGCTGAGATTGCCCAACGGCCAGACAAAATTCGGGCCGGCACACCTTCACTTCGCATGACGGTGGCGAACAGTGTCGACAGTCCGCCGCAGTCGGTAGCATTCGACTGGCAAAGCAGCGACGCCGTCCGGTCTTCTGTTGCGACGTACGAGTATCGAAACGTGTGAGCCAGCTTTTGGAACACTCGTTGAGCGAAGCGTACTTCGCCTTCGGTTCTTTTTCGTTGGAAACGATTCTTCGCTTTCCATTCCTGGAACTCATCGGAACGGTAGTCGTATTCCGGGGTCGTCCGCAAGAAGTTTTGGCGGTCTTGGATTGAAAGCGGTTCGACAGCGTTCTCCGCCGATGTGTTTCGTCGATTGTAGGTCAGCGATCGAGCGAATAACTGAAGCTCATCATCGCAACGGAACCCGGCTGCGCTAAGCTGAGTGTCATCCTTCACCTCGATTCGGCATCGTCGGATCGTTCGTTGGAAAACGGACTTGTCAGCAATGTTTTCGCTGTCTGGTGTCGTGCTTCCGCGCACCAGTTTTTGGCACGGCAAATCCGGCGGCTGCGGCATCGCAAAGATCCAAGTGTCGGCGACCAGGGAAGGTGTCTCAACATCGAACGTGATCGTCGCCGTGACTCGTTTGGCAGGCGTTCGCACGATTGAGAAGCCCGAGTTGAGACCGCTAGGAATCTCAGGCAAGGCCGCAACTTCTTCGCTCTGCTGATTCGGCGTCTTGTCTTGGGCAATCGCACCAGCCCAGGGTGTGACGGCGAAGGCAAAGATAAGCGTCGTGACCGACAGATAGTTGGCGTATGACATCGGATGGTGTTTCGCTTTGGTGCTGTCGCCCGGGGCGAATTTGTAGAACCCGGGGCGAAAAGATGATTGCCAAGCATACCAGTCCATTCCTTCGACCGCATTTTGCAAACGTCGAATCAGTGTACAGAGAACTACTGAAGCGACCTTGGTAGGACGGTGACCTTGCGGATGTCGCCAACGAAATTGTCGCCGATCAGATCCAGCAACCCGTTTAGAAATTCTTCGGCTTCGGCGTTGCTATCGAAAGTGTCGACGTACTGCCACGTCATGTCAGGCACATGAGACTTGATCCGGAAGTCCAAGTTCGATGGGTTCAATGCCATCTGCAGCAATGCAAAGAACTCCGCCTCTTCTCGGGAGTCAAAGAAGCGTCGTTGCACGTTCATTCCGCCGACTGCTTCGCCAACGTTGTGCCAACCGTCTTCGCTTTTCAAGAAGACTTCGTATTGGACTTTCTGAGAGGTGTCTTCCGCGATCCAAACCTCGTAGTCGGTCATCGCGATCGCTTCGAGCCATTCGGCTTCCAGGATCCCTTTGTCGGTCTTTCGAATTGGAGGAGGGCCCGGGGGTGTGTGCTCGACATAGGATGGGTACTGAGCGCTCGCGGTGGACAGGAAACAAACGCTGAATACGGCGGTCAGGCAGAAATGACGCATGGGTCTGGTCCGTGCTGGTGTTGGGCGGTACGAATTGGTCAACACACAACACAGCGGACCGCCCCATCGTTTGTTACACGTTCTCGCGGGAGTTTTTGCCCGCCCGAAGTCCGCTGGTTTCAAGTGGCTGGCGACCGCCAGCGAACAGACCCTCGGGTTTCGCCGTTTCCGTGCCGGGCGCAATGGGAGTCCACGTACGCATCGCTGGCGAATCTGCTAGATTGTGCACCAATGAACAATCCAGGCGAACTGCGAAGGGAACTCGAGTGAAATTGCGAATTGGATTGATCGGATTGGGCGATCAATGGCAGTCCATGCACCGGCCGGCGCTGAGGATGCTGGGAGATCGATTCGATGTTCGTGCGATTTATTGCAACGTGTCAAAGTTGGCTGAATCGGCAGTCTCGGAGTTTCAGGCGGACCCGGTCGACGGCTACCAAGCGTTGGTGACGCGGGACGACATCGATGCCGTCTTGGTGCTCGAGAATTCTTGGCTTCGGTTTCATCCCGCCACCGCGGCGTGCCGGGCCGGCAAAGCGGTCTATTGGGCCAGCGACCTGGATTTTGATCCAATTCGCGATCGCGATTTTAAATCTTGCGTGCAGGATTCCGGGGTGGCGTTCATGGCCGGATTGCCCCGCCGGTTTGCTCCTGCAACGTTGCGATTGAAGGAGCTGATTGCAACGCACCTGGGGCCGCCGCGATTGATTTTCTGTCACAAACGATTGTGTTTGGAAGACGCTCCGTTGAAACGCCGCGATCAGATCACCCGGCGAGGCGTCGAAGGCAACTTGGGCGACGATTCGCGAGTCGATCCGGAAGAGATTCGTGCCCGGATGACTCGCACCGAACTGATGCAATTAATCGATTGGTGTTGCTACGTCGTGGGCGAACGTCCGGTCAGCGTGACGTCGGCGAATCATTCTCCTGAGGAGGCGGCCGACTACCAGGCTCTCAGCATGCTGTTCGAAGACGCGGGGTCCGCCCAATCGGGACGTGGGCAAGTTCCCGGCGGGTCACACACTTCGGCGTCGAACGGAAGCTCAATGGAAAGTCGTCGGCGAACGCCTGAGCGTCGAGGCGTGACCGCTCAAGTCAGCTGCGGCAGTTACATCCCCGCGCAGTGGCAAGAAGCAATCGGGTTTCGACCTCCCGCGGCGATGCAGGTGTGTTGCGAAAATGGAGTCGCGTTTGTTGACTTGCCGGGCACGTTGGTTTGGTTTGATGACGCCGGACGTCACCAGGAGTTCTTGGAAGGCGAATCACCGGTCGGCGAAAAGATGCTGGGGCAATTTCATCGTGCGGTGACGAGTTTGGTTCGCAACTTGAGCGGTTTGGAAGACGCGTTCAATGCCGCAGCGATTTTGAAAGCGGCACGAGTGAGTTTACGAGAAGGAAGACGGATGGATTTGAGGGAGATGCCATGACCGATTTGCCAACCACGAGCAAGAAGGATCAGCCCGCGTTTGGATGCGTGGTGTATGTCAGTCGCACTGAATCCGGCCGCGCGCAAGGTCGCGTCGCGAATCTGGACGGCGTCGAGACCGAAGGGGCAAGTGAACGCGATGTGCTGTCGACGATCGTTCGCGAAGTGCGAGCTCGGATCGCTGAACACATGGAACGCGAAGAAGAGGTCCCATGGTTGGACCCGCCGGCCGAGAAAGGTCCCGGCGAAGTGAAGCGGTTCTTGCCATTGCACCTGTAGGTCCGGTTCCCACCGGACGTCCGCCGCGATTGAGTTCGCGTTCGGTGGTTGCGAACCGTGAGCTAACGCTCGGCGGCTGATTTGTTCGGGCGGTGCGGAGCGATCCTTGCTCACGCTACGGGTTGGATTTGACGCGGGCATCCGAATTCTGGCGAATCCGGCTACGGCGGTGTCTGTGGCCCTGTGATCCTGATCTACTTTCCCACTCCCCTACCCTACAAACAATTGGGCGCGCGCGAAGATCAGCAGTCCGAGGTCGCCGTGGCAGAAGCCAAGGACGAGGTTCATCCAGTTGGTGTCATCGTGGAAGGCAGCGGCCTCGTTCAGCCGGGTCAACGATTCGCTGGGTGATTCTCCGCAAGATTGCACGTAGCGAAACAAGCGACCACGCCACCGTTTGGTGTAGCACGTTGCAAAGTACTTCTGGCGTGCGTTCTCAGCTCGTTCCGCAAGGTACTTCGGGAAAAACCACCGAAAGTAGAAGATCGGAAAAGCGATGAGACCACCGATCAAGATCAGCACACTGATCACGCTTCCGTTCGATGAAGTGAGCAGTTGATCGAAGACGACCAAGCTCATGGCCCAGGTGAACGACAACACGAAACCGTAGAGCAAAAATATCCCCGCGAAGGGGAGCCACTTGTAGGTCGAGTCCATCCAAGAAACGCGATTGCCGATGTCCTCTAGGGTGCTTTTGAGATCACGCAAACACGAGACGGCTTGTCGATTGTTCTTTTGCTCGTCCGGCGAGGGTGCGATGACGCCAGTGGTCTCCGCCAAATCCGACGTCGCCATCATCATCAGCAAAAACAGCGAGTGATCGTCGCTGTCTTGGTTGATCGGAAAAGAAGCTTGTACACCGTGTGAGTCGCGTGCGATCTCGTCCAAGCAACGTGCCATCTCCGCCGTCGCCACGGGACCATCGCCGGTGCAATACGTTCGCAGGAATGACTCCATCGTCGCGCGTGCGGGCAGGGCGGACTCGGACGGTTTGGTCGACGAAAGGTAGCTGTGCAAAAGCTCGACGAACTCCAAGTCGTTCTGCATCGAATCGTCCAAGTCAGCAGCCTGGGCAGACAACGTTTCGAGGTGCGACTGCGTCCACTCCGGGGGAGCGGTCCAAATCGCGGTTCTCAAGATTCGGAGATAGAACGCCAAACGGGCTCGCGGATCACCCTGACGCAGATGGCTTTCGCATTCTTGGATCAGTCGCTCGAAAACCTCAAACGGCTGATCGATCAGCAGTCGTTCCCAAAGTGGTTCGGTCAATCGGTAGAACATCGACGAACGAATCGCCTTCGCAATTCTTGGCAGCAGCGTCACGATTTGATCGTCAGGGACATCGCCGCGAAGCGTGCCGGCGACCAACGAGATCAGCCCGGGTTCCTGTGGATGTTCCTGCAGTCCATCAAGAAGCCACTGCAGAAACTGAGGTCGCTGCTTCGGGTTCTTCTCCGATGGTTTCACCAGCAGATCGCTGAGCACCGCCAGGATGTAATACTCCAGCGGCGTTCGAGAATGCTTCTGTGAAAGTCGGACGTATGACTCGCGAGGTTTCGCGATGGCTTCATCGACTGGAGAGACCGGAGCGGCGGGACGTATCGGTGCTGGGCGACCGCCGCTTGTATCGGGGATTTCGCTGGGGCTGGTGTCGGATTTGGGTTGTGGCTCGGATGCCGCGCCGGACTTCCACGCATCGGCGGCGTTTTGGCTTTCTGTTTGGCTTCGGCCGTATCGTTCAGCGTTCTCGAGTTGTTCGTAAGCCGCTCGGATTCGCTGGAACTCTTGCGGATGCGTTTCCGGTTTGAACTGACGAATCAGTTTGCCATAGGCACGCTTCAGATCACGACGGTCAAAGTCTTCCGCTAGATCGAAGAACGATCGCGGGTCGTGCGGAAGATGGTGCCACGCGGGGTCAGACATGAACGATGGTCGGCGAAAGTGTCAGAGGGTTGCGATGCGTTGATGTGGTCGCCGGCGAGAGATGCCTCAGAAAAAAACATCTCGGCTGGAGAAGCCGCGATGGCTCAGTCTCGTAGAAAGAGCTTGGCAATTTGGTAGGCGATCAAGGTGCCAAAGAACAGGACCCTGAAGCTGAGCAGTGACGTGCCGCTGCTCATGGGGCCCGATGCTTTGCGGTCCTGCAGTGTGGTCAACCAGTCACGTTCCAATTGGAACAGATTGGGATATGCCTTTTGAATCTTCAGTGAAGTTTCACGGGCTCGTTTGCGACTGTTCTTCGTCGTCAGGTTTTGGATGAACTTTTCGCGAACGTAGCCGGCATCGGATGGTGGCAACACAACCGATTTGCCGAGTGCGATCACCAATTCGCGGTCATACTTTTTGTCGGCCAGCATCGTCACAAACGAATTGCGTTCGTCGGCGGCGGTTTTCAAGCGGCGGATCGTGGGGGCGAGTTCGGGAACGTCGTCCGCGTTTAGGTTGGCCAGCCCCATGGTCAGTTCCTCATCCGACAGATGAAAGAACTGCTTTTGCAGGTGAGCAACTGACTCTCGAGCCTTCGCACGATTTTGGTGCTTGGACATCATGTCGTCGACCGAATCCGAATCGGTGCCAGATTGCCGCCGATCGTGATTGGACAGTTTCAGTGTCTGCCGACGCAGTTGCAACGCGGATCCCGATTGCCAAACCGGATTGATTTCCAGCATGGATCGCAAATAAGTTTTAGCGGGCGAATCAGTCACAATCGGCGGCTGGGTTGATGGTTGCGGAAATCAATTTGGTGCATGTCATTTGGATGTTTTTTAGTCGGAACGTGTTTGCAGTTCCTTGATTCAACCTACCGCACGACTTTGGTGCCGATTCACGCATCCTTAGGAACCGTTCGGAATCGAGTTCGGTTGTAGCAGAGCGGCGCGAGCCGCCCGGTGTGTCACCGGAGGGCTCGCGCCCTTCCGCTACCTTTTAGATCCCGAAGTTGTTTCCGAATGGTTCCTCAGTTTTCTTCATGATCGAAACCCAACGACGACAGCACCATCAGCAACGTGTCCTTGGCATTGGCAAAGTGTTCGCGATCGGCTCGCGCCATTGCGTCTTCGTAGTAGTCCAGAGCTTCGTCGAGCTGTTGACGTTGGGACGGGTGCAATTCGCCAAGCATGCGTTCTGCGAAACGTGCCAGCTTCTGATTGTCCAGGTCGTCGCGGGGATAGAACTTCAGTTCATCGATCCGGCGTTTGGCTTCTTCGATTTGGGCGGGCGATAGTTGGCGAACATGGCTAGTCAGGACCGTGCGGAAACGTTCGCCTCCCGGCGTGTAGGCTTCGACTTCCAAGACGCCGGACAAGTCATAGGTGAATCGGACGTAGATGGGGCTGCCGGACGGACCGGGCGGCAAACCTTTGACTTCCAATTGTCCGAGAGCCGTATTGTCGGCGACCTTGCGGGCATCACCTTGGAAGACTCTCAGCGTCACGTTGGTTTGGTTTGCCGAAACGGTGCTGAAGACTTCTTCGCGGGAAACTGGGATCGTGCAATTTCGATGCAAAACGGGTTTGAAGTAACCGTCCTGCATGTGCCCGCCGAACTCTTTGACGACTTCGACTCCCAGTGTGAACGGGCAGACGTCGGTCATCACCATGTCATCGACCGCGGCGTCTTGACCGATCAGAGCTGCTTGCACAGCAGCGCCCAACGCAACGACTTCATCGGGATCGTGATCAATGATCGGTGGTTTGCCGAAGTAGTCGATCACGAAGTCCCGCAGCACCGGCATTCGCGTTGAACCGCCGACCAAGATCACATCGTCGATGTCTTTGGGATCCAGTTCGGCATCTCGAAGAGCCCTGGCGATCGGTCCGGCGATCCGCTGCATCAACGGATCGCACATGCGTGAAAATTCAGCTCGGGTGAGCCGATATGTTTTCGGTTTCTCCGCGAAGTTGCCGTCTTGATCGGGAAGCCGGATCTTGCAGCTTTCTTCCTTGGACAGCAAACGTTTGGCTTTTTCGCATTCGCCTCGCAATCGAGATACACGCAGAGGTTGCTGCAACTCCGCCAGTTCGAGTTGTGTGTCTTCGCCAACCAAAACCGCGGACACCATTCGGTCGGTGAAGTCTTCGCCGCCCAGCATGCTCTCGCCGGCGGTGGCTCGGATTTCGAGCGTGCCTTCGAAGACTTCCATGACCGTCACGTCGAACGTGCCTCCGCCGAGGTCGATGACGCACAGATTCTTTTCTTCTTCGCGAGCGTGAAAGCCATACACGAGCGCCGCGGCGGTGGGTTCGTTGATCATCCGGCGAACGTTCAGGCCCGCCATCTCGCCGGCCAAGCGTGTTGCCGTGCGCTGGTGATCATTGAAGTACGCGGGGACGGTGATCACGGCGTCGGTGATCTCGGTGTTCAAGTGCGCGGCGGCGTCGTCACGAAGTGACTGCAAGACCAAGCTGCTCAACTCGTGAGGCGTGAACTCCTTGTCGCCCAGTTTGAGTTTGCGTTCTTGGCCCATGTAGCGTTTGAATACCCACGCACATCGTTCGGGCGCGGTGACGCGAAGTTCTCTCGCAGCGGAACCGACAACGATTTGACCGTCTTGCAACACGCCAACAATGGACGGGGTGAGCTTGTCACCGTGGGCATTTGGAATCAGTTCGGGCTTGCCGTCGCGAAAAACGCTGACCAGCGAATGCGTGGTGCCCAGATCGATTCCGATGCACACCGGTTCTTCGGTTGGGAAAGACGAATCGGATCCAAATTCAGGCATGAATCGAGGACGGTTTTCGAGAGAGGGTGATCGCGGCGGGCAGATGCGGTTTCGGGCGGTGATAGTCTAGTGATTCTGCGGGCCGCCGTGCATCCGTTGCAACCGCTGGATTTAGCGAGTGAGGGCGGACTGCGGAAGAGCAACCCGTCG
Organism: Rhodopirellula bahusiensis; assembly: GCF_002727185.1. Classification (NCBI taxonomy): domain Bacteria; kingdom Pseudomonadati; phylum Planctomycetota; class Planctomycetia; order Pirellulales; family Pirellulaceae; genus Rhodopirellula; species Rhodopirellula bahusiensis. The sequence goes on from NZ_NIZW01000002.1 coordinate 636,731, forward strand.
GGATCGAGCGAGTTGCGGAAAGGAACGATGAATTTCACTGGCAAGATGAGACGCCGATGAATTGGGACGCAAAAATCGCTTTGCGTCCAGTGTCCCAAATCGGGTACTTTGGTAGGGCTGATTCGCACCGAATGCGAAGAGCGATTTCTTGTCTCGTTCATAGAATTGTAGATGGCAGTACGCATTGATCCGATCGAAGAATCGAGTCGCGGGCCGATCCACGTTGTGGTTGCCGGCTATCGTGCTCGACCAAACGCCGATTTGATCCGTGCTGCCGAATTGAGGGGATCCACCTACAGTGTGCTGTGGGCCGCCGGGTCGTGGTCGGAAGCTGGTGCGTCAATGGGCGTGATCGCTCGCGGTGCTCGGGCAGCTGTGCCAGCCATCCACGGCGGTCGAGCCCTGTTGGGCGTCGGAGCGTTGGCCGGCGGCATCGGAACCGCTGCGGTGATCGGAGCGGCGAGCTTTCGCCATCGGTATTACTGCGCACGCCGAGACGGCATTCGCTTGGCCGACAAAATTTTGGAACTTCCCGGTGTAGGAAAACGCCCTTTGCATTTGGTTGGGCACTCGCTGGGAACCGTCGTGATTCGATCGGCACTGGAGAAATTGGCCGAACGAGAATGCCGGGTCGATGACCTGCTGTTGATGGGCGGGATGACATCGCGGCTGAATTGGAATTTGCAAGCCGACGCGTTCCGCGGACGATTGATCAATTTGTATTCGCCAAGGGACCGGATTCTGAACATGGCTCCCGTGATCGATCGCGTGGTCGGAACCGGGGCGATCGTTTGCGAAAAGCTGAGCGATCGATTGATGAATCACGATCTGTGTCTTGAGTTGCCCAACCAGTTCAATCTTTGGGGACACCACAGCGGTTACTGGAATCGATTCGGGCAATACGCAGTCGTTTGAGATCGCACGCCCGGATCACATCGGTGGATCGCCGAGTGAAGCCACATCGACCGGGAAGTCTTCGCCGTTGAATGTGACCACGTCCCCGTCGTGCAACTGTTTGCGACGACGTGTGTCGACCTCGCCGTTTACGATCACTTCGCCGGCCTGGATCAGGACTTTGGCTTCGCCGCCCGTTCCAACCAACCCCTCTCGTTTGAGAAAGTCATCCAGTCGAACCATTGGGACCGGTGTGTTGGGCTGCGTTGATGAATCGCTCATTGAATCTGGAATCGTGCGAGGACGGGATTGTGGTCACTGATGTCACGCTGGTCATCAGGGATGTCCCAGTAGCTGTTCCAGTGTTCGTCTTGGGTGTCTTGTTTGCCGCCGAAGTTCAAATCGTTTCGAACCGTGACATCGCGAAGCGATAGGTCGGCGACGCCAGGTGTGTCGATGACCAAGTCGCGCGAAACGAGAATGCGGTCGAATTGCCGACCGGGCAGCAAATGTGTCGTTCGGTCTGCGGCGGGAATTTGATCGTGTAAGTCAACCAAATCGTCGGAGGGATCGTCAGTGCCTCGCGAAATCAAAACGGCGAGGTCCGAGTCCGGGGAGATCTGACCGGCCAACTCTTCCGTGTTGAAGTCTCCGGTGACAATGACGTGAACCGGTTGATCCGGGTTCGGTTGCGATGCCTTGACCCCGGCGACCAGTCTTTCGAGCCATAGGCTGAGCGTGCGTGCTTGCCGGGCTCGCAGTTCGCCTTTTTCGGCCATCGCGCGAAGGTGACAATTCGCGATCACCAGCAATTCGACGTTGCCGTTGACTGGTATTTCGACGACGGCGAACAGATGTTTGGACACTGACGCGTACCCACGTGACTTCATCGATGGCGTGACGATTCCACGAGAGATCGATTGCACGCCGGTTGTCGTGGTCGCCAAGAACGCGACGTCTTGCTCGGTGTAAAAGTCTTCGCCTTTGATCACGTAGTCGTCGTACTTCAGGCCGTGATTGCGATCGATCGCTCGAGTCAGAAAATACATGACGTTCTGACTCTCGATTTCCTGCAATGCCACCACCGTTGGCTGCACGTTCGCGATCGCCGCGGCAACTCGGTCGCGTCGCCAATCCCATTGTTCGCGGCTGGGAGCAGTCTTTTCACGCCCGAGTTCACTCGGGTTGTCCGCCGGTTGATCGTCGAAGAACCATTCCAAGTTCCAAGTCATCACGCTGAACTCGGTTGGCTCCTGTGCGTCGGCGTGAGATCCCGTGGCACCAACAATCAGCCCGGCCGTGGCGAGCAAGTGGATCAATCGCATGATGTCATTCGTCGATGATGAGTGGTGCGTTCGGCTTTGGTTTGCGCAGAAAAGTTTCACGAGCGATTCCGACGATCAAGCTTTTTCTGCCGCGATGGCTGCGACGGCGAGCAAGTCGGCTCGTTCAAAGCAGAATTGCTCCAACGCTTCCAGCCCGGATGTGTCGCCGGCCTGCTTGGCTCGACGGGCCATCGCCAATAACTCGGGCAAGACTCGTTGAACCGGAACGTCGTCCGGGAACAACTCGATCGCGGCGCGGAGGGCTTCGGCGGGACGGCCTACTCGATCGAGCAAGTCAATGTAGGTCTCGATGGCTCCCGCACCGGCAACGTTGACGTCGACTGTGCGAGCCTTCTGCTCAAACATTCGCAGGGACGTGTCGACGCTTTGTCCCAACAACGCTGAAAAGAACGCCGAGTGAGCGGGATAGAAGTCGACGAAGGGTTCTTCGCCGGGGTACTGGAAGTCGGAGGGCAACCGGCGACCGTACTGGCAAAGCTGCAACGCTTGATCGATCATTTCGCGATCATCAATCACGGTCGCGAAACGGACGGTTGACGACAAGTGAGTTGTGTCGAGGTGATAGCCACCGCCACCGAGAATCCATTTGTGCTTGGCAATCAATTCACCGAGATTCAGATTCGCGGCATCCTCTTCGATGGTTTCGGCCGAGACGCCGTTTTCGGAGCCGCGGTTTCGAAAGTCGTCGCGAACGAGTGACAGAAGTTCGTTGTAGAACGATGTCAGCAAGCACTCCGCTGCAATTTGGCGATCGCCTCGCGAACGTGTCGCGATGGCTTGGTCGTAGAGCGTGATGCTGTTGCACGTGCCCTGGTGTTTCAGCACAGCGTTGTAACCACGACGAAGGTCGATGCTTTCGTGCAGCAGCACCTGAGTCATCTCGTCGTAGTTGTCGTCATCGATCTCGACGTCCTCGAGTAACCGCTTGGCCAATTCGGTGTCGCCGGTCGGACGCAGATACATCCATCCTTCCGCGATGCGGCCGTCCTGGATCAGCATCGCACCGGCTTGGCGACACGCGTCGAGCAGGTCTTCTTCGAGAGCCCGTTCGCGTTGTTTTTCCGCGTCCGTCTTGGCGGGTGCCAGCGGTTCGTCAGGATCCGCGATCATCGGCAGACCATGAGCCAGCCGGCTTTTCATCTTGAGTGCTTCGAACAGTTCGACCGGCTGACGTTCACGCCGGTAGTGGGCGATGACTTCGTCGATGCGTTTGGCAGGATCGGTGCTGAGACGCGTGAGCAGTTGAGGATCGAGCGACACGGAAAATGGGCTTTGAGGCGGGGATTATCGGGGATTGAGCGTCCCCGAACGTGACGCAGCAGGGCTCAAATGTCAACGGTGAGGAGATCTGACGAGCCGTTTGTCGACTGCTTTCGCTCGCGATGTGTGTCGCAAATTGCGTTGAATTTCCAGAGCTTGATTGATCTGGCGAATTTGCCGGTGAAGCTATCCAAAGGTACAATTGCCAGGGGAGAAACACATGACAGATTTGCTGGAAAAGGCGTTTCAAAACGCTTCCAAGTTGCCACCTCAGGAACAAGATGCCCTCGCGAAGTGGCTGCTTGCTCAGATCGAGGACGACCGACGATGGGACGAGTCATTCGGCAGTTCCTCGGCGTTGCTAACATCGCTTGCAGCCGAGGCGTTGCAAGAAAAGGAATCAGGGGATGCAGTTCCGCTCGTACCGGATGAGCTTTGAACTCGTTTACAACGCGACGGTTCCGAGACTGTTTCGCCGCTCTGCCGCGGCATATCCAACAGCAGACGCGAGAGGCATATCGCCAATTCCTCCTGAACCCGTCGCATCCGGGGCTTCGGTTCAAACCAATCGTCGGGCACGACAACATCTGGTCAGCACGAATTACATTGGACTATCGCGCGGTATGTGTCATCGAAAGCGGCAATGCCACTTGGTTCTGGATCGGATCTCATTCCGACTATGACAAGCTTCTATCCGTTGGCTGAAGCTGGTGGCTAGCGTAGTGGTCGCGAACTGTTTGATCTGGAACGCGATGGTCCGGGTCAGACGATTTCCCAGCGGCCGACCAAACCGTCGTCGAGGTCGACGTAGTAAAGTGCTCCGTCGGGGCCCTGGCTGATCGCGACCACGGCGCCGGCACCGGTTGTGAAAGTTTGGACGTTGGTGATCGCTCCGGTTGCATCAACGTCTCCGTGCCGAACAATCCCCTGGCCGAGGTCGTTGAAGAACACATCGCCGGTGTAGTCGTCGCCGTACAAGGTACCTCGGTAGACATCACCCATCACGATCGCATTGATGCCATCGGCCTGGTGATTCAAACCGTACTGCGAGGATGTCACGACGACGTTCTCGGCGAAGAAAGCAACTCCCTCAGGCGTGCTGGCGTAACCCGGATTGACCAAGCTGGTTCCGCTGCCGCCTTCATAGAACGGCCAACCAAAGTTCGCACCCGGGCCGGCGGAGTTGATCTCTTCCCATTTCGTCCATCCAACGTCACCAACGAACAAGCGTCCTGTGACGGGATCAACGGACATACGGAACGGATTGCGAAGTCCCAATTGGTAGACCTTCGATCGGTTCGCATCAGGATCGCCGTTGTAGAACGGATTGTCCGACAAACCATCGCCGGTCAGCGGATCGATTCGCAGCACCTTGCCTGACAAACTGTCGATGTCTTGCACCCGGTCGGCTCGCACGTCGACGCGGTTGTAGCTGGCACCGTCACCGATGGAGACGAACAACTCACCGTTGATCCCAAACGCGAGAGCCCCGATCGTGTGCGATTCGCTGTCGCTGTTGATGAAGTCGTTGATGTACGTTCCATCAGGATTCTCGCCGGCGGGAGCTTCCGTGAAGTTGAACGTGCTATTGGCCTCGCCATTGAAGTTCTCCCACGTGCTATTGCTGCCCAGCAGAACGACTTCGCTGCCCGCAACCGCGGTTTGGTAGTTGTTGGCGACATCGGCGGTCACACGGATCAGACGGCCCGCGCGGTTGCCTTTTCCATCGGGACCGGCCAACGATCCGTTGCTGTACTGATTGACCTCGGGCGGGTCGTAGGTGAAGAGCAGATAGACGTACGGATTGTTTGCGAAATCGGGATGAACGGCGATGTCCAGCAATCCGCGGTCGCGAGTTCCATTGACGATTCCCGAGATGTCAATGAATGGATCGGTAGCAACCGCGCCGCCCTGAACGGTTTTGACAACTCCGCCTTGTTCTGAAACCAACATCGTTCCGTCGGGAAGCCAGTCGATCGCGGTAGGCAGACTGAGCTGCGAGGCGATTGTGGTGCTGAGGACTTCGTCGCCGCCAACGACGGGCGGATCCAGTGACGGAGCGGTTTGATCGACCGACCAGTTCAGAATGCGATGCGAGTTATCGAGTCCCCCAGTGCCCGCGGTGAAGCCCACGAACCCGGCCTCTCCCACCTGTGATTGCAAATCGACGGTGGCTTTCATCAAGGCGTGCGTGGGCTTGGTCGCGTCATCGGAAAGATAGACCGCCAACACGTTGCTGGTTCCGTTGTATTCGACCCAGGCATAGCGTGGGCTTCCGTTGTTGAGGTCCAGATCTGGAACCGCAGTACGCACGTTCGAATAAACCGAGCCAGTCAGAATCGAAACGTGGTTGTCGTTCAGGTCCAGGCTGTTTCGATAGGTGTCAAATTCGATGGCGACCGAGTTCGTGATGTCTTGGTAGCCGAGTTCCTCGCCCGACCCGCCAATCGCAGCGGCACCGCGTGGATCGTTTTGGATGGTGAAAGTCAGCCCGTCGGCTCCGTCAGTGCCTGCACCATTCATCGCTCGAAACGCGAACGAGGTGCGGAAGGAACCATCGTCGGCCAAGTTGACCGCGGTCGAGTAGAACGCACTGCCGGCTTGATCGTTGAGAGCTTGAGTGAGCTCCAACGTGTTGCCGGTTTGGCGAGCCGTTCCGTTGAGAGTCAGGCCAGAGACATCGGTGAAATTGGCGTAGTCAGGTAGGCTGACTTCGTCGTCGACGATCGATACCGTCGCGGTTCGGGGCACCAGCAAATTGGCTCCTCCTTGCACGTTGTCGATCGTGATGTTGAAGGTCTCATTCGTTTCCAACAGAGCATCGTCCAGGATCGAAACTGCAATTGTTTGCTCGGTGACTCCATCGGCAAAGGTGAGTGTTCCCGTTTGACGCGTGTAGTCGACTCCTTCGCTTGCCGTTCCAGCGAACGTGTCGTAATCAACCGTTGCGATGCCATCGCTGCCGCCAGTTCGGACGACACGAATCAAAGCCGTTCCCGCATCTTCATCGACGGCCACGTTGCTGGTTTCCAACGAGACGGTGCCGGGACTGGTCGACGTCGTTCCGTATTGGAAGTACCCATTCGCATGCAGCCACTCGGACTGTTTGAACCCGGGGGTCAGGCCGTCTTCTTGCCAAGTGCCGGTGGAGTAAACCGTCTCGGCTTCGGTTTGATAGGAAGTCCCGTCCAGCTCGACTCGGTCAATTCGAACGTTGCGATCGACCGCTCCGTTGGCTTGGTACAAATCATTGGTGAAGCGAATTTGAATCTGTGAGATGTCGACCGTCTCGTCGGCTTCGAAATCCAGTTTGACAAAGTCTCCTGTGTCGATGTCCCCACCGATGTTCTGCCAGGTCTGTGCATGTTCGCCACCGATCCATAGTTCAATCGTTTCGGTGTTTTCAGCTCCCGCGGCGTAAACGGAAATCGAACTGGTGGACGACGGTGCGGCATATTGGAAGTAGCCGTTGCTGTGAATCCACTCGCTGCGTCGGAAACCCGGTGCGACGCCGTCTTCTTCTCGCCATGTTCCTGTGCCGAACGTGTTCGCGTTTTCGGATTCAACCGTGACGCCGTTGACGGTGATGGAGTCGACGACCAAGTTTCGATCGATGCCTTGTTCGGGTTGGTACAAATCGTTCGTGAAGACAACTCGCACATCGTCCGCCGTCGCGTCAGCCGCACCGTTGTAGGTGAACGTCTGGAACTGCCGCGTGGAAACGTTGCCACCGATGTCGTTCCAGGTTTGGACGACCTCTCCATTGACTTCCAACTGCATTTGCTCGGACCCCGTCGTGCCCGCGGCACGCAGGGAAATCGGCAACACCATCTCGATGTGTTGCAAACGGTCGACGCTCGCCAGCAGCAAACTTTCGATATTGCCGACTTCAAACTCCAAGTCCCAATCGCCGCCGCGGGTAGCATGTCCGGTCGCGTCATCGGAAGCTGCGACGTCGGCTGATGTCAATCTCGCGAGCGTTGTGATCAGGTCTCGTCCGGCTAAGCTTCCGGCTGTGTTGCACCCATAGAGCAGAATGTCCGCATTGTTGGTCAGAGAGTCCTGCCAACGTTGGAGTTGACCGGAATGCTGTTGGATCGTCATCGCATCGACGCGTTGACCAGCCAATTGCAGTGCGCCAGCCTCGCCATGCGAGACGACATGCACCGCGCGGACGTTTGTGCGGCTGCTCAAAACCGCGGTCATTTGATCGATCGCGGAAGTCGCACGGTCGAGCAGCACAATCTCGACGCCGCCGCGCATCAACTTGGTCAGCTGTTCCGATTGCTCGACGTCACCATCAATGAACGCGATTTCGGTGGTGGATGCGTTTAAGACCGAGGAATCAATTGCACCGGAATCGGGAGCGGCCGAGTTCGATTCCGCTGAGCCGGATGTCGCGGCGGCAGCCACTTCGGCACCGGTGTCTCCCGCGAGCATCAGACGTGGTTCAAGCGGTTCGATCGACCATTCAGGCTGGGCGAACGAAGGTTGGCGTTTGGATTGAAATCGAGTCATCAGGCGGAGTCCGGGCACGTTGGATTACCAGCACCTCTCTGGCACAATCGTCACAGTGCGGCTCTGCAGAGGGGTGGTGTTCCAAGCATACCTACCGACACAACCGATACAACTCTCCCAGTGTGATTTTTCGCCCCGGACAGCGTCAACAACTTCGCCGAAATCGGCGGCGGTTTCGAGATCGTCCCCGGTCTCGAGCGCGAACGATAGTTTCCACCGATCAGTTCAGCCGCCGGCCGTTACGCCCGGTCCTCACCATGAACCGCATGCGCTATTTACTAGATGCCAAGAACGATCGGTGCAGCGGTGTAGGCAGGAACCGCAGCTAATGCCGGCCGGCTAAAGCACAAAAAGAGACCTACTCGTCCGATTCTTCGGAAAGCAGTTTGAGTGCCGAGTCGTGGTTGTCGCTGCCCAAGTCGCTGACCCGTGATAGCACATCAACCAGTTGATTCGTAGAAACCGCAAATGGGTCGTCGGTGCTGGTGTCGATCAGCTTCGTCAGATCCGACAGCACGGAATCGCGAGCCTGACTTCGGAGGGATGACTGTGCGAATCCGCGAGGAGCGTTTGGCCCCATGGAGTCATCACTGCCGGGGACCAACGGTTGATTCGAATCGTCGTCACCTTGAGCGAGCTCGTCATCGACGTTCGGTTCTCCTTCGCCTTCTCCGTCGTTGGATTCTTCTTCGCCGTTGTTGACCGTCCCCGCGGGAGTCAAGATTTGATTCAGGTGGTTGATCACCAACAACGCATCGAGAGCCGTCACGAAGCCATCGCCGTTGACGTCGTAGCCAAACCCGGGATCACCAAAGCCGACCGGTCCGGGGCCGTATGTATTGAGGTAGTTGATGATCGTCAACGCATCGAGCGCGGTCACGTCGTTGTCGCCGTTGACATCGTGAGGTTCGATGTCGTTGTGGTACGGTGTGTCGTTCTCGGTCACTTGGATCAAAAACGTTTCGGTGACCGGATCGACTCCAGGCGATTGCGAGCTAGCAGTGATGTCGAGCTCGATCTCTTGTTGATCCGCCAGCAAGACAGCAACGCCTTCGGCCAACTTCAACGTCGAACCGTCAAACACGAACCGCGAATCGTTGACGGACAGTGTGTGGTTGTTGGCGGCTGGGTTGCCAGCGATACGAAGTTCACCGACGACCGCGCCGGCCATTTGTTCTTCGACGGTGGAAGGCGTCAGTGCAAAGCCAGCTGGTGTTTCCGGCATATCGACGACCTGCAACGTGATCGCTTTTTCAAACGAGTCGTCCAGGCGAGAAACCGTGAGGTTCACAACGATGCTCTCTTCGGCTTCGAAATCGACCGCGATGCCGGGCTTTAACCGCAGGCTTCCACCGAAGACAAAGAAGCGATCATCATCGACTTCGAAATCGTAGGTTTGATCTTCGTCTTCATCGACCACCGTGATTTCGGTGACCACGTCGCCCTCAAAATTTTCGCGGACGGTCGCGTTGTTCGGCAACACGTCCTCGATCGGATCGTCTTCATCCGTTATCTGCAGAGTCGCCGTGTGGATCAAAGGTTCTTCGAAGTCGGGATCATGAACGGTGATGATCAACGGGATCGCCCATTCATCTTCCCAGTTCAAGCTGCCGGGACCGACGAAGATCAGATTGCCGTCTTGGTCGACGATGAAGCGTTCGTCATCGATCTCGATGACATGGTTGGCTTGGCCATCCCCATCGATGACATCGATATCACCGATGGGAGCGCCCGGCAGTATGTTTTCAGGGACCGGATTGACGTTCGGGATGACTTCGATCGGAGCATCAGGGACATTCACGACGGTGATGTCCAAAACGTGTTCGGTGAAATCTCGACCGTCGTGCAGCCAAACGGTGAACTGATCGACGCCCGCGAAGTCCTCGATCGGAACATATGAAAGTGAACCGGCAAGCGTCACCGTCGACACGCCAGCACTGGTGCCTTGCATTGGCAGCAGAATGAAATCGTCGTCGTCCGCGTCCGCTGAATCGCCGTAAACCGCGGGAGCCGCGTTGGTCAGCACGGTGTCTTCGTCCATCGTCCAATTTGGCGGCGTGTCGTAATCCGGCGCCGTGTTGGCACCGATCAAACGCATGCCGAATTCGATCGGCGCGGGATCTTGGTTGTTGGTGATTTGCACTCGGTGAGGCGCCGGAGTCCGCAGGCTCATCTCGGCCAAACCAGCCGCGCCCACAACCGCAACTCGACGCAATTCAGGGTCGAGCGAGATGCCCTGGACGCCCGAAGTTGCGGGCAGGTTGAGAGCCGACAAATCAATCGCCAAGTCGACGACCAAGTCACCTGTGTCTGCATCAATCAATCGCAGGCCAGCCTCCAGTGGGTCAACCGAGTCCGGACTCAAAGTCACGATCAAACCGCGAGCCGCATCAATCGCGACGGGGCCGTCGTTTGAGAGGCTGTAAAGAGTCGCCAGGTCGGTCGACTCCAGATCGTGGACGGTCAAACCATCGGACTGGCGGACGACCAACAAGCCTGCTTCATCGCTGAAGCCGACTACTTCGACGCCGCCGTCGACGATGATTGGATCGTTCGTCAACAACGAGTGACTCGCATTGCTCCAAACGTGAATTTCCAGGCCGTCGTCCGTGCCGCCTTGTCCGTCATCGATTTGCGTCGCCCGAGCCAGGATCGAACGGGTCGGACCGTCGCTCGATCGAGGAGTCGAATCGCCAATCAGTTGTGTGTCGGTAGGGATCAGTGCACCGGTGGCGTCGGCACTGAGGCTGTTCGTGTCGACGGTCCACAATTGGGAGGTGCCATTTTCGGCGGCTTGCAAAAGCAGTCCGCGACCGACATCGTCGATGGCGTGATCGACGAATTGCGGGGCCAAGTCGCTGTCTTGGAATGGAGTCGATCCGGCGAGCGCCGCGTCGACGATGAACGCTTTGTGTCCGACGGCGTTATCACCCAAAGCGAACAAATCGCCAGCGGGTGAACGCCAAAGAGCTTGAATGCCAACGCCCAAATCCAACGTCGACGCAACCGTTCCGCTGGCCGTCAATGTGTTCAGCGAGGTGCCTTTCGCGAAAACGGCCGGCAAGACAACTTCGTCATCCGTTCCCGCGTCGAGAACAAAGGCTGGAGTGACGGCGGTGATCTCCGATTCGCTGAGGAACGGGTTCGCCGTGATCACCGACGGAGTGGTTTGAATTTGTGATTGGGTTCCGTTGAAGACGCGGACCACGTGGGTTCCGTCGCCCAATCCATTCAACGAAAACTCACCGGATTCATCCGTCAATCCGTATCGCTCGCCTTGATCGAGTGTGCCGTTGTCGTTTTGGTCGACGAACACCAACCGATTTGCCAGCGTCGATTCTTCGGCTTCTTTCTTCAGCGAATCGTTGGCATCGTGAAAGACCGATCCGACGATCGCGGCCAAAACGCGGCGATCATCCAGCGTCTGCATCGACAGGCGACGGCGAGTTCCGCGCGTCAGATTTCTCTGGGAGCGGCGTCGAAGGCTCGTCAGGGAAAGACGCGGCATCGTGTCAATTTCTCACGTGTCGAGACGGAACGGATAGACAGGCGTTTCAAGGAGGACGTCATGGGTGGGAAGAAAGTTCCCAGGCAGTGGCATCTTTCGCGTCAAAATTGGACGAATTGTCCACACGATTGTTTGGATGCTTTTCCAGAATCCATTCCCCAGCCCTCGGCGCCGTCGCTTATTATAGACGACGACCGTTTGGCTCCGAGTAGCCTTTTCCCCGGATTTTTGCCGGATTTCGTCGCGACCGGGTGACCTCCCGAGTCGTTGTGTTTTCGGCGAATCGCTTGATTGCATCTCCGCCGCGCCTCTTTTCCATTCATTTTTTCCAATGTTGACGATGCCCGCTGATCTGTCGCTGCGTTCTTCTGCCAAATCTGCCGGATTGGCGATCTGTTTGACGACGCTTTTCACGGCGTTGTCCGCAATCGCGTTCCCATCTTTCGCGAATGCCCAAGGGCAACAGGCGGCGATGGCGGCTGCTGAGCGAGCTGCCATGGAAGCTCAGGCAGGCGGCCCCGGCGGACCGCCGACCTATGGAGAAATGGAAAATGGCTACGACGAGATGGAGATGTACGATTCCCAGATGGAAGACCAAGGAATGGGCGATCCGTACGGCGAATCGGGGTACGGTTCTGGCTACGGCGGTCAATCAAACTCCGGCGGAGGCAACCTGGCTCCGTCGCCAATGGTGATGCTACAAGTGTTCCGGCTCGATTGGTCACCGCTCACTGAACGGGTCCAGCAAGTTTTTACGAACGCAACCGCTTCGCAACAGCCCGTGGCGTTGGGGCCGGTTCTTCGCAACGAAGCCCACGTCGCTTATCGGTACGGAAATCTGCCGTTGGCCCTGCAGCTTTTCCATGGCTTCATCGCACGTGGAAGCGACGCGGCGGAGCAGCAGATGGATCAGATCAAATTCAGCAAGCATTTTCGAAAGCCTCTTTGGCACCTTCGGATTGGTACCAGCCTGGGTGTGCATGGCGATTCGTCGACGGCTGACCCATCACCCATCACCAGCTCCGGATCATCCAATGGTATGGGACGAGGCGATATGGGAATGGATGCCGGGATGATGGAAATGGACATGGCGATGGGCAACCCAGGTCCGGGCATGGAAGGTGCGATGCGTGACGACATGGGCATGGACGACATGAGCATGGGTGAAATGGACATGTACGCGGAAGACATGGGCATGGGTGGACCTGGCATGGGCATGGGCATGGGCGGGCCCGGAATGGGTGGACCAGGCATGGGAATGCCCGGTCGAGGCGGACGAAACCGCAACGCAGCGGCGATGGCTCCGAAGGCCGAGATGACCGACTCGGAAGTGAACTCTCGCATGGAGAAGTTCCTGGGCTTGGTCGCTGAAACGATCAAAACCGGATTGTCGAAACGAATCTCCGACGGCAAATTCGGACATGCTTTGACGGACGTCGAACGTGAATCGACGACGCAGGGGCACACCGTCAACGGTGACTCAGTCGACGACGCAGCTCAATCGATGTGGATCCCCAGCGTCTTGTTCGTCGGCGAAGGAAATTCTCGCGACACGATCAAGACCGCTCACAATTTGGAACTGGATTTGTTGTTCCATTTTGACGTTGGTCTGAAAGAAAACCGAGTCGGCGCGGTCAGCAACATCAGCCGGGTGAAAGTTTTGGACGCTCGCACCGGAAAGACATTGGTTAGCTCGGGGCCAATGGAAAACACCGAAGTCGAACGAATGAACCGCGTCGGTCGAGGCTCAGCTTCATCCTACGTCGACGAGCAACTGAAGTCGCTTTGGGCGGTCGTTGATGAGCGACTGACGTTGTCTGACCTGCCAACGCTGAGCCCCGAAGTGGCTCGCAAACGCGTGGCCCAGGTCCTGGGTGACAGTTCAATGACTCCGCTGCGAAAGCTGGCCGAAATTCGCTACTACGGTTACCGCGGTTGGTTGACCGAAGAAGAAGTGGAACAAGCCTTCGAGATCACAGGCGGCCCCGACGCCATGAAAGTCCTCCACGGCAGCGACACCCAAGCGATCGAGGCCATCCACGAACTGGTTGTCGAAGCTGCGGCCAGTGATTCCTGACCCGAACGACGCTCGTAGGTTCGGTTCCCACCGGACATCTTCCCAGCTCCAAGTCCCAACCCGCAGCGTCAGCAAGGCCATCCCCGTAGCCGGATTCACCAGAATTCGGACGGAAAGTCACGCGGTTCAGGCTATTCCTGGTCATAACCCGCAGCGTCAGCAAGGCTCCTGGTGATGTGACCAACCGACTCAAAGCCTGAGTCGGCAACGTGTGCATTGAACCGCAGCTTCGTACAGCCATCCCCGTAGCCGGATTCGCCAGAATTCGGATCTCAACCCGCCGCGTCAGCAAGGTCTTCCGTGTTGAGGATCCGCCGACTCAGAGCCTGAGTCGACTACACGTACATGGTGTGCAGGCTGGCAAAGCGTCCGGTTGGCCCGCGTAGCCGACTCAGGCCCTGAGTCGGCCCAGGTGAACGGCATCCGAATTCTGGTAACCCTAACGCTTGCCGCGACTTTATCGATCACGCAAACCAGGGCCCCTCTGGTCCAGCGATTGAACGTCGAGGGTACAAGATGACGAATGAGAGAATGCATCAAGGCTCCCGTCACGCAAATCGCGTTGGGGATCCACCGCATCGCGATTCAAACTCATTCGGCCCTGCAAAAGGACTTGCCCGACCATGGCGACCACGTTCCCAACACAACGCACGTTGCTCTTCGCCGCAATCCTCGCAGCGACAGCATTCGGTGGCATTCGCACCCAAACAGCATCCGCGGACTGGGGTTCGTTGGTTCACCAAATGCACGTCGGATACCACCGCAACGTCGCTTGGCCGGACCCGTTCAACGAGGTGGACGCGTTGCAAGTCGTGATGCCATTTGAAGCGATGAAACGCAACGGATGGCGTATGCACAACACCATCGGACACGAACTGTTCCGCGGCGGCGACGGAGCCCTCTTGGCCGCCGGCCAAAATCGCGTCCGTTGGATCGCGACCCAGGCACCCGAAAACCGCCGAGAGATCTACGTGCTTCGTGGTGCAACCCAGTCCGAGACGCAGTCACGGATCAAATCCGTGCGGGATGCAGTCGACAACTATGTGTTGGATGGACAACCGCAGCCACAAGTCCTCGTGACCACCATCGAGCCCGCGACATCGCCGGGTGTCATGGCCACCAAGATCAACCGAGAGCGCCTCGAGCAAATGGCCGCACCAAAGTTGCCAACCACCAGCGCCGCCGGAACCGCTGGCATCACTCAGTAGAGCTGTCTGAGCCGAGGAGTCCGCAAGACGACGGACGGTTCCAATAACAACAAAAAAGGCGACTGCGAGCCAAGCTCACAGTCGCCTTTTTTCAATGTCGTATTAAAGTTGCCTGTCGCTCAGCCGCCTAACAGAATCAACCTCGTAGCCGGATTCGCCAGAATTCGGACCACAAATCATGCCGTCCAAGCTACTCCAAGTCACAACCCGCCGCGTAAGCAAGGCTCTTAGTGATGTGGACAACCGACTCAGAGCCTGAGTCGGCGACACGTTTGCTGAACCGCAGCGTCGTACGGTCGTCTTCCGCAGCCGGCTCGCCAGAATTCGGACTCACCACTGCCCGTCACCTATCCCAACCCGCAGCGTGAGCAAGGCTCTTCTTGATATTGCGAACCGACTGAGAGCCTGAGTTGGCAACACGCATGCTGAACCGCAGTGTCGTACGGCCGTCTTCCGCAGCCGGATTCGTGAGAGATCGAACTCTTCACATCTGTAGCCGATTCAGGCCCTGAATCGGCCTTCTGCGCATTCAAACGCAATCTCGCCGGGGCCGTCCATCCCGCAGCCGGATTCGCCAGAATTCGGACCACAAATCATGCCGTCCGAGCAGCTCCAAGTCACAACCCGCAGCGTAAGCAATGCTCTTGGCGATGTGGACAACCGACTCAGAGCCTGAGTCGGCAACGGAGTCATCCCGCAATGGAAGCAATGCCGAGCCCTGAAGGTGGCGACCAGCACCGCGTCCTTGCTAACGCGGCGGGTTATGAAAAGCAAATGCCACAGGCTGCCGGGAACGCGATCGCTGATTCAAGACCTACAAATCCTCGGCAAACCCAACCATCTCAATCGGACGTCTCAGCTTCTTCCGTCATCGCCGCTCGGTGTTCTTCCGCCAATTCTTCTTGCCCCAAAGCCTCAAAGCAAACCGCAAGCGACTCGTGAGCCGCATTGGCGAGCGACTCTTCCGCCAAAGCCCGTTCGAGGTCAGGGATGGCTTCCAGGTGTTTACCGAGCTTCGTCAGGATCTGCCCGCGGGTTTCAAAGAAGTAAGCATTCGGTGTCGAGACACTTTCGATCGCTTGCTCGCTGATCTGAAGGGCTTGCTCCAAATCGCCATCTTCCTTCTCCGCTATCGCGACTGCCAAGTTATTCAGGATGGCCGGGCTATGCGGCAAATGTTCCACCGCGAGCTTCAGGTGGAGCGTTGCTTTTTCAGCATCGCCTTTCAACAGGGCCGCCGTCCCGCGGATGAAATTCGCGATTCCCGGCGAAGACCCTTTGACCAGTGCCGCTCGAATCTTGCCCAGTTCTTTATCGTCTGATTCCAACGTTTTGAGCACCTGATCCGCAACCAGGCTCAGCACGCGCGGATTGTTGGGGGCGTACTGCAACGCAACTTGCAGCATCTTCAGCACCCGCAAACGTTCTTCCACGGTCTCGTTGGGTTCCGATTCAATCTTGTTGATCCAGACGACGATGGTGTCGCCCATCGCCTGTTGCAACCCAGCCTGATGCTCCTTGGTTTTCATTCGGCCAATCGATTCGCTCAACAGCCGAACCGCGTCCGCGTGCTTCTCAAGAAAAATCAACGCCTGAACGTTCGCCATTGCCAACTGCGGGCTAGCCGGCTCTTCCTCAAACAGCTGCTGAATCTTTTCGAGCGTTGTTTCTGCGTAGCGAGTTGCAGCGTCATCCTCGCCAGCCTGGCGGGAAATCATCGCCGCCTGCAAACCAAACATCGGCTGAACGGACGCGAGTTGAACCAGGTACGGAACCGCCTGATTCTGGCGGTTGGTGCGAATGAGATAGTCCGCATAAGCCTTCTTGATGCCCAAGTCATCAGGAACTTCTTCGCTCAATAGACGAAGCAACTGTCCGAACTCTCGCTGCTCATCATTCTCCAGGTCCGCCCACTTCTTTTGTTCATAGAGCTCCTGCAACAACCACCGAGCCGCACGGGCGTCACGCTGCTGCGCCACCAACCCACGCATCAGCGACCGAGCCTCCTCCGTCTCATCCTGCTGATTCCGAGCCACCGCCAACCGGTACAGCGTCTCAGTTGACTCGTCACCTTCTTCAATCTGCCGCCGAATCAGCAGATCCGCTGTCTTGTAGTCATCACGTTCAAAAGCGGACGCCAACTGTTCGCGGATCAACTGATTCCGCCAAGAAACGTTCTCACCCGTCGAAACAAACAGCAAAATCGCCAAAGCGATCGTTAATGCCAGCGCAGGGATCGCAGTTGATGCTCGCTTCCACGGAATCGTCCGAAACCAAGCAATGAACCACTGTCCAAACCACTTGAACCACTGCAACGGGTTGAGGTACCGAATCATGATGACGCCTCCAAGTCAGCTTCAGTCTGATCGGCAGTTCCGACCGCCGAGCCACCACTGGCCGCCTTCACCGCGGTCGCGATCTTCTGCCGCAGTCCGTCGAACATCTCATCAACCCGATCAATCGTCGACGCATCAAGCTTTTGAGGGGCAACCACCCAAAGCTGCAGCATCATCATTGGTTCGATTGCTTCATCCAATCCTTCCGCGGCATCGGCGATGCGGCGTCCGATTTGTCCGGGCCTTTCGGGTGGGTAAACAAAATTTCCTGATGGAGTGATTGCGGAATACCAAAGATGACCGCGTGCGTCGGTGTCGCCACCAAACAGAGCATAAGCGAAAGGTTGGAATCCAGAATCGGCCACTTCTGACTCGGTAGCATCCGTTGACTCCAAAATTCGATTGAGCAGTCTCCAATCTTGGTTTTCATAGCAAAGACAAAGCTCATGCCACTCCGCATAGGTTTGGCTTAAAACAAACTGCCCGCGAACTGGAAGGCCGTTGACCATCGATTCGAATGTCCAAACATCCGCATTTTGACCGAGAATGGGATTGTCACCATCACGCGACTGTTGATGTTCATTCAGTTGAAAGCCGCTGTTGCCTGAAGAGATGAACTTGACGGGCGGCTCAAAAACAATCCCATCAACGAACATGCCCTGTGCACCTTCCTCTACGCCGACAGCACTGACCTTCATGGCTGACGACGAACTCACCGAAATCAAGACAACTCCCAGAACCGCCATTGCTGCTGCGATTGGCTTGGCTTGCAAACGGCCCAATAGACGAGCTAGCTGAAGTTGGAATCCAAGCTCCTTCCGATCGGAAGCGGACTGATTGCTCCGGTAGTATTCGCCCACGGCGTCAACGTTTTGGCCGTCGTCAACGAACCAATTCCAAAGATGCAAGACTGGATTGTCCGGATGTTCGTCCGACGTCGTTCCAGTCACGTGCATCAGCGTCATGATCATTCCATCGAATGACCATAGGAAGAATGCCGAAATCGCCAAAGTGGTGTATCCCAAAATGTCGTGAGCCCACCCCGATGCAAGGTCAAGCGACATCCATTGATCAGCGACAGCGACCATGGTCACTCGCAAGACATTTCCGCCGGCGGCGAGAATGAGAGCGATGATCAAATAGAATGGAGCCAGCCACAGTTTCCGACGATTGATCGCGACGATCAACGTGCTGAGAAAAGCCATGGTGAAGACAGACTGGATTCCACTGCACGCCTCAGCCACAAATAATTCTCGGCTTGGCAGTTCAATCACATTGCGTGTCACCGCGTGCGGAATCGAGAGAACATCGAGGAGCAAGCTCGACATCATTGTGGTCAAATGCTGCAGCTGGATCACCAGCAACTGGTCGTAGCCAAGCGGCAAACGAATCAGCAGCAGTAACGGCAGAGCGAGGATCAACAGGCTCTTGTCGTGCGGGCCGCGCATCACACTCAAACAAGCCGCTGTGTAGCAGACAAAGGCGATGGACATCATCCAAGGTGACCGGAGGCTCCAACTTCCGATCATGGCGAGCACGCCCACTGAGATCAGCAGCAAGGAACTGATTCGAGACGGAGCGTAGAAATAGCGGTCGCTACGAGACCATGCCAGCCATGCGACCGCTCCAATCGCAAACGGAAAGTACTGGTAGTGGTCCAGACGCCACATCCGCGAGAAGTAGATGACCAGCATAGGAATGCACGCGGCAAGCAGAGCCACCCAAAACCACGTCCAAACGGATTGGATGACCGGAGTGCGAATGGGAGCCAGCGGCACCTTCGCCTTCGTCTTCATGGGAGCGATCGCGGGAGAATCTTCAGTCATACTGCGGTCTGTTGTGCGGGGGGAAAGGTCGATCCCCATGATAAGGCGAGGAGTGTCCGAACGCCACAAATTGCTAGCCGATTGTCACCGCAATCGCGAAAAGATTTGCAGCCAATCCCGCTCAATCGGACGCTGGAATCGCAGAGATCAGATGTGTCCGGCGTTTGAGTCTGCAATCACAACCCGAACGCGTCAGCGAGGGACCATACGTCGGAATCCTCGGCAAATCTGGCGATGCAGACGAGCATCGCTTGTCGCGTCACAACCCGCCGCGTCAGCAAGGCTTCGACCAACATTTTTACGAATCGTAGCTGGAATCGCCAGATCTCAGTTTGTTTGCAGGACTGCGAACCGTTGCGTGCGTTCTCACGCAGAGTCCTTGCTAACGCGGCGGGTTATGAAGATTGGCAAGATATCCGAATTTGATGCGATTCCTGATCATGTTCGGGAGGCCGATTCAAAGCCTGAATCGGCTACGACGTTTGGTGGCTCGAGCTTTTGCAGCTTCGGCGATGGAGAGACGCCTCGATAACGCCGAGAATGCACACACGTAGCCGACTTAGGCCTCTAAGTCGATGATCTGGCTACGCAGACGAGCGTCGTTTGTCGCGTCACAACCCGCCGCGTCAGCAAGGCAGCGATCAAAAGTTCTTTACATCGTAGCTGGAATCGCCAGATTTCAGACTGTTCGAATTGGAATTCTTGGCCCATTTCGTACAGCGAATTCTGCTTGGTTCAATGAGCGTTGGATCGCCACCGAGGACACAGAGTTCACAGAGAGCCGGACGGGACTCCATGTGCGGTTTTAAATGGCCGTATTATTGCAGATTCGAGAGTGCGTATTCCAAGCCGAGAGCGACTGAGAAACGCAGCTCTGTGTTCTCCGTGATCTCTGTGGCTATACCGATAGTCCGTCCAAACTCTCAGCGAATCCGGCTACACGTCCGAGCGTTCTTGATCAGTTGATGACGTCACCGTCGGCGGCACCGCAATCGGTCTCGCACTTCTAGCACCGCCTCCGCGTCCGGACACAACCACGGGACTCCGCCGTTGCCCTGCCTTGGCACCGTTGTCAGCAGTCTTGCGGTAATAGCGATTCGTGTGGCGTCCATAACGATAGTAGCCGTATCCTTTGTAGCCGTCATTGTTCGCACCTTCATCGGATGCATTGATCACCACACCGAGTAATTTCGCACCGACATTGGCCAAGATCGAGGCAGCTTCTTTCGCGTTTGGCTTGCTCTTGCGACGAACCTTCAGTGCCATCACGACGCCATCAGTCATACTGGCGGTGATACTCGGGTCGGTCACCACCAACAGCGGCGGCGTGTCCAAAATGATGTAGTCGTACTCTTCCCGAAGCACGTCCAACAACTCGCTCATTTCAGGCAAGGTCAACGCCTCCGCCGGGTTCGCCGGGATCGGCCCCGAAGGCATCATTTTCAATGTGCTAAGGGGCGTGTCATGAGCCGCGTCCACATGTTCACATTTCCCGTTGAGAACATCGACCAAACCAAGTTGATCCGCCATGGCGAAGTTGTCGGTCACCTGCGGCCGGCGAAGGTCACAATCAATGATCAGCGTGCGTTTGCCCGACTGAGCGATACTGCACGCCAAGTTGCCAGCGATGGTGGATTTCCCGTCACCAGGAAGCGGGCTGGTGACCTGCAGAACTTTTCCTCCCTCAACGCCAGCCAACTCAAACAGAACCGAAGTCCGACAAGACCGAATGGACTCGGATGCCACGGAGGATGGAGCATGCACAACCGCCAAGTGAGGGTCAAGCAATTCAAATGGATTCGAGGCTTCACCCTTCTTACGTTTAACGCGACCCTTGAAGAATGGAACGTGAGTCAAGATTGGCGCACCAACGGCCGCGATGATTTCCTCTGGGTCTCGGAACGTGTTGGCATTTTTTTCCAAAAGCACTGCGAGTCCGCAACCGAGTGCAAGGCCCAGAAATGTGCCTATCCCGAGCATTTTCACCAAGTTAGGGCCAGTGCGATAGGCGCGGCTTGGAGCTCGTAGCTCGGATACCTGGATCCCACCTTCTTCCTCCGTTAGCTCAACACGTGCCATTTGCTCGTCGAGTTGATTGATTAACTCGCGATTGCGGTCAATCTGCCGAAGCATCGATGCGTTTTCCTGTTCGTCTTGGGCCAGCTTCATTGCTTCGATCCGTTCGTCCGCGATTTGCGAATCAATTTCGGAGATCTGCTGTTTCAGCAGCTGCACTTCCGCTCGCGAGGCGGTCAAAATCACATTGACGGCTTCTTCGGCACGTTTGCGAGGGTCGACACCTTCGACTTTGTTTTGTTCCATCAATTCGACGATGCGTTCGGATTGCTCTTTGACCAAGCGTTTGAGCTCCCGCTTCATCATCGAAAGTTCAGCGTCAAGCGCCTTGACCGTCGGGTGTTGCTCACCAAATTCCGCCGCGAACTTGTTTCGCTCGATCATCAGCGGGACCAATTGTTGATCCAACTCAATTTGGGCAAGTTCAGCGTCGCCATCACGCATGTTTTGGCTAATCTGATTTGACTCAGGCATCTCGAAGGTCTTACCCATCAGTTGCCCGATAATGGAAAGTCGTACAAGCGGATCTTCAGCCTCTTTCGCGATGCTCTCAACTGCCGACAGTTCGACTGATTGGCTGCGGAGCGTCTCAAAAAGTTCGCTTCGACGTCCGGTCAAATAAAGTTGACGTTCGCGGTGAGGGTTGATTGCCTCCCCGTTCTCGTTCCATACTAACGAAGCTTTCGTTCGGAACGCACGGTAGTCCTTCTCCAGTTCGCTAAGTTTTGGCTGCAAGTTGTCAGTTGCGTCCCGAATCAGACGCAGTAATTCTCCCCGTGAGCTTTTGTGCTTTTCCGCGAACAGCTGCTGCAGTGCGGCACTGTACGCTTTGACGGAGGCTTCACAAAGCTCCGGATCGGAATGTTCAAAAGTCAATGACGCCACGAGTGATGAGGCGGAACGAGCGTCCTGGATATCGGTTTCGAATTTCAAGGCCTTGTTCGCCAGGCCTAGCAATGCAGAGGGATGACCACCCAGCGATTCGCGAAAAACTTCCATGCTCTCATTCTCAAACGCATTGCGAGTGACCTTGTCACTCAGCAGCTGCGATCGCAGAATATCGATCGACGGGACACCGCCGATCAAATCGCCCGTCATCGTATCGATGACCGCTGGACGATCCGATTCAAACATCAGCAACGTTCCGGATTGAAACGTCTCCGGTGTTTTGACAAACACCAGGAAGCCAATAACCGCACCGAGAATCGTGGGGACCAATGCGGCCCAGCGATAACGCCAGATCGCGCCCATTAGATCCGCCGATTCGGCCGTTTGGGCAGAGCCACTGCTGCCCCAGCCTTCGTTCATCGCAGGGTACGATCCCATCGCCGCCTGTCCCATCGTTCCCGCGTTTTGCGAGGGATACGACACAAAGGAATTCGGGCCGCGTTTTCCGGCGGTCGAGTCAGTTGAATTCGAGTTCGGGGTCATCCGAAGTCCGTGATGAAAAGCAGAGGAGTGGGGATGGAACGGCAAAGCGGAGGGAATCTGCTATCGAAGCAGTCAAGTGTACGGAGCCACCCGCCGTAGGGCTAGGAATTCTGATTCGGGAAAGCCAATTCCGAAGATACGGGAACGGCCATCCGGAACGTTCGGATTGCCCCACAAAATCGTCAAAATCGACCAGAGTGGAACAGTTGTCCCCAACCGTTCCACAAAGCCGTTCGAAACTCAGGCCCAGGCGAGCCAATCGATTGCACCCCGAAAAGTGGCATAGGCTTGTCAGCCTTCTTGTACCCCACATCTTTTCGGAGACGCTTACGTTGGGAATATAAGCGGTTTGAAGCCAAATATCCCTGTCAAGGAATTATTAGTGTTCGATTAGCGGCGATTAGTGTTCTCTTGGCCACTCTGGTGGAACACTAATCCAGTCTAATCGGACACTAATCTTGGGTGTTTCGAGATGTGGGGTATGAAAAGGTCTCTCAGCCTGTGGAAATAAATCACAGGCTGGGAAGCCTATGCCACAAAGTCCCCTCTCCTGCCGGGAGAGGGCTAGGGTGAGGGCTGAGCGAGACACTGCTCACCGTCTCAAAACTGAGGAAGCTTCCGAATCGGCTTCGTGAACCGCAATCCAACCGGTGGTTTCAGACCATTGATCAACCAAGCCTGCCGCCACTAGAAAGTCCCCTCTCCTGTTGGGAGAGGGCTAGGGTGAGGGCCGAGCAAGATACTGCTCACCGTCTCAGAAACTGGGGCAGCTTCCGAAGTGGCTTCGTGAACCGCAATCCAACCGGCGGTTTTAGACCATTGATCAACCAAGCCTGCCGATCATCCCGATTCGCATTCAGGCGATTTGCCAAGCTAGCATTGCTAGCTCCACCAACTCGCATCTTCACGGTCACACGAGGCAGATACGCCATTTTCGCCTTATGGCGAACCATCATCCGGACCAGCAGCTCATAATCCGCGGCCGTTCGAATGTCTTCATTGAACAGACCAAACCGCTCGTAGAATTCACGACGAAAGTACACGGTCGGATGCGGCGGCATCCAACCCCATCGAAATTTCCGGACGTCGTAGGCACCTGAAACCCAATGGCGGTGCACACGATCTCGATCATTTGCGTCGACATAGTCCAGATCCGCGTAGACACCGTCGACGTTGGGATTGGCCATGAGTTCAGCGACATCGGCCAAGACATTCGCGTCTGCCAGCCAGTCATCCGCGTGCAGAAACCCGATGACGTCTCCGGTGGCTGCGCGAAGTCCCTTGTTCAACGCGTCATAAATCCCGCGATCGGGTTCCCGTATCGAAACCGAAATCTGATCCCCGTAACCCGCCACAACCGTCGCTGTCCCGTCCGTCGATTCCCCGTCCACCACCACGACCTGAACATTCGCGTCCGCCTGGGCGAGGGCAGACTCGATCGCGTCCGCAACAAACTGTGCCCGGTTATAAACGGCAGTGATAAGGGAAATTTTCATGCCTGACTCGGATCATAATTGACGGAGAGTTGCAGACTCATTTCGGGCACGATTTCAAGGTTGCTTCAATTCCCTGCCTAAGTCCGATGAATTCAAACCCCGGAATCAGCTTGAGCAATCGACGGGAATCCAGTGAAATCGATCGTATGTCAACCGGTCGGCTAGGTCGATACTCTATATGAATTTCGTGATCGACAACCGATTGTAGTGTTCGTAGCAACTCATTCAGGGAAGTCGCACGCCCGGTACCAAGATTAAATACTTCACTCGCTTCAGGTCGATGAAGCGAAGTAGCCATGAGCTGGCATACATCATTGACAAAAATGTAATCACGCTCGTCCGTCCCATCTCCAAAAATCTGTATCGGTTGGTTCGTCTGAATCGCTTGGATCCAATGAGGCAGAACACCCTGACCCGGGCGTGCACGCTGCCCAATACCGAACGGGTTCCCCAGTCGAAAAATATCAACGGAAAACTGCCCCATGCGAACTGCGTGCTTCAACATTTGTTCAGACGCTAGTTTTATAATTGCGTAGGGTGAACGAGGGTCTGTCGGAGACTCCTCCGTTCGTGCCGATGGACTGTCTGCGTAGACTGTTCCGCCAGAGGAAGGAAACACGATTTTTTTTACCTTTGCTTGTGTCGCCACTTCCATTAGTGTTAGAAGCGGCAGGAAGGCGTCATTGCATTCGGCGAGAGGGTCGCTGTAGTGTCGAGTCGGATGCGTGGTGGATGCAAAGTGGTAGACAAAATCGACTCCAGTGACAGCCTCCGTCAGCGCCATTGGGTCTCGCAAGTCGCCGACTTTCAATACAACGTTCGAGAAGTCGTTCCACTCGTCTGTCTGCTGTCTGCTGCACGCATGCACCTGATGCCCCTCGTTGGCCAGGTACTGCGTCATCGCGCTGCCAAGAAAACCAGACGCTCCCAACACCGCAATCCGTTGCCTGCAATCTTGCAATGTCAAGAGTGACGCACCGGTTGATGCACCAATCGTTGCAAGTACTCGCCGTACTCGCTGTTTTTAAGTTTAGTCGCTTGCTCAATCAGAGTCTCAATCGAGATCCATCCTTGTCGGTACGCAATTTCTTCCGGACAGGAAACCTTCAAACCGGTGCGTTTTTCCAACGCGCCAACGAAACTGCTCGCGTCGTGAAGATTCTCATAAGTCCCCGTATCAAGCCACGCAGTGCCGCGTCCAAAGACTTCTACACTTAGGGTTCCCTCATGCAAGTAAAGGCGGTTCAGGTCGGTGATTTCGACTTCCCCACGCGATGAAGGAGTCAGGGTTTTTGCGAACTCACACACCCTCGAATCATAAAAGTACAAACCTGGCACCGCAAAATTGGATCTTGGTTCTTCAGGCTTTTCCTCTAGGGAGATCGCCTTGCCGTCCTTGTTAAATGACACCACTCCATATGATCGCGGATCGCGAACCTCGTAAGCGAATACACGAGCACCTTGTTCAATCTGTGCGGATCGCTGTAGAAGCTTGATTAAACCCTGGCCGTAGAAAAGGTTGTCGCCCAACGTCAGGCAGCAGGTGGATCCATCGATGAATTCCTCTCCCAACGTGAAGGCCTGAGCCAATCCGCCGGGGTTGGGTTGAACTTTGTAGTGAATATCCAATCCCCACTGGCTACCATCACCCAACAACAACTGAAATAGAGGCGTATGTTGCGGTGTCGAGATTATGAGGATCTCTCGAATTCCAGCCAGCATTAAAGTCGACAGCGGATAGTAAATCATTGGTTTGTCGTAAACTGGCAGCAGCTGTTTGCTGATTGCCATCGTGAGCGGCGCTAATCGACTACCGCTTCCCCCTGCAAGTATTATCCCCTTCAATTTACTTCTCCGCTAGGTTACCAATGGAATTGACGACGCACGCTGCAGGCGCCGGTGGTCAGAGGTTAGTTGCGACATCAACGATCGCTATGTAGTAAAGAAGGAAAGGTTCTAGGAATTGCTACAGGCACGGGAAAATTGTTATGGTTGTAGCGAGCAAGATGGTCCCGGTAGTTTTGTCTGAGCCTAGCTACGAGTTGTCGCTGGATTGCCGATGACGGTTGTCTCAGCGGCGACGTCGTTTAAAACGACGCTGCCAGCAACGCACATGCTGTTGGGCCCAATCGAAACGCCCGGCGCGACAAAGACACGAGCTGCAATCCAGGAACCTTTGCGAACCGTGATTGGTCGGGTAATAAGGTCGAATTTGGGCGACGAAAATCGATGCGAACCAGTGCACAAGAACGCACCCTGTGAAATGCAGCAATCTGACTCGATGACGATTTCTTCGAGATTTAGTATGAACGCTTTTTCGCCGATCCAAACATGGTCGCCGATTGTCAGACGCCAGGGGAAAGTGATCGATACTTCGCTCCGGATGACCACCCCCACACCAATTCGTGCACCGAAACAGCGGAGCACAAAGCATCGCACCCGCGATGGCAATGGGTATGGCATCGAAAAGAAGAAGAATCTCGCGACAATCCAAGCGACTTCCGTGAGGCGACTCGCACCACGGTCCAAGCAACTTCGATAATTTTTAAGTTCGATTTGCACAAGAACATTGGTCGTGTGGGTGTCGTATCAAAATGCCGGAGGGAGAATTTCGAAAGTATAGACCAAGAAAGGAACGCTCGGAACAGTCGTCGACTTCATTGAGGATAGTCTTGTACGTTTTCGCTCAATCACTTTGTTACGAACTGTGGCTCGTTCCCACCACCGATCATCCAAGCGTACAGCTCATGCATTTGACGGGCGACCGATGACCATACAAAATTGGATTTTACAAGTTCGTAGCCGCACTCTCCCATGTCCGAAAGTTCATCGCTTGAACGGTCGAAGGCGGAGAGCAGACCCTTACGGATGCTTTGGATGCTCGGCCTGACCTCGATTGCAGCCCCCATTTCGAAGCCTATGTTTAGATTGCATTCGGCCGTCATCATTACCGGCGCTCGGTGTGCCCAAGCTTCGAGCACCGCCATCGGCAATCCCTCGGAGAAACTTGGCAGCACAAATAGACTAGCCTCTGTTAGCAGCTGATACTTTTCATCAGCGTAAGTTGGTCCTAGGAAGGTGACATCGCTTTGCTTGTCATCTTTGGAGTCGGCGCATCGAAGACCATAATCGATGCACAACTGACGCAGTTCCGGCAAATGCCCACCATCGTCTTTTCCGGCAATGACGAGCTGCCACTCTCGAGACGATTTCTCTTGTTGAATTTGGCCCCATGCATGAACCAGATTGGCGAGGCCTTTCTTGCGGTGGATGCGTCCGAGATAGACAATTCTTTTTGGAGCTGATGTCATTGAGCGGGACGTTGCACGCGGAACGCAGACTTTGTTGGGCAGATAGACGCCATTCGGAATGACTGCGATTGGGCCGCGGAATCCATACCGTTGATAATCCTCCACATCTTTGGTCGTGTTTGCTTGGACGCACGAAGACCGCGAAAGCATTCGCTTTTCAATCAACCAACCGATCAGCATTTTCTTCCATTTCGAATTCCGAAGTGCCCACGGATCAAGCATGCCATTGGGGGAAACTAAAAGTGGCTTCTTCGAAATAACACTCCAATGAGAGGCCACCAAGGAGGTGTGGCTCCACAACGAGTGCAGATGACACAAGTCCTGGGAACCATTTATAAATGCTCGGCGAAGACCCGGCGAATAGCGAAATGAATCGTTGCCGAAGCAGGGGAAAATTTGGGGTTCAACGGGCGCCCAACACGCAAGATCACAAATCGATTGGGCGTCGGATGGGCTGAAGACACTTATCTCGCAGCCACGACTCGTAAGTTCTTTCGCAAGCGCGCATTCGACTTCGAAAATACCTCCGGCATCCCGTGACATTGATCTTGTGAGAAATGAAATTTTGAACAAACTGAGTCACTCAGCAAATTATACGGTCTTGCGTTCTGGCTTGCCGGCGTTCCCAATAAGCAATCACGATCCAGCCGAAAATGAACGGGTACAAAGACAGCAAAGTGATGTCACGCCCCATGTTGAAGGTCAATGCCAAGCCGAGGGCATACAACAGCAAGCGAGCCGGTTGGGTCCCCAAACGGTCTTGCCTTGCCAAAATGCCACACCAAACGGACATCAAAAACGCCGCTGCAATCGGCCCCAGCCAGGGTCCAAAGTTGACTACGCCTTGTCCGATCATGCCCGTGGAAATCGTCGCGTGCACGCCGGCACTGCGTGCGTTTCCGCCGCCCTGTCCGCGAGCGATGGCGTAGTCGATCCCGATCATCGGCTTGTCCGGCCAAATGACCCGAGGTACTGGATTGACCGCTTCAGCGAAATAACGCATGCCCCAGTTCGGTTCGTAGCTGCCGTTCTCGAGGAACTTATTGATCCAGCCGAGTTCTTCACCCATGTTCAACCCCAAGTGCTTTGAACCGGCTGCCTCCCGAATACTCGCACCACCCGCAAACGCATTCGCGATGCTTCTGCTGGTTCGATTCTCAAGCACGAAGTTGAACCAAAGACTAGTTAGAATCACTCCGCCAAGAATGTATCCAGCTTTGACCGCTAGTTTTCCTCGGACACGCCCGAACACCCACGCGCTGAAACCCGGCACAAACGTCGCCAGCATCGTGTTCCTTGTTCGATCGAAAACATAATAGGGAAAAGCAAGCAGACAAACGACTAGAGCGATTCGACGTGTTTGCCGATTGTGCGCGAGAGCGAAGATCACGCCGAACCCAGCCGTCAAAAAAATCTGGAAGTAGGATGCCAGTGAGAGGATCGCATCAATCCCGCCACCGATTCGGTTTCTAGCCCAGGGATCGACTTTGTGACCCAGGTAAGGTGCGAAGAGACCGACGACATCGCCCTCGACCCGGAACAGCGCCACCAGCATCAACGCAATCCAAACATACAACATCGACCGGCAGAATTTGTCCAATTTGGCCTGAATGTGGGCCTGATCCAACGGTCGTTTCTCCAGGATCGCCACCGCTTGGCTGGGGCGTAGCTCACCCGCAAACGACTCGGCGACCGAAGGTGTGAGCACCATGAAAGCCAGCACAAAAAGCCCGATCTGCCACCATGCTTTTTCCAATGCATGGTCACCAATCGTGGAACGATAGCCGGCGTAATCGTTGTAGATCGCATCACCGACATACCAAACCGACACTGTCACAACGACAGCCAAAGCTGGGATTCCCCAACTCGTGCGCCGCTTGTTCCACGCATTCACCCCCGCGACGACTAACAAAAAGCAAGCGATCGGAAAGGAGAGCGGAAAGAGGGAAAAGTCAGGCATTTACAAAGAGTGCATCGCGGGTAGCAATGGTCAAATCATTTTCGATGAGTTGGTGTGCAATTGGTCGTAGTTCAGGGCTACCGAAATGACAATCGTGGATTTTTAGAGTGTCGGTGCGACGGCATTTCGCCGAACGGACCCGTGTTTCTGGCTTTCGAATAGGTCGCCGGGGGACAATTACCCGACTCGACGATCTATATCTTGATCAATCGCTCGGCAAGCTGCTCGATGCCGAAGGTTCGCGATGCATTGCCCCATTTCAATTCGTCGCGTTGCTCGCAGGCATGCACCATTGCCGCGGCAATCGACGCCGGTTCGAGATCCTTCAGCAACCATCCGTTTTCGCCGTGTGTCACGGCCTCACCGCACCGCCGTGACGCAATCACGGGAACGCCAGCCGCCAACGCTTCCAACTGCGTCAATGCGTAGCCGTCTGATAGTGTTGGCAAGATAAATACGTCCGATTGACCGTAAATATCCATCACCTCGCTGCGACGTAACGGCCCGATCCAACTCACATGGGGTAGATCCGCCCACAGCGATGTGTCAACTTCCGTCGGGCCCGCCAGGGTCAATTGGATTCGTGAGTCGTCTTTTAACAACCGCATCGCGTCGATCAAACGACCGATGCCCTTTCGCAAATTGATCTGCCCCAGAAACAATACATCCAGCGATTCTTGATTCCGTGGGATGGGGTGAATGTCCGTCCCATGTCTCGCCGTTTGAAACACCAACGGGATCACTCGGACCTTCGCTTCCTCAATGCCCTCTGTCGCCAAGCACTGCGCCGACCACGGCGAATTGACGACGATTTGGTCCGCCGTTTCCACCTCACCGCGCCAATCATCCCAATACGCCGTTGGAGCTGGCCGCCAGCTCGAAGTAACATGAGAATAGCGTTCGTGTTCGGCCGCCACGATCCGTTCTTCCTCCGGACCTGGATCGATCTGGCCAATCACGTTCGTCCAGCCGCGGTCCCGGCACAACGGAAGCAATCGTGATGCCGTGTAACTATAAGAAAAGAAG
The DNA here is from genome assembly GCF_002727185.1 of Rhodopirellula bahusiensis. Taxonomy (NCBI): domain Bacteria; kingdom Pseudomonadati; phylum Planctomycetota; class Planctomycetia; order Pirellulales; family Pirellulaceae; genus Rhodopirellula; species Rhodopirellula bahusiensis. Next base: position 667,004 of record NZ_NIZW01000002.1, read on the forward strand.
CGGCGATCCGAATCAGCTATCCGCTGCAATTCGATCGCAACACGATTTTGAAACCATTGGTTGCGATGCCGAATTCGATCCCAACCTCGCAAACGTTTTCGACGAGCCGAAAGCTCCTCACGAACGAACGAGGCCGGCCACGCTTTTACCGCTGCATCCGCGAGATCGCCGTGATATCGATCATGCCACCGATCTAGCGCTCCCACTTTCCGCAGCCAAGAACTCGGCGGGCACCAGACATCTGTAATCAAGCGGTCCAATCGTCCGGCGGCGAGCAACGCTCGCGGAATAGCGAAATGTTCGCGGGCTCCGAGCTGGGAAACGATCCAAGACCTTGAATCAAGTTCGAGTATCGAATCATTTGCGAAATGCGAGTCACGAGTTGCGAGAGGGGGCCCGCTCATCAAACCAACTCACTGCTATCCAACAATTTTCGCAGCCCCTTACCGAATGCCGACGTGGGCATGCGTTGTTCGAGCAATTCACGAGAGCGTTGTCCCCAGCCTTCGTGTGTTTCCAATGGCATCTGCATGAACCTAGCCATTGCCAAGGTCATCGCTTGGATATCCTCTGGATCGAATAGCAGCCCGTTCTCATCCTGGACGATTAAGGTTTCCGCCGCACCCCCATTGCGACTGGCCAGAATCGGCAATCCCGACGCCATCGCCTCATTGATGACCAATCCCCAAGGCTCGCTGGTCGCCGGATGAAAGAGCGCCGCCGCGCGAGCGTAGTATTCCGGCAGTGCATCGATTTGCTGAAACCCGGGAAAAAAAACAGTGGGCTCGTCAAATTGACTTTCAGACGGTTTCTCGCCGCTACCCCGCCGCCCCTTTTCGGGGAGAGTGTTTAAGGGTGAGGGGCCGATCGCGTCCAGCGACGGCTCGTCCCAAGGCCTTCCCAAAACTACTTTCAACCCCAATTCCCGGGATCGATCGATGAGCGATTCCCGCAGCGGACCATCGCCCAATAAACACAGATCCCAAGGCCGTGTACTCTCCTTTCGCATCGCACCCGCAAACGCCTCGATCCCGCGACGCAGATTCTTGATCTCAACAAACCGGTTGCTGGCCAAAAAGAACGGCGTTGTGGTCTTCTGCCTTGTGTTGTCCCGCACTTTCTGGGTCGAACTGGCAAAGTAGTCGTCATCAATGACGTTATAGCCACGGAAAATCTTGTCCGTTGCCAATCCAAGCTCCGCCAAGTAATCAGCATGAGACTGCGAGCCAACGAGAGCGGCGTCGAACTTTCGTACAATTCGTGACTTCAAGGCCTCTTTCCACCAAAGGCGGTCGCCATCAGCGCGTCGCGTTTCGCTCATCAAAATGGTTTTGCAATGGTTGCGTTGTGCCCACTGCAGACAAAAACGTGCGTCAGCACTGCTCCACCCAGAGACCGCAATGGCGTCTGGCCGCTCGCGATCCAAGTAATTGTTGACGCCGTCACGCATTTTTGTGCGACTGATGTCCTCGTAGTGTCCGGCCTGAAAGATCGTGCTGACAACCCCCGATTCGACGGTGCTAGAATCACTTACACTGTCATTGTCTGCATCGATTGGATCCCATGCGTAGATGGCGTCCGACGTACAAATCTGCATGCCGTGAACGTTCCAGCCGACTGCCGTCAACTGCTGTACCGCGCTACGCAGCCTTGCAAGGTGGTAGTGACCGAATCGAACGAAATGGATCGCGAGCTTTGGCACGTCAGAATGTTTATGTTTTGCTCGTGACATCTGCGCCAGTGTTGCTAGAACCCACGCCGATCGCTTTGTACAACCGATCACGAATGTGGCGAGTTTTGGCTTCAGTGAACAACGAAACGACAAAGCTGACCAAGTACGCCGCCATGACCACGGCCAGGAACAACAAGCACGTCGTCAGATTAAGTTCGTAGCGTGTCAGTCGATCACCAGCAGCGAAAAGCACAGCGGTGATGAACAGGATGACGGGCAGATGAATCAAGTAAAGCGAGTACGAAAAATCGGCTAGCCAGCGTGACCAACCTTGTAGCCAAAAGCGATTCTCGCCCCCCGCAACTGAGTTCAGCAAAATTGCAAACCCAAGCCCCAATAAGTACTGGTGTGAGTACGGAAACAGGTGAACCTCCAGTCGCATCATCAACAGGCTTGCGAAGAAAACAGGTAAAGCCAAGAACGGTGAAAACCATCGCCTGGCGTTCAACCTCCACCCGAGAACACCCAGCAACCAGACACCAAACAAGATCAAGATGTATGGCGTCAGTAGCCAGCACAGCAAGATGCCCAGACCAGCGCATACCAAGCGTGGTAATGCGGGGCCCTTCAACACGCCCAGCAACAGCGGAAACAGAATGTAGTACCACCATTCATGGGCAAGACTCCACAACGGACCATTGCTGCCGAATGACGGCAGCCATACCTCTTGAAACATGATCAAGCTGACAGCCGCGTGACGGAGTGACAATCGATCTAAGAACGATTCCCCCACCACAGCAACCGGTTCAGGCGTTTGGTCCGTATAGAATCCAAACGCGTTGAAATAGTTCCCGCCAATCCAATCCATGACGCCACCCAAAATTACGGCGACAATCAACACTGCGTACAATCGGCTTGCTCGATCTGCCATGTAGCGTCGCCATTCGAATTGTTCTTTTTGAAACAAATCCCAGGCCGTTCCGCCAACCAAAAATCCGCTGGTGACGAAAAAGATCACGACGGCCTCGTGGCCAAAGCCAGTCGCAAAGTAAAACCCCTTATCCAGTATTCCAGGCGATTCGGTTTGGCCGTAGTCGACAAACAATAGACTACGCGCGTGTTCTAGCACAACCAAACCGGCAGCGATCCATCGCGTCAGATTCAGAAAGTCAGATTGGGTTTCGGAAATTGCCATCTGCGAATGCCAGACTAATTCGCGCCGATGGCCTGAAGTTGATTTCGCAAAACGGAATACGAGGCAGCGTTCAGATGAACGCCGTCCATGGTCATTTCGTTCGCGAGGTATTGATCTGCATCGATGATGGCGTCATGCAAGTTTGTGTAAATCGTCCGTGGTGACTGGCCAGCCAAATTGCTCAAAAAGACGTTCATCTGTTTGACGCGATTGTTTTTCGCTTCCGCCTTGGTGACCCACTTGGAAAACGGTGGCACGCTGACCAATACGATCCGCGAGTTCGGCCACATGTCCAGGCTATGCTGAACCAAGTCACGATACGCTGCTTCGGTTTCTATGAACGGTCGATCAGTCAGCACGTCGTTGGTTCCGATCATCAACACACACGTTGCAGGTTGGTGGTCCTGGTAGTCGCCAATCCGATACGAAAGCCCAGCAACCGTATCGCCCGGAATGCCTCGCCCCACTGCATCGAAGCCTGGCAACATTTCGTTCCAATTGACAAGTGAAACCTGACTGTCCCCCAAAACCAGCGTCGCTGGTCGCGTGTCGGAAGGATTTGATGCTGCATACAGATCAAACAATTGGCGGCTGGTCGCGTAAAAGCGATTCGATTCAAAGCTCTCGTTAACGCCGGGCACGCGAGATTCAACGACCAGCCGACGATAAAACTTGCCAGGCACGCGGTAGTACCAACAAATCACAACCAGCGTCGCAAGTGTGATTGCGTTGCTGAGCAAAAGGAAGAGCGTCAATTTCTTTGATCGCAACAAGGAATGTTCGGCAGCGTTTGCGAGCGTCTTGAGAAACTTGATTGTCCTACCTTGTTCTCAGCACCGCCTTCAGGCGGAATCTAATCCTGACCAATTCAGGCTGAAGCCCAGACTGCAAACTTTCATGATTAGCAAATACTGCTGTGGTGGTGGGCCGGTCGCTGCAGTCGCTCGAATCCGAGATTGGCCGGCGGAGCCGGCCCTACGTGCAATCATCGCCAGGACAGGTCATGGCCTACGCTTACTACGGCTACCTCACCGCTAAAGCAACAGCGGATTGTAGTTCAGTTGATAGGTCAAGTCCTTTGTCCGTGTTCCGATCGGCTTGGCAGGAACACCGGCAACAATCGTGTAGGGATCAACGTCTTTGCTGACCACCGCGCCGGCCGCAACAACAGCACCGTCGCCAATTGTCACGCCGGGAAGCACGGTTGCGCGATAACCAATCCAAACATGATTGCCGATCACCACATCACCGCCGCGGTCCGCGAAATCCGGCGATTGCGGATCGTGTCCCAATGTCAAAATGGCTACCTCGGGACCGATCGATACATCGCTGCCCGTTGTGATGTTAAACTTTCGTCCATCCAGCAGGCAGCCAAAGTTAATCACGTTGCGATCGCCGAACGAGACGCGGCGTCCATTCAGAAACCGGCACCCCATCTGAATGCCAGTTCCTTGTCCACGCCGCCTCAAATAGGCTTGCAAGTAAAGCGAGCGAACGAGACGTGAAGGAAGCTTTCCCACGATGTGGTTATATCCAAACGCCGCCAGACTACCGGCCAGAACGCGAAGATTCATAATGGTAACACACTTGGAGTAGTTTTGATCAAGTCGCTTGCGATTGCTGGGCAATCATTGGTGGCGTGATCGAAAAGCGTATCCCGTACGATCTTTCCATTGGCAATGTCGGTTTCCAAAGCATTCGCCAGTGTGTGTTTCTGAATCAGATCCGCCAATAACTTGACTTCTACTTCGGTCACGGCACCTACTAACTCGCGCCGTTTCCCGTCGCGCGACATGACGTAACGACGTGCGAAAACAGATCCAACGGTCTCCGCGATCAACATACCGATCGCGGAATTCACTTGGCGGTTCTCCGTGACTTCATCTCCATTTGCAAACAGTCGGTTGCATTTCGACCACACCAAAGGGGGCAATTTTTCCGAGGGGCTATTCCCCGAGCGAATCCCAGCAAAGCCCCTCATATCTGCCCCCGAATGTTTCAAGTTCAGCTATCCCGTTGACGTCGACAATCACCTTGTCTTTCGTAAAGTGGCTGGCCGCCTCTGAGAGGCCAACGGGTGATTGAGAAAACACCACCAGCTCACTTTTCTTAATGCCACTCGCTAAGTCGGAGATCAACCTTGCTGCCAGGTGAGGCATCCGGCGGTCAATTTCGATTTGGTTACTTCCCGTCAGCCGTGACAATTCCAGGTTGTCATCAAATATCTCGACATCAAATCCTTTTCCTAGAAGTGTCTCGGCAAGAGCTACCATTGGGCTGCTACGCAGATCGTCCGTTCCCTTTTTGAATGTCAATCCAATAATCAAAATCTTTCTAACCCCTGCCCTATTGACTATTCGAAGAAGATGATCCAGGTGCGATTCATTTGAATCCAAAATGCTTTCAAGCATCGGAAGTGAAATCCCTTCTTGTTTTGAGAAAGCGCTCAGGGCTGACACATCTTTGGGCAAACAGGATCCACCGAATGGCGTCCCAGGTCTCATGTAATTCGGCGAGATATTCAATTGAGTGTCTTGGCAGAAGATCGACATCAAATGTTGGCCATTCACGCCAAGATGCTTGCTTATGCGTCCTATCTCATTACCAAATGCAACCTTCACTGCGTGCCAATAGTTGCAGGCGTATTTAACTAACTCCGAGGCCTCCAGTGGTACAAGCTGTGATTCGCCCATCAGCGTCACGAGGCTCTCATTTGGCTTGTCACCGTATGACCCGTAGACAGCGAGGCCGGGGTGATTGAAGTCTTGTATTGCACTGCCTTCACGCAAAAACTCTGGGCAGAAAGACACTTCCAAAGAACCTGTCTTGATTAGCTCCTTCGAATAATTCTCGACCAAATTCCGTACGCTACCCGGCAGCATTGTGCTTCTGATAATCACGACATGCTTCGACTGTTTTGTCTCTACTGCTGCGCAGATTTGCGCATACACTTCGGTTGCGTACTTTAGGTTCAGGCGACCGGATTCCAATGATGGAGTCCCAACGCAAACAATCGAAATTTCAGTATCGGCAATTGCTTTCTCGTGGTCACGCGTTGCACTCAAACGGCCTTGGGCCCGCGCCTGACGAATCATTTCATCAAGCCCCTCTTCAACAATCGGCGCCACTCCGTTGTTAATGTTGTCAACCTTCTCCTGGTTAACATCCACGCAAATCACGTCATGGCCCTGGTCAGACAGACAGCCGGCGGTGACAACTCCGACGTAACCGATTCCGAAAATACTTACACGCATATGTGCCTAAATGCCTTTATTCCTGGTTTTGTAAATTGTGAAATACGGCGATACGATCGAGCAACAATTCTGCGTTCCGATCGTAGGAGTGCTCATGCCGAAAATCATTCCATCTGGCCGATTCTGCAACTTCATCAACGCTTTTCAACGCCTGACTTACTTGCGTTATCGTTGGCTTGGGAATTCGAATTCCGAGGCCATAGTCCTGAACAGCTGCAGCAAGCGGCCCATCACCACATGATGCAATCAAAGGGACTTCGAACGGCACTGCGATAAACAGAACGCCACTGGCAGAAACGAAACTGCTGTCGTACGGCAAAAGAATGCAGTCCGACATTTGAAACAGATTCGATGTATCTTGATCAGTCTGGTACCCGATTTTCCAGAACACACTCGATTCAGCATCGATCTCTTTTGCAAAACGTACGTAGTCGGAGGATTGTATTTGGCCGGGAGCGGCTTCGCTACCGGCAACAACCAGCGAATATCCTGGAGTTGCCGCTACCGCTTCGATCGATGTCTTCAGATTCTTATTATCGCGTAGATGCCCGTAGCAAAGTGCTACATTATCGCTATCAGGTATTCCGAGCTCTCGCTTCAGCTCGGCTGAGCTGCAACTCGGCGGCGGCATCGGGTATTCCCCATGCGGCACGACGGTTGGCTCGATTGAACGTGACGAGAAAGTCTCTAGCTCAATCGGATGATGCACGAATGCGTCACTTAGAAACGAATACCCATTCTTGACTGACCATCGATGCCACCATTTCGGCCCAACGACATAATCCCGAACTGGATCAAGGCACATGGCGCCAAACCATACACCTTGATTTGACATGCGTCTCAGCACTGGAGCCCAGACTGGGGCTAAGTACTCAGTGAACGATGCAAACAAGACGTTTGCATACGCACCATCGCGTATGGAACGTACGCATTGCCGATGATTCGCGAGGATGCTGCGTGCCGTTCGAAAGCGGCTAAGAATTCGTGAACTCTGGCCATGCTTGGGCGGCGCAGTAAGTTTGCGAACCTGGCGGTAATTCGTTTCGGTTTCCGCATGCGACCATTCAGGCGAGCACAAGAGCGTCACATCAGCGCCTGCTTCTACAAGTGCAGTCGCTTGATGATGAGCGTTCGTTGCAACCCCGCCCGTACTCAATGGACAGAAATGAAGGATTCGTCTCGGCTTGTTCCCGTTAGCCACTCTTTAGTCCTTCTTAAACACGCCGACTTGGCCAGGTTGCAAGGCAGGAAAAACGGTGTAGAGCGCATTCACGATCCTGTTTCTGATCTTTATTCCGCGAATGTGTTGGCGATACCAGTGTCGATCCACGTGGAAGCCGGACGCGTTGAAAAGTTCAACCAATTCGTCTTTCGTCCATTCACGCCAATGCAAACCAACGCTCGTTGCCATCCCGGGTTGAAGTTGCAGCAACAGGGACGAGATCGGACTTAGGAACCCTTTTCCACGCGACAGATAAACACGGTTTCGCAGGCAAGCAAGGTTGGGAGTTGCACAGTAGACTCGTCCCCCATTGTCGAGAAGTCGATTGAACTCGCGAAGTAGTGGAATCGCGTTGAAGCACAAATGCTCTAGCACTTCATTAAAAACAATCAGGTCGAACTTTTCGTCTTGAATCGGAAACACGGTGTCCTGAAGGTCCAAGCCAACACATTCTACATTGTTGTTGACCAGAAAGTGTTTCATCGATTTGTCTTCAACAATGAACGGTATATCGTGCGCAGTTACGGAATATCCCATTTTCTTCAGCGAAACCGAGACAACCCCCGTGAAGGCACCTATCTCCAGGACTCGAAGCTGCTTACCGACGGACGTGATGTCATCCAACGTCAAGCGGTATCGGTACCGCATATGCTCGTTGTACTCTTTGATTTCTCCCCACGATGGAGAAAGGTCATTCGATTCCGCAATCGTTTCTTCAAGAATGTTCGCAATTTCAATCATGATCATCCGATCCTCAGACAGGTATGTTCTCTAAGAATTCAACAACTTAGACGTAAAAGATTTTGCCGAAAAGAAACTCGCAACATCACCTGCCGCTCCACGCGACTGCTGGGCCATCGTGTCAAGGTTCGCTATTGCTTCCGAAATCGCTTCAACCACGCCGGCCACATCGTTGTCCATCGACAGGCCACAATCGAACTGGCTGGCAATGGTGTCTACCCATGTATCGCTGGTGTAAAGCAATGGCTTACCCAGCATCATTGCTTCGACTGCAACGCCCGAAATGCGCGCAAAATAAACTTCGCGACGATACGGCAGAATGATCAGATCAGCCTTCAAAAGCTGTTGATGATAGGCTTCACTGCTGAGCGGTTTCGTGATCACATCGAACGTCACGTTCGAAAGATTCAGTGCAGGCAAGTCGTCGGGGCCCAGCATAGAACCGTTTGGCAGCGTGAATGCATCAGACCATTGAAAAACCATTTCTATCGGCGACAAATCCTGTTGCTGACTCAGCAGCTTCGCAGCTTCAACCAATCGGTCTGCCCCTTTTTCATATCGTGCAGGCCCAGGCAAGAACACGCGAACCGATTTGGTGGACTCGCTTGTGCTATTTTTTTCCGTTTTGCCGAACGATTCATCGGCCGGTGTACTCGGGGCCTGAAGTCCAATCAAGCATGGATGCGGCAGTACTTGAAACCGTATCCCGGTCAATTCTTCATATTCATCAGCCAAGCGTTCGCTATCCGTCACAAAACGCACGGCTCCTGAATCCAACATGGGCTGAAAGCGCTTGATCGCCCAACGCCAGAACTTGGCTGTGCCGCGAAACGTCCGATTGCCTTGATTGTCGTACAGGGCGATGTTATTGCGAACCAGCAACACCAATTGCCGAAACTTGCGACCACCAAATCGTTTCGCGATCTTGTGGTACCCAAGAAAATGGTGCAACACAACGGTCGGTGCAAAAACCGTGTCGTAGTGATCACTGACCACAAGATGCTTGGCCAGGTCCTGGTACAGTCGTCGATTGTGTCTGGCGATTCCCAGGTAACGTTTCCAAGCCTGTGGCTGGTTGTAGATCTGATCCCAAACGGTAAATCGAAAGTGCGGCGTTGCCCCCAGTTCCTCGGCAACCGATGGCTCCATGGTGATATTGCCCAACATGGATACATCCACATCGCCGACTTCCTGCAGAGCAGCCTTGGTTGCGCGATTGTACTCAAACCAATGACCTTCGCGGTTCCGCAAGGCCTCTTCGACAATCAACAGGTTTGTTGGTTTAGACATCAATCAGGACGCAGGCGTTTCGCAGCAATCTTTTCCTGGGAATCGATCAAGCAACTTCTTTGCCACCTTCGCCAACGACGTGCACAGACGGATTCGGCACGATGAACTTGCCGCCCGATGCCAAGTAGTCCTTGTACTTTTCGACGAAGAACGGCAAGAAATTCCAGCTGAGCACGAGGTAGTAATCGGGACGTTCGGCTTGACTCTTTTCATCCTCGATCGGAATATGCGTGCCCGGTGTCAGCTTGCCAATTTTGAACTTATTGACCTCGACTGCCTTTTGGCACAGGTCGGGTCCAATGTCGCAATAGTTCAGCAGCGTACTGCCCTTCAGCGGTGCTCCCAAGGCCCAGACGCTCTTTCCGTCATCCTTCAAGCCCTTTAACAGTTTCTGCAGATCGTCGCGATTGGTTTCGACCTTTTGCGTAAATTCGTTGTAAGCGTCGATGTCGTACAAGCCAGCTTTTTCTTCGTCACGGATCCATTTTTCGACCGCTGGTGACGTCACGTTTTCGTTCGAATTCAGGCCGACGTAGCACAAGAAGGAACCGCCGTGAACGTCCACATGTTCCACGTCAATGATCCGCATGCCGTGCTCCTCGAATAGTCGCTTCAGCGGGCCAATTGAGTGGATCATGGTGTGTTCGTGATAGAAGTGATCGAACTGGCACTTCTGAATCACATCTTTCAAGTTCACACACTGGGTTAGAAAGATCGTCTTGTCGTCCATCACCGCGGTAAGACCACGGATGAAGTCGTGGATGTCTTGGACGTGATAGAACACCGCCGTCGCCGTGATCAGCCGCGGCCGAACGTTCAGCTGGCTTAACGCGCGACCGGTCGCTTCGTTCCAAAACGTCTCACAAACGGTCGTGCCCGCTTCACGACACAATTCGCCAGTCAAACGGCCAGGGTCGACCCCCAGGACACGCATCTTGTGGTCTTGGAACTTTCGCAGCAGCGTTCCATCGTTGCAGCCGATGTCAATGACCAAGCTGTTTTCAGGAATTCGGAATCGTTCGACCGTTCGCTTGGCCATCCAGTCAAAGTGATCAACCACCGGCATGTTGACGCCCGTGACGTAGGGGTGATTGCTGAACATAAATTCCGGTGCAGGGAACTCTTCCAACTGCACTTGGTGGCAGCTCTTGCAGATCATCATTGCGAACGGAAAGACCAATTCCTGATCTTTGATCTCAGGCGTTGGAAAGTGGTTTCCATTGGGCTGGTCACCCAAGTCAATGAAACGCTGCAAATCGTACGATCCACAATTCATACAGTGAAGGTTTTTCATGAATTAACGTGGGGCTAGTAGCGAGGAGTTTGAAGGAATGTCAAGGAAAAGGTCAGGGCTCGACAGGATAGTCGGCTTGAATGCTTGGGCAGTCGAAAGTCTGTTCGTGTCTTTTAAACGTCTGGCTTCTTTGCGGTTTACACCGGTGTTGCCGAATGCTTGGCTGTACTTCTGGATGATTGGGGTTTCCGGATGACTGGGCCTGCCGCTCATCGAAAACTCAGTGGTCGCTAGATTCGAACCTGACTACGGAGTGTTCGGCAACGTTGGTCATCCGTTGTTGATCCACCAGTCGCAGGTTTCGATCAGCCTTTGCTTCACCGTCGTCGACGACTGCCAGCCCAATTCGTTGGTTTGCCGGCCAATGTCGGCGACGATGCGTTTGGGCTGCCCCTTTGGGTCGGGCAAGCTATCGAATTGAACCTGGTCAATCCGCCCCATGTGCTGGGCTAGGATGGTGACGATGTCGCGAATCGACGTGTCCTGACCTGACGCCAGATTAATCGGTCCTTGAATGCTGGATGTCGCTAACGCCGCGAAGGCGTCCCCCAAATCCTGCACACTGATGAAGTCCCGAATCAGGTTCCCGCTGTCAAACGGCATCGGCTCGTTTGCGCACAAGCGACCAATCAATTTGGGAATCAACCGTTCGACCCGCTCGTGTGGGCCAAACGGACAAAAAACACGTCCCCACGCCCACGACAAATTTTTCACGGCTGCCCATTGTTCTAGCGTGCGACGCAGAGAATCCTTGGCAACGCCGTACAGCGTATTGGATTGCTCGTTGACGCCCTCGGTCAAATTGGCATCGTCACCCCAACTGTATTCAGCACTGGTACCAGCGGCCACGATGCGTTTACCACCGGATTGCTGAAACGCTTGAAACAGTTTCAAGCTGGCCGAAACCCAATCCAGGTTCTTGGATGTCGTCCAGTAGGTACCTGGCGTTGTGTCCCATGCGGTATGCACCAAAGTGTCTGCGTTGGCCTGTGCAACCGTGCTTGCGATCGCGGAATGGTCCAATAGATCACCAGTGATCCATCGCACATCGCTTTGGCCCGCCGTTGATTCGTGGCAACTTGCTGCGTTAGGGCTACTGCTGACGGCAATGACTTCGCAGTCGCGCGCAGCAAGCGCTGGCAGGATCCAGCGACCAATGAAGCCAGTCGCACCGGTGACTAAAACTCGCATTGCTCCCAATCTGGCGCGGTAGCATCTTTTTCAGACAAGATAGGATCCTTGCACGGCCATTGAATTGCGACCTTCGTGTCATCCCAACGAAGGACTCGGCCAGCATCGGGAATGTATTCGCCTTCGATCAAGTAGGCGATGGTCGTGTTCGGTTGCAACGTAATGAAGCCGTGACCGCATCCCGCCGGAATCAACACGGCGTTTCCGCTCGCTGCGGACAGTTCCGTCGCGTGCCATTTGCCAAACGTGCTTGAATCCGCTCGCAAGTCGACCATCACGTCCCAGGCTTTACCGCTGATACAGGAGACCAGTTTGTTCTGCCCGTGGGGAGCCTTTTGAAAGTGCATCCCGCGCAACGTGTTCGTTCGACTGTTGTAGGAATGATGCGCATTGGTGGGTGCGAACGAGATGTCCTTGGCTTTCAGCAAGTCCTGTTCCCAGAACACTTCGAACGAGCCGCGATTGTCGTTGAACACACGTGTGTTGATCAGCTTGGAGCCGTCGATCGGTAAGTTTTCGACTGTGATCAATATTATTCGTTTGTTCTTAGCGGAGTGGCGCGAGCCGTCGATTCATCTGGTAGTGGGATTCGCCAGAATTCCTTTTTTATGCTGCTTGAGCAGCAGGAACTCTGGCGAGTCCCGCTACGAAAGCAGATCGTCTTAGCTCGGGGTGGCCAGGATGTGGTGGTATTGTCCGTTGTGGTTGGCCATGTCGGACAATTGCCCGATTTCAAACCCGTGTTCACGCAAGAATGCGTAAACCGATTCAGTCGACTCACCGAACTGCGGCAGTGCATAGTCGTGGACTTCGATCAACAATTTGGGCCGCACGCGTTTCAGGAAATCGATGCCACTGCGAAGCACGGACATTTCGGCACCTTCCACATCAATTTTCACGAAGCACTTGCCCGGGTTGGTCAGGTGTGTCGTGATCGAATCGAGCGACTGATTTTGAACTTCAATTGTGCCGACCGCATTTTCATTCATCGAAATTGCAGCACTCGGCTCCAGATTGTCTGAGTCAACCTCCATCTGCAGCGTCGGCTGTTCCAGATCGCTAATGGCACTAGCTGTGATTTGGACACGGTCGTCGAAACGATTCAGTGCGATATTGCGACGCAGCAGCCGCAAGTTTTCCGGAATCGGTTCCAACGCGATGACGTTCCCGTTGCTGCCAACGCAGTCGGCCATCAACAACGTATGCATGCCAAAGTTGGCACCGATATCGATCGCCGTTTCACCAGCACCCAGGTTCGATTCGATTCCGTCGCGCACCTCCGCTTCTTGATCGAAATTCCAGCGGCGCAAACTTTCGTCAAAGCGAAAGTCGTGCTTTCCAATGGATCGTGGAACTCCGCGACCGAGGTGGCGAATCAAGAAATAGCTATCACGTAAGAACTTCATTTTCGCTTTAGCCGATTAGCCGGCGTGTTTTCTCGAACAGAGGAATACCAATCAGCTTTCGCAGCATCAACGAACCGGACGAGGACTCGCAACGACTTAGCCAATGATTGGCTTTCTCTGCTGCCAGCTTGGCATATTGGGTGTTATTGGCTTCAATTGCTTGGTTGTATAGACCGGAATACAGTCGCATCAGCGCTGACGCCTGCTGTGGGTTCGGCTCGCGACCGAGTGCCCGCAGGGCTTTGACGTTTTCCTCGGCCGCAGCGTTCACGCCGTCAAACCACTTTTGAATGTCACCGGATTGAGTCCGACAGTTTTCGGTTTGTGTACGGTACAGTGCGGATGCTGATGAACTGAACACGACGCTTCCATGAAGACAAATACCAAACCAAAACGCGTTGTCTTCGGCAAGAAGGCCGTCCAAATGCTCTGGCCATGGATGATCCAAGATCAACTGCCTGTCGACCAGCGCTGCATGAACGGCCCAAGGGGATGCGGCAATGGTCGCATTCGCAATTTCCGTCGGATCTGCCTCACTGGCTGGTCGCTTGGCAACGAAGTCGTTCGGATTTCCGTCGACAAACTCTTTCCAACCACCGGCAATCACCGTTGCATCCGGATTCCGGTTGGCGATTTCAATTAGGTTCGCGAGATGATCGGGCTCCAGCAGGTCATCCGCATCAAGAAATTGAATCCAACGTCCGGTCGAATTCTGAACACCGAAGTTCCTTGCATGCCCTGGCCCTTGTTTCGGTGACGAAGACAGTTGAACACGATTGTCCCGCGATGCAACGTCTCGCACGCACTGGGAGCCAGTATCAGTCGAACCGTTATCGACGACAAGAACCTGAAAGTCTTCATGTGTTTGTGCCAGCAAGGACTCCAGTGTCGCGTTGATATAGTCCGCCTTGTTGTACAGTGGGACCACGACGGAGATTGCAGGCTGGATCACTTTTCCTGCCCCATTTCCGGAACGAAATTTCGCTTTCTGACTTTCTGCAAAACAGGCCGTTCCACAAAGTGCCACGACAACACTGCGAGTGGCAATGTTGCCAATGTTGAAACAACAAACATCTGTGACGGAACGACAGCCGGGAACAAGTTCACCACAGTCTGCTGGATCGGATAGGCAAAGATATACATCCCATATGAATAGTCCCCTACCTTGTTGTAGGAACGAAGGGTGCCGCCCGGCACAAAGCCGAGCCAGAGCACACAATAGCTGCCTAGAATGAGTGACCCGAGGTTCGCGTATCCAAGCAGCGACATAGCGATCCCAGCACAGCTCAGCAGCCCAAATACTGAGCGTTCGATTCTGATTTGGGACTGGAACAGGTACATCACAACGCCGACGGCACCGAATGCTCCCAACCGAATGGCATGCGATCCGTCACCTAAATCTCCGATGAACGCGACGACGATGGCCAAACACAAAGCGAGCGCAACAATGCGCCGCTTCAAGAATCCCAGCAGCCCGACCGCAGCAATCGCAACGTACATCGAAACTTCATACGGCAATGTCCACAAAGATCCGTTCACCACATTCGGATAGGGAACGTCTTCAAACACTCCCGGAAGCGAAAATTGCATCTTGCCGGGAATTAGCAGGCAGTCTTTCACCAAGAAATTGCGAGTAAGCTTTTCCGCAAAGTATTCGGGTGTTGATAGCGAAGTTTGCGATAACCCGACCGGAACGATGCAAAAGACGACCGCGACAAATAGCGCTGGATAGATCCTTGCGACTCTTGCGAGGCCGAAACGACCAAGCGACTTTCGCTGGATAAAGCTTCTTGCGATCAAAAACCCACTGATCGTGAAAAAAGCATTGACCGCAAAATCGCCAAGAGCGAAGCCGAGCCAACGCTTAAACGGATCGCTGAAATCACCTCCCAATGAAAGCGGAAAGCTGTGAGAATAAATCACCAGGATCGCCAAGATGAACCGAACGAGGTTCAGGTTATTGTCTCTGCCTTTCGTGTGTTCTTCTAACACTAAATTTCGCGTTGCAACAACTGTGCTAAGTGTCCGCCGGCACTCATGGATGCTTCCCGAATCTGCGGTACGCGATCGCGTAAATGCGTCCGCAAATCTTGCTCATTGGAAAGCAGGCGTTTGCAGTAAGAAATCAGTGTGTCAATGGTTAGATCGGCAGATGGAATGCACCAATCTTGGGTGTCAAACACATCTTGATTCAATCCTCTTGCCTTGAGACTGTATCCAAGACTGAGAGTCGGAACTCCAGATCCTATCGAAGCAATTGTGGAGTGCGTGCGAGCACCGACGAACACACGACACTTGCCGATGATCCACTTTGATTGAGCAGCGTTAAGCGTTGGAGGTATTAGCGTAATTCGCTCGCGGTCACTGGCGGTCACTTTTTCAAGTATCCGTTCCATGAGGAACAAATCGTCGCTTCCAACATGCTTTGACATCACATGCGGTACAAGCACGATACTGGCATCAGTTTCCCTCAATAGTTTGTAAAGAAAATCCACGCAAAAACCTATGAACACTTCAAGGTCTGCAGGTGTGATTTCCCACGGCATTTTTGACGACGACCGAAACTTCTTCGCCACGAGCGGCGACAAATTCACTCCGATTGGATCGTCTTTCACAAGTTCTTGAATCTGCTCAGACGGAGCCGTGGGCTTCAACAAGAAGGCAGGGTCGGCAACCTGCCGAACATTCGCTTCCACGCCAATCGATTTCAGATAATCTGCGCTGAAAGACTCGCGGACAAAAACTCCAGTCAACTGCGAAAGATGACGTTTCATCTGACTCTCGAAATCTGGCGAGTCAGAAAAAGGACCAATCGAAGCTCCCCAGATAGCGACAGGGACATTCTTGGACTGAATGAAATTGTCCATTTCTAAAAAGTGGCCGGGGACCCCATAGTCCAACGAATAGTTGTCGCCACCGAGTTCAAGGGCAACTACCGCTTTCGCCAAGCGTCGTTGCAACGGAGAGTGTACTCCGGCGACATTCGTGCCCAGGCGTCGGTTTGCCTGATCTGCAAACCAGTCCGCAGAGAATCGTGGCTTCGCTACGCGAAGCCCGAAATGCGAAACTCCGTGGTCTGATTCTTCTTTCTGCTGAGCCTGAAGCGTTTCATAATCGGCGTAGATGCCTGAGTCGAACTCGAAATCACGAAATGAATTGGTGTTTCGCAAGATCTCTAGAGTTCCGCGAACAATCGCCTCGCAGCCACGATTTTGATACGAACCGTTTCCAACGAATAGAATACGATCACTCATCCAGACTTCTCCGGTCCTTGGCCCTCGAAAGCAACCATTGCTTTATCCTTGAAAGTTGTTTTCTGCCGTACGTCTTGAATCGGACAAACGCGTTTGGCCGATACAACGCGTCATACTGTTCCAGCAGCGGCTTCATCAAATCGAAGAATTTTTGCAGCGATCCTTCGCCAATTGCCGTCTTGAATGCAGTGTGACTTTGGGCGGCAATCGCTTCACGCAGCTCGAAAATCCGATGTTGCCGAGGTGTCAAGTGATCGGCTTTTGCAGCAACGCGTTTCTGTGGGCGCCAGAGCGCCCGCTTGTCACGTTGAAAGAGACGATAGGAAAGCCCCTCGCGACGATGGCGCAGGCCAGCCTCTTGCGATTGAACGACAACGTCTGGATCTACACTTGCCAAAGCAAGTTCACCGCGAGTAACACCGGCATCAACCAGACGCCGAATCACTTCATTCCGTACGACAACGACATTCGATCCCCGACTGTCATCTACATATTCGGACAACCAGGCATCGCCAACGGATATGTCGGCCGTTTCTCCAACGACATCGTCACAGTAATCACAGGCGGTGTACTTGAAGAATCCATATCCCCAACTGCTGCCGGAGTACTCTAGATTGGAGCGACAATGATCAATATCAGCTCCCTTTACAGTAATGCCATAGTTGCTGGCCGGACGATCAGGCAACTTCGTTCTGAAGTTTACGGATTCAAGTTGGCCTGGCTTGATTCCTGCTTGCCACGCAAAAAAATCTGCGAATCGACTGCTTTTTAAATGGCCGCAAAACAACGCGACTGTAAACGCAACGCGATCACCAATCTGCGCATCTTGCGATGCCAGTAGGCGAAGCCCCTTGATGAAGCAAGGCAACCCGACAACTGCGTAACGCCCGCCCAGCTGGCGAAGCTGCTGTAGGACCTTTGACATTTCGACGGGATAGTAACGCGATTTCGCTCGCGCCCGAATCTCCTGCTCGGTCTTGGAAATTGTATAGGCGAACGGAACCCCATCTCGGTCGTCTGCCCCACTGACATGCAAAACGCCGTCGATCTCCCCGCTGTTCAACAACTCGACAAGGACCCAGGTCCCCATTCCACCTGAGCTGCCAGCGTCTCGGATACCCGGCACACTAACGTGCCCGGCGTAGCAATCGGCGTAGTACCCAATGCCTTGCGTGTACCCAGTCGCGGCTGGATACAACTCTTTCGCTATCTGATCCTCATCTGGAACGCCATCGCCAAACGGACAAACAACTGCAGCCTTGTCATCGGCCTGTTCGCCACTCGATACGGCCGTGTACATCCCGCTGTCACTCAACGCGATCGAGTAGGTTTTCGGATTCGCCGACGCGCACATGCCGCAGCCAATGCACATGCCGTTGTTGATTACTGTGCTTTGCAAACTCATGGGCGACGGACGCTGCTAGGAAGATTCTCCCAAAGCAACCCCAAACCAAAACGAGAGGCAAGCGTGTGGATCTTTCCGTTTACAAAGAGCCGATCCTCTTGATCCATAACGAAGCGATAAAGAAGGAGTGAGTACACAACCGCCAGGGATAGCGACACACTAATGATGTGAAGCCAGGAATCGATCACGATGATGTTGCTTGCTGACCAGGCTGCACCAGCGAGCATTCCCGCAAACAGAGACAGACGAATCAGCGGCGTCAGAAAAGTCCGCCAAGAGTGGTCAATATTGCTCGCCGCGTAGATGGGAGTGAAAATCGCATTTTTCAATGTAAGAACAATCACACCCGAAAGTGCTACACCAAGAATCCCAAGCGGTGTCCGAGTCGCCAAGGCAATTGCCAGTAACAAGTTGATCACGCCGGAACCGATCGTCAGTATCCCCGGAATCTTTATCTTGTCTGCCGCAATCGAGATGGAGAACAATGGCATGACTGCCAAATTAATCGACAAGGGAGCGACCAACACAATCATTAACGGGGCGAGCTTCGCGAATTCAGGGCCCAGCCAGACACTCAGTACAAATGGCGCTAGCCCACAAAGGATTGCGATCGGAATCGACATGCAGTATCCGACAAATCTTGATGCACGTATCGCATAGCCAGCGACAGCCGGAAAATCGCCTTTCCCGTACAACGCCATGATGGTTGGAGCAAACACAGCAGCCAAGGACATCGAAAAGTTACGCAGCAAGGCGCTCCATTGAAGCACCGCCGCATACTCACCGCCACTCGCAGGACCAAAAATACGATTTACCAGTACCAAATCAATGCTGAGCAGAAGGATGGTTCCCACCTGGAAGACGGAGACCCAAACCCCCGTCGAAAAAAGTCCCTTGAATGTAGCCCACTCTACATTCGACACTCGAAAATAAATCTCGGGCAACAGATGACGCCACGCCAGAAACAACAAGATTGCTTCAACGACAACCGACGCCAAACCGGCGAGCCCGACCGACTTGAGGCTAGGCTCCGTATACCAGAACAAAAACACAATCATGGAAACACGAACAATGTTCCTTGTGATGCTGATTGCGTGGGTGATTTCGAATCGATTGCGGCAAAACGCAGAAACCGAAAACGGCGTAACAAGCGTTGAGACAACAAACGAAACGGCCGTGCAACCGAATAGCCAACGTGCTTGTGCAAGTCCGTCTTCGGGAACCAAAACCAAACGATCCAGAAATGTCGTCGCAGCAACGAGCGCGGTGGCGACAATCGCGGCAATGGAAATACAAACGGCGACGGAAGTATTGAATATCAAATTCGCCTGGGACGCCTCCTTTCGCTCGATTGCCTGAATAAGCGATCGAGAGACAGACGTATTAATTGCGACGGTAAGAATCCCACAGTAGCTGATGATTGTTAGCGAGAGTGGTATCAGCCCGTAGTATGCGGGTCCCAGCTTGTGAATCAGGTACGGCGTTAGCATCACGCCAATGCCTATCGACACGATGAAGCTGAATACCTGCGCAAAGACGTTGACTGAAAACGTGCCGCGTTTGACGCCATCGTTCTCAGAGTTCGTGCCGCTAGCTATGTCGGACTTGCTCACGAAGGTGAAGCGTCTCCAGAGATTACTCGCGCCCACCGAGCCCACTGTTCCGTCATCGCCATTCCAGCGTCAATGTCAAACTGTGGCTGAAACCCCAACATTCGCTTCGCCTTCTCGTTTGAATACTCTGTTTCAGTTGAGAGATACTTTGCGTAGAAAGCGGGCGGTAGAAAAAGTTCGCCTGTTGGATCTGAAGTCTCCGCAGGCGCGGGTGTAGGACCAGTCGGCGATTCGCTCTTCTTGCGAACTAGGCCTCTAGCAAACTTGAGAGGCGTTACGAATCCGGAATCCGTGAGCGCCGAACGGAACTGTGAGTTTTCCTTGAGCGACGCGACAGCTGCGGGGATCAGACTACGTGTCGCTTTGCGCTTTCTTGCTCGAAGTTCCTTACCGAATTCGTTTTCTTTTAGCAATACCATCGAATCCGTTCGACCAAGCATTCGTTGGTAGTGTTCGTAAAACTCACGACGCGTAATGCGGCCCGGCCCCTTTATCATGAAAATTTCTCCGACCGCTTCATCATGCACTCCAGCGCGAAGCAAAGCTTGAACGACATCGTCAACGTATGTTGCGTTCGAGACTCCCTTTCCCTCGTTTGGGATTCCAACCCTTCCGGCCTGCAACTGTCGTAGTGGAGCAATCGTGAATACTGGCCCCCATGGACCATAAACACCAGACACCTGCAACACAGTGCTCTTCAGTCCCTGATTCTTGTGGAGATCCAAAACGACGTTTTCAGCGTCCAGCTTCATATCCGAGTAGTCCCAGCCCCACTTGATACGGGGCTCAGACTCATCGATCAAAGCATTCTTCTTATTTCCATAGACGGCGGATGTACTCACGTTCACAAAACGCTCGACTCCGCATTCTGTAGCCGCTTCCGCTAAAGCTCGAGTTCCTTCAACGGTGATCTCATAGATTTCCTTGGCCGTACCATTCTTTGCGTACGCGAGATGAAACACGATACTGCATCCTCGAATCGCTTCTTTCATCGCGGCCTTGTCAGTCATCGGCGCGAAGACCGTCTTTATCGGAAATCGAGCCATGCGCAGCGCGCCTGCAAAAGGCCGATTGACGAGCGCGGTAACGTCTGCATCAAAGTCACGGACGAGACTCTCTATTAACCGGCCGCCAACGAAGCCTGAACCGCCGGTGACGAAAACCTTGGCGCCACGAGGAAAATCGATATTCACTACTTTCCGCCTCCGATCGCAGCCATCCACGGAAAGTTAAACAGCTTTGGCGAGCTGTAGCACTGTTCAATTAAACGAATTGAACGCATAGCGTCCGCAGCCGTCGCCATCGGTGGTTCGCCTGTACGAATGGCGTGAGCAAAATCGTCAAGCTCCTCTGCCATTATTTCAGCCATCGATTGCACTTGCGCTTCTGGATTTGACATCGGCACAGATCTTCCTTTCAAGACAAGCGCGCCGCTAGTTAGGGAGAGCGTAATGTTGTCACCGTAGAACGGCGCGACCAATCGCCCCTTTTCAAATTCAAACAAAAATCGGTTCTCAAGATTTCTGCTTCGGCTGAGCTCAACTGACCCTTTTGCGCCGCACTGCATTTCCAAATCTACACGACACTCGGACTCGATCCCGCCTTCTGCGTCACACCAGTATTCGTGCGCAACCGGGTCGCCAAGCATCCAGATCAAGGAATCCAGAACGTGTGACCCGAGCCCCATCAAGACACCACCACCTGCTTGTTCTTTGCTTAAGATGAAGTTTGACGCTGACGGCCAAGCGTAGTCGTAACCATTCTCGATCGAAAAGCTGATCAGATCACCAAGCAGCTCGTCCTTGATCAAGTCGCGTAACAAGAGATCACTTCGGAACAGCCTGCGTGTCATACCTGCAGCTAGCAGAACTTTGGTCTTGTTTGCGAAATCAACCATCTCTTGGCACTCAGCCGCAGTGAGTGCGATTGGTTTTTCCAGAAGAACCGGGATCCCCATTTCCAATAGTTGACAAGTAATCGAGTTGTGCGAGCCAGGAGGAGTTGCCACCACGGCTGCATCCGCGAACTTTAAAACATCGGCTAGCTGATCCGACGTATTCGCAACATTGAATTGCTCGCTTAGCTTCTTGGTTCTTTCATGTTGCTTGTCGACAAGCAACGTAACTGCTACCTCGCTTGAGTGCATTGCTCCCGGTAAGTGCCCCTGTTCAGCAATGGCGCCGCAACCGACAATGGCTAATTTAAGTATCATTTAGGATTCGGCTCAATAAACTATAGGGAGACAGAGCGACTCCAGCCCGGCCAGTTATCTCCGTCCGAGTGTAACGAGACGATGCTAAGCTCTTTTCCAATACGCTCAGAGTGAAAAACAGTTGCGTACTCAGCGTGACAGGCTTTGAAAATCTGTACGTTGTTGCTTCGCAATCTCTGTAGTGTGGAGTAGTGCAATCCAGTTCAGCTCGACGGAACTTTTTGCAGAGTCGCCTAGCTAACCATTAGAGTAGACGCATCGACGTAGAGTCGAGTAGATGGCAACCTTGAACAAAGGAGACTGGCTGAGGAGCGTGGCTGGGCGGGTCGGTGACGAAGGCGATGAGATCAGAGTTGCTAGTTGCTAGGACGTTCCTAGGCGGTCGAGTTGGTAGTCGCCGGATAGGATGTTTTGCCACCAGGGTTGGTTGTCGAGGTACCATCGCACGGTTTTGCGGAAGCCGGTTTCGAAGGTTTCGATCGGTTCCCAACCGAGGTCGCGTTTGATTTTTCCGGCATCAATTGCGTAACGCAAATCGTGGCCGGGGCGGTCGGTGACAAACGAAATGAGTTGCGAGTGGCCTTTTTCCCCCTCACCCTGACCCTCTCCCCCAGAGGTGGAGAGGGGAGTTTTGCTTTCTTTCCCCCTCACCCTAGCCCTCTCCCCCGTGTCCGGGGGCGAGGGGACTTTGGGACAGAGCTCATCCATGAGGTTGCAGATTAGATGGACGAGGTCGATGTTTCGTTGTTCGTTGTTGCCGCCGATGTTGTAGGTTTCGCCGGGAGTGCCTTTTTCAATGACGGTTAGCAAGGCACGGCAGTGGTCTTCGACGTACAGCCAGTCGCGAATGTTTTCGCCTTTGCCATAGACGGGGATCGGTTCTCCTCGCAGGCATTTGAGGATTACGACCGGGATCAGCTTTTCAGGGAATTGATACGGGCCGTAGTTGTTGCTGCAGTTGGTGACGATGACGGGCAACCCGTATGTGTCCTGCCAGGCTCGGGCGAGGTGGTCGGAGGACGCTTTGCTGGCGGAGTACGGCGAATGGGGATCGTACGGCGTCGTTTCACTGAACAGGCCTTCGTCGCCAAGACTGCCGTAGACCTCGTCGGTGGAGACGTGCAGGAAGCGGAAGCGGTCTTTGGCATCGCCCTCGAGCGAGCGGTAGTGCTTCAGACTGGATTGCAGCAGGTTGAAGGTGCCGATGACGTTGGTCTGGATGAACTGGCCGGGGCCATCAATGCTGCGATCGACGTGGCTCTCGGCGGCCAAGTGCATGATCGCATCGGGCTGGTAGTCGGCGACGGTGGCGTCGATCGCGGCGGCGTTGGTGATGTCGACTTGAGCGAATTGGTAGGTGGGGGATGACTCGATGTCTGACAGGGACGCGAGGTTGCCGGCGTAGGTCAGGGCGTCGACGTTGAGGACTTGGTGGCCGGCTGACAGGGCCATGCGGACGAGGTTGCTGCCGATGAAGCCTGCGCCGCCGGTGATGAGGAGTCGTTGGGGAGTGGTAGGTGGCATGGGGGAGGATGGCGACAAAGGGCCTTTGTCGCCAACAGCGTTAAAGGGCGGCGAAAGTACAGGTTGTGGGAAGGTTGGGGTGTTGGGGTGTTGGGGTGTTGGTGGGGATGACAGGCTGGAAGCCTATCCCACAGGAATCAGGTCCGAATTCTTGGCGAATCCGGCTACGCGTGGGGCTTGCTTACGCGGCGGGTTGGGAGGGGAGGTGGTGTGCCTTGCTTACGCTGCGGGTTATGACAAATGCTGGCAGGAGGCTGGAGTACTTGCTGACGCTGCGGGTTATGGAAAGCTAGAAGCTAAACGCTAGTTGCTAGAAGCCAATCGCTTCAGCGATTCAACGTCTGCGGCGGTCATTTGTTTTGCTAGCTCGAGCGCGGTTGTCGCGGGGGTCCAGCCGAGTTGTTTCTTGACGTGGGTTGGGTCGCCGACCAGGCGGGTGACTTCTGACGGTCGCATGTACTTGGGGTTTTGTTTGATGTGGTCTTTGTAATCGAGACCGACGCTTTGAAACGCGGCGTCGAGGAACTCTTCGACGCTGTGTGTTTTCCCGGTCGCCAAGACGTAGTCGTCTGGAGTGTCTTGTTGCAGCATCAGGTGCATGGCGGTGGTGTACTCGGGAGCACTGCCCCAATCGCGGCGTCCGTCGAGGGACCCAAGCACGATTTCGTCACTCAAGCCGAGTGAGATTTCAGCGGCCGCTTTGGTGATCTTGCGGGTAACAAAGGATTCGCCTCGGCGTGGTGATTCGTGGTTGTAGCAAATCGCGTTGCAGGCAAATAAGCCAAACGATTCACGGTAGAGCTGGACCATTTGGGTCGCAAAAGTCTTCGCCACACCGTACGGCGTGACTGGTCGCATCGGTGTGAGTTCGTTTTGGGGTGACTTGTCGGGACGACCAAAAATTTCGCTGCTGCTGATGTGCAAGAACCGCGGTTGTTTCTCAAGGTCGCGAAGGATCTCAAGGATCTTTAGCGTGCCCATGCCGGTGAACTGGCACGTTGATTCTGGGATGTCAAAACTGGCTCCCACATGGCTTTGACCGGCTAAGTGGTACAGCTCGTCGGGTTGTGTTTTGACGAGGATTCGTCGGATTGTTGTGGTGTCGTCCAGGTCCGCGTAATGGAGAAACAGGCTCTTGTTGTAGACGTCCTTGTTGTGGAACAGCGGGTCGAGTCTTGATCGAACCGTGTTGCTGGTCCGCCTGACCAAACCGTGCACGGTGTAGCCTCGGTCAAGCAGTTGCTTGGTCAGGTACGAGCCGTCTTGGCCGGTGATGCCAGTGATGAGTGCGGTGGGCATGAGGAGGAGGAAAGGGGCTCAGGGCCACAGGGACTCAGGTTGTATTAGCGGAGTGGCGCGAGCCGCCCGGTGCGTGCTCGGAGGACAGTGGGATAGGCTTCTAGCCTTTTTATACCCCACAACTCATTTGCTTGAATGCCGCGAATGCTTCGACGATGGTGGCGAAACGGCTCATCCCTCGCCACAGCGTTTTCGAGCCGGGCGGGCCCTGCGATTTCTTGTTGATGTATCCAC